>NZ_ATVB01000003.1 GCF_000420505.1 Alloscardovia omnicolens DSM 21503 | reverse complement strand
GGGGTTTAGGGGAGATGTTGTCTAGTAGGTATCAGTTGATTCCTCTGACTGGTATGTGTTAAGACATCGCCTCGGTGTGAATGTGGTTATTTTTATACGTGAAGTCGATACGCGCAACTGTTATGCCAGTTTTGAAGCTATTTTTGTGCATCAAAACTGGCATATCGGGTGTGTTAATCGGTTAAGCAGAATGTGCGATAGTGCGAACTCCTCGAATTTAACGGGGTTTGTAGATTGTAGGTTCGTGAAAATTGGTAGCGTGGAACGCTAGCAACGCTGGCGTCCAATTTTAGAGTTAAAAGTGTGCTCTCAGGTGCGTGAAAGTTGTCAGCGTACAACGCTGACAATGTGTACGCTCGAAAAACCCTCTCAATTCTCACTCATGAGATACGTAGACGTTGTTAGCGCCGAACGCTCACAATGCTCACGTCCATCGTTAAGAGTGATTGGAATCCTCACCCGTTCGTGAACTATGGAACGCAATGCCAAGTCATCTTTCACGAATTACTCAAGCCCCTACACGCCGCAATAATAACCAGATGGAATAAACCAAACCCCGCAAAATCCCAAGAGCCCATAATCGTGCTGGATTTTAGTTCAATCCCATCAATATAAGCAGAACAGTAATTTCAATCACGCTCATAATAATTGAAAAACTATTTGCTGCGCTTGCTTTACCTTCATCTCCATTGCATAAGCCTGTGTATACAGCAGAAACAACGCTCATCGGGGCGAAGGCAACAATCACCAAAGCTTGGCGAATAACTAAATCAAAAGGTAAAACGTAATAGCAGAACAGAGCCAAAATAATCGAAAAAATATGACGCAAACCGAGCAGAGCAAAAATATCTTTCATATACTCACGCTTGAACTCAATGCGAATCATAACGCCTAACATCAACATGGCAATACATGGATTTGCAGCAGCCATAGGGCTAATCAAGGTGTTAACGGCTTCAGGAAGATGCACGCCGAACGTGGTGAGAGTAAACATAACCACATAAGTCATGAGGGGAGTGCTGGTTATCATACGTTGAATAAAAGTTTTCCAATCAAAACCTCGTGAATTTTTAGATAAATACTGCGAGGTAAAAGCGTATGTGCCACCAGTGCAAGCAATGCTGTTACCGGCATCGAACATACTTGCCGTTACTGTTCCTAAAGCAGGAAGAAATGATTGAACGAAGGGTATGCAGAAAGTACCAATATTCATAGCGGGCAGGCACAACATATACAGCGCCTTCGTTGGCGCGCTCTGACGGCGAGTAAGTAGCATGCCGACGACCACCATCACAATATTTGCGCCCAGACCAAGAGCGGCGAGAGCAAGCATAATGCCGCCCGAATGCAAAGTATTCTTATTGAAATTCACAATAATGGCAGCGGGTAAGGTAAAGTTCATCAAAATAGTTTTAAGAGTTTCACTCGAACGCGTTGGTATGAGTTTGAGCGCGTCAAGGAATCGTCCCACGCACAGAATAAGAACGAATGCTGTTGCGTTAAGAAGAACGTGAGACATAACTGCGCCTTTATATTTACGGGTATATCTATAGGGAAATGTACGGGTTTTAGGATACGCCGAGTTATCGAAGACGAGTGCATAGGGTGTGATTCTTCCCCCTGTTGATTGATATCTTGTAATATAAGTCGCGCGTAGCATAAAAGTACCGCGCTGAGGGATGCATAATCAGTGCAACACCCCTGATTGTGTATATTGGGAGAAAGCGTGGTTCGGCTTGGCGATATAACAGCGTTGCTATGTCGTCAAGCTTATGTACGTGTGTTGCTAATGCGCATTTTGTCTGCTTGTACTGTATAATGGTAATTCGTGTGTGCCGCTGGTATGCCTATGTGAAGGTGTGCAGCAGCGGGATATCCCAAAGTTGAAGACGGCTTCTAGTAATAGAAAACCTGAGACAATGGGTCATCGGGCCGGTGGACTGTGGCTGTGAAGACTTTTACCTTAAAGTGGGCAAAAGATTCTTGACGTGCGTGCAGTGTAGCGGTCGCACTGAATAGAAACAAGAATCGGAGAAAACAGTTGCCTACTATTGAACAGCTGGTCCGTAAGGGACGTCAACCAAAGCCAAAGAAGTCCAAGACTTTGGCATTGAAGGGTAGCCCACTGCGTCGCGGTGTGTGCACTCGTGTTTATACAACAACTCCAAAGAAGCCAAACTCTGCACTCCGTAAGGTTGCACGTGTTCGTCTTTCTTCCGGCGTTGAAGTAACCGCCTATATTCCAGGCGAAGGCCACAACTTGCAGGAGCACTCCATTGTGCTCGTTCGCGGTGGTCGTGTTAAGGATCTTCCTGGTGTTCGTTACCACATCGTTCGCGGTGCTCTCGATACTCAGGGTGTAAAGGATCGTAAGCAGGGTCGTTCCCTCTACGGCGCAAAGAAGGCTAAGTAATTATGTCACGTAAAGGACCAGCAAAAAAGCATCAGCTCCTGCCAGATCCAATTTACGGTTCGACAGTTGTAGCTCAGCTCATTAACAAGATTCTCCTCGATGGTAAGAAGTCTTTGGCAGAGGACATCGTTTACTCTGCTCTCGACATCGTTAAGGAGAAGACAGAACAAGAACCAGTAGCAGTACTCAAGCGCGCTTTGGACAACATTCGCCCAAGCCTCGAAGTACGTTCCCGCCGTGTTGGTGGTGCTACCTACCAGGTTCCAGTAGAAGTTAAGCCAGCACGCGCAAACACTTTGACTTTGCGCTGGCTCACAGACTTCTCTCGTCAGCGTCGTGAAAAGACCATGGCAGAGCGCCTGGCAAACGAAATTCTCGATGCAGCTAATGGTCTCGGTGCTTCCGTAAAGCGTCGTGAAGACACCCACAAGATGGCTGAGGCTAACAAGGCCTTCGCTCACTATCGTTGGTAATTTCGTTCATAGACGAGGAAAGTTAGGTAAAAAATGGCACAAGATGTGCTTAAGGACCTCAAGTTTGTTCGTAACATCGGCATTATGGCTCACATTGATGCTGGTAAGACAACAACAACTGAGCGTATCCTCTTCTACACCGGCGTAAATTACAAGATCGGTGAAACCCATGATGGTGCTTCCACTATGGACTGGATGGAGCAGGAGAAGGAACGTGGTATTACCATTACCTCCGCTGCTACCACCTGCTTCTGGAACCGTCAGTCTCACGACACCAAAGACAAGTACCAGATCAACATCATCGATACCCCAGGCCACGTGGACTTTACAGCAGAAGTAGAGCGCTCTCTGCGCGTTCTCGACGGTGCTGTAGCAGTTTTCGATGGTAAGGAAGGTGTGGAACCACAGTCTGAAACCGTATGGCGTCAGGCAGATAAGTACAATGTTCCACGTATCTGCTTCATCAACAAGATGGATAAGCTGGGCGCAAACTTCTACTACTCGGTAGATACCATTAAGGAAAAGCTCGGCGCTAAGCCAATCGTTATGCAGATTCCAATTGGTTCTGAAAACGAGTTCATGGGCGTTATCGACCTCGTACGCATGGTTGCATATGTATGGGATGACGATGCAGATAAGGGTGCTACCTACAAGACTGAAGAAATTCCTGCAGATTTGAAGGACAAGGCAGATGAATACCGTCAGCAGCTCCTCGAAACTGTTGCAGAAACCGATGAAGACTTGATGAACAAGTTCTTTGAAGGTGAGGAAATCACCGAAGGAGAAATCCGTAAGGCTGTTCGCGAGCTTACCGTGAAGTCTGAAGCATACCCTGTATACTGCGGTTCTGCATTCAAGGATAAGGGTGTTCAGCCAATGCTCGATGCAGTGGTTGACTTCTTGCCAGCTCCAAACGATGTTCCTGCAATTAAGGGCTACAATCCATCCGATGAAACCGTTGAGATCGACCGTCATCCAAACGCAGACGAACCATTCTCTGCTCTCGCATTCAAGATTGCAGCTCACCCATTCTACGGTAAGCTCGTATACGTTCGCGTATACTCCGGTTCCGTATCTCAGGGCGACACTGTTCTCAATGCGAACAAGGGCAAGAAGGAACGCGTTGGTAAGCTCTTCCAGATGCACGCTGATAAGGAAAACCCAGTAGAGGCAGCATCTGCAGGTAACATTTATGCTTTCGTTGGTTTGAAGAACATCACCACTGGTGATACTTTGTGCGACGAAAAGAACCCTGTTGTTCTTGAGTCTATGAGCTTCCCAGAGCCTGTAATCCAGGTTGCTGTAGAGCCAAAGACCAAGGCTGATCAGGAAAAGATGGGTATTGCATTGCAGCGCCTGTCTGATGAGGATCCAACCTTCCAGGTAACTACTGATGAAGAATCCGGCCAGACCTTGATTGCAGGTATGGGCGAGCTTCAGCTCGACATCTTGGTTGATCGTATGCGCCGCGAATTCCACGTGGAGTGCAACGTAGGTAACCCACAGGTTTCCTACCGCGAGACCATCAAGAAGCCAGTAATGAACCAGGAATACACGCACAAGAAGCAGACTGGTGGTTCCGGTCAATTCGCAAAGGTATTGATGAACTTCGAGCCACTCGACACTACTCAGGGCGAAACCTACGCATTCGACAACCAGGTTACCGGTGGTCACATTACTAAGGAATTCATTCCTTCTATCGACGCTGGTGTTCAGGAAGCAATGCAGTCTGGTGTACTCGCGGGCTTCCCAGTTGTGGGTGTGAAGGCAACCGTAACCGATGGTCAGGTTCACGACGTTGATTCCTCTGAAATGGCCTTCAAGATTGCAGGTTCCATGGCATTCAAGGAAGCTGCTCCTAAGGCTAACCCAGTAATCCTCGAGCCAATCATGGCTGTTGAGGTTCGTACTCCAGAAGAGTACATGGGTGACGTTATGGGTGATATTAACTCTCGTCGTGGTGCAATCCAGTCTATGGAAGATGCAACTGGCGTAAAGGTTATTAAGGCTAAGGTGCCATTGGCTGAAATGTTCGGCTACATTGGTGACCTTCGTTCCCGCACTCAGGGTCGTGCAGTTTACTCCATGACCATGGATTCTTATGCAGAGGTTCCAAAGACTGTAGCAGAAGAAATCATTAAGGCACAGCGCGGCGAGTAATCGCTTAAGTAGCCTAAACAAGAAGTGGAAGTTCGCGCCGAACTTCCGTGAGAACTTCCACTTCTTGACTGCAAGGTTAAAGTCTTACGGCACACATAAAATCAAGAGTAATTCTAGGTTTAACACGCCGTGGCAGTTGACCTTAAGAAGTAGTAAAATTTAACGAGTGTCTTGTGTCTACAAGGCATAAGACGAAACTCTAGAGACGTCCAGGAGGACACAATATGGCAAAGGCAAAGTTCGAACGTACTAAGCCTCACGTTAACATTGGTACCATTGGTCACGTTGATCACGGTAAGACCACCCTCACTGCAGCAATCTCCAAGACTCTGCATGAGATGTACCCAGATCTGAACCCTGCATACGACTTCGATCAGATCGATTCCGCTCCTGAAGAGAAGGAACGCGGTATTACCATTAACATCGCTCACATCGAGTATGAAACCGACGCTCGCCACTATGCACACGTAGATGCTCCTGGCCACGCTGATTATGTGAAGAACATGATTACCGGTGCTGCTCAGATGGATGGCGCTATCCTCGTAGTAGCTGCTACCGATGGTCCTATGGCACAGACTCGCGAACACGTTTTGCTCGCAAAGCAGGTTGGTGTGCCAAAGCTTCTCGTAGCTTTGAACAAGTGCGATATGGTTGAAGATGAAGAGCTCATCGAGCTCGTTGAAGAAGAAGTTCGCGATTTGCTCGACGAAAACGGTTTCGACCGCGATTGCCCAGTAATCCGTACTTCTGCTTACGGTGCCCTTCACGATGACGCTCCAGATCACGAGAAGTGGGCCCAGACCGTTAAGGATTTGATGAACGCTGTTGACGAGTACATCCCAACTCCAGTTCACGATCTCGACAAGCCATTCTTGATGCCTATCGAAGACGTATTCACCATTTCCGGTCGTGGTACCGTAGTAACCGGTCGTGTAGAGCGCGGTCGTCTTGCTATCAACTCCCCAGTGGAAATCGTTGGTCTTCGCCCAACTAGCTCCACCACTTGCACCTCCATCGAGACCTTCCACAAGCAGATGGACGAAGCAGAAGCTGGTGACAACACCGGTCTTCTCCTCCGTGGTGTTGGTCGTGAAGATGTAGAGCGCGGTCAGGTTGTTGCTGCACCAGGCTCCATCACTCCTCACACCAAGTTCGAAGCTGAGGTATACGTTTTGACTAAGGATGAAGGTGGCCGTCACTCGCCATTCTTCTCCAACTACCGTCCACAGTTCTACCTGCGTACTACTGACGTAACTGGCGTTATCACCTTGCCAGAAGGCGTTGAGATGGTACAGCCTGGCGATCACGCAACCTTCGGCGTTGAGCTCATTCAGCCAATCGCTATGGAAGAAGGTTTGACCTTCGCAGTTCGTGAAGGTGGCCGCACCGTAGGTTCCGGTCGTATCACCAAGATCGTAGAGTAGTTTGAACTAAACTAACTCAGATTAGGTTAGACTGATTAAGTTCCCAAGGTTTCAAAAGCCTTGGGAACTTTTTTGTTTTGTGCTGTTGTGGTGTCGCGTTTTTACGGCTTATAGGGCTGACTGATTTGGGGATTCTGGTGGCTTGTGGTGGCTTGCGGGAAAGGACGTGTTCGGCATGTCATAATCTGGCTCTTCGGACTCAGCGGGGGCGGGGCTAGGGGAGAGTGTTACCCAGTAGGTTCCAGTTGATTCCTCAGGATGTTATCTGTCAAGGCATCGTTGCGACGTGAATGTGTTCGTCTTTATATGAGAAGTCGATATGCGCTACCGTTATGCCAGTTTTGATGCACAAAATGGCTTCAAAACTGGCATAACAAGTGTATTAATCGGTTAAGCAGAATGCGTGAGAGTAACTGCTCTTCGGATTTAACGCAGCTTGAAGGTTGGCTGTTAGGAACAGCTGCTAGTCACAAACTTACAACCCTGCTAAAATCCGAAAACCCCACTAAGTCCAATGAACCACCCCACCTCAATAACGGTATACGCGCATGCGCAATATCCACGAAATGAGCGTGTATATCGCAGTTTCCCCCCAAAAATCTTTCAGGCAATCAGTGCTATATGAGGAAGAGAGAGTTAGCATTCTAATCGAGGTATAACTCAGATAATTGAGGAGCACCCAAGGCAAAAGCTCGTAACAGATGAGAACGTACCCGCAGCGCAATAGCGTTCTGTAACGAAGCAGATGCTTGGCTTGCTAGAGACGCAGAACTATGAGAAGCGGAATCTTCATCTAAAGAGCGTAACTGTGTGAGCGCAGTGTCCAGCTCAAGGGAAGCAGTAAGAGGCATACTGAGTCCTGTTGCTCCATCCTGACCGGAATACTGAACTAACTGGCAAGCATTATAAATGCGTTCACGCGAATCCTTATATGATGTGGACTGTTTCTGTGCATGGACTGCAAAAATATCGCTAGCTTGAGAAGCGGAAAGAGCATACGAGCCAGCATTCTCAACACTTGAGTCACGTGTAGCAATCACTTCATACGAAAAACGTAGCCGATCTTCTGCCTGAGCTAATGCTTGATAGCTACGTGAACTTAAGACATTAATCGACAGTGTTGATTCCTCGGATAACGCCGTCTGAGCGGTTGTTTGATCCTGTGCGGCTTGTGCAAGAACACCTGATTCGTCTAGACCAGAGGAGAGCACCGCTAAAGCACTATACATAATACCTTCGGCATAGCGTGAAGGACATTCTAAAGCAACCTTCATCCAAGCGTCAGCACTCAAAGATGCAGCAACCTGTGTAAAAGAGGGGAGTAACGCTGAGTGTTGATGAGCTTGTAAATTTTTTGCTGTGACGTAGGAAGCGTCGCACGATGATGATGAACTGACTGATTCGGTTGATTGAGCTGCAAAGGATGGATATGCAATACTGGCGCACGATAAGCTCAGGGCATATCCAGCGATAAGAGCTGTTACGCGAGAGACTGCAGATGAATGCTGTGCTTTCATACTCTCTTTTCCCTCTCAGCAGAGCGTATACTTTTAAAGTCTATATTCCTCGTTAGAATAATACTTCACTTAGACCGTAAGCGCATGACACGCATGTGCATTGTATAACTTCATATAGGAGGTCTCCACTATGGAACTTGATTTGTCGCAGTTACATCGAATCGCAGCAGAACAGGGAATTGAAGCGGAAACCTTAGATGAGGCATTAGCTCAAGCATTGAAGTTGGCATATTCTAAAACACCGAACGCTGCAAAGCATGCTCGTGTAGAACTCGATGAACGCGCTGGTTCCTTTACCATCTGGGCGCAGGATGAGATTCCAGTAGAACCAACAGAAGAAGATCCTCGCCCACGTCCTGAATTAGGAGAACCTTACGACGATACTCCACAAGATTTTGGTCGTGTAGCTGCTGCAACAGCTGCGCAAGTGATTACGGGACTTTTCCGTAAAGCTGCTGACGATAAGATTTTTGGTGCTTTCTCAGGTCAGAAAGGCCAGATTATTAACGGTATTATTCAGCAGAACTCACGCGATCCGCAGAATATTCATGTGGCAGTGGGAGATGTAGAGGCTATTTTGCCACGTCGTGAACAAGTTCCTGGTGAAGTGTACCGTCACGGTGAGCGCATTCGCGTGTACGTAGTGAACGTTGCACGCGGATTAAAGGGACCAGAAATTATTGTGTCTCGTTCTCATCCAGAGCTGGTTCGCCGTCTTTTCGAGCGTGAAGTTCCTGAACTTGCATCGGGAGCAGTATCCATTATGTCTATTGCTCGAGAAGCAGGCGCTCGTACGAAGATTGCTGTGCGAGCAAATACTCCAGGAATCAATCCTAAGGGTTCTTTGATTGGTCCAAGTGGTAACCGTGTACGCTCGGTTATGGAAAACTTGGGTGATGAGAAGATTGATATTGTGGATTGGTCCAATGATCCAGCCAAGTTTATTGCCGCCGCTCTTTCTCCTGCACACGCAACATCTGTGCGTGTAGTCAGCGAGAAGAATCAAACAGCTATTGCTCTTATTAAGGAAGATCAGCTTTCTTTGGCTATTGGTAAAGAAGGCCAGAACGCTCGTTTGGCTGCAAAATTAACAGGTTGGAAGATTGGTATTGAATCTGTGGAATCTCAGGCTGTGCGCAGTGAAGTATCTGAGGAAACAGAAGAAGATAATTCTGCTGCCTCAAGCGCTGAATAAAAGCGTGAGAGTACGAGAGTCAATCCAATAAAATACCTAATTTATACACGCGAAGAGTAGTGGTTTTCATCCATGACTATCAGTATGATTGATAGAGCTTGTGATAGAAAATCACTACTGTGAGACGAGGTAATACGATCATGGTCACGTTACGATGAGACAGGATACGTTAACCCTACTCATATAGGCGCTGCGAGCAAGTTACACGCGGCGCTGATGTAAAGGAGAAATTGTGCCTAAAGCACGCGTATACGAACTTGCAAAACAATTTGGTGTAGACAGCAAAACCGTTCTTGCGAAGCTCAAGGATATGGGAGAGTTTGTTAAGTCTGCATCTTCTACCGTAGAAGCGCCAGTTGTGCGTAAATTAACGGCTACTTTTGGTGACGCTCATAGCGCGCAGCCAGCAGATACTGCTTCACCACAAGCCTCAGGTAAGGCTACTGCTCAGCCAACAGCGAAGGCTCATAAAGCTGAAAAAGCTCAAGCAGATAAGGCTCCACAAGCCAAGAAAACAGAGAATACTGAAACAGAGAAGACCGCTAAGGCTCCATCTCCACGTGCAGCAGTGGCTCGTGCTGCTATGTCTTCTGTGAATCCAGCGGCAAATAAGGCGGCTGCAGCAGGCGAGAAAGCAGCTGCACAATCCTCTCAGAAAGCTGCTGCTAAGCCAGCTCGCAAGAAGAGTGAAACTGCATCAGCTAAGAATGCAGCAACTGCGGTCACTTCATCTAATTCAACTGCAGCTGCAACGCCTTCCGCTCCTTCAGCAGCTACTCCTACTTCAGCTGCTCAGTCAGCAAAGAGTGCAGAACATGCTGCGCCGGGCATTCCAAAGCCTTGCAGTCGCGCTAATGGAACACCACGTCCAGGCAATAACCCATTTATGAGCAAACAGCGCATGGGCTCAACTCCAACTCCAGGCGATATTCCACGTCCACACCCAATGAGTCGCCCAGGTGCGAATGCTGAAGGCGGTCAAGGTGGTAATGGCGAACGTCGTGGTCGTGGTGGTCGTCCAGGTCAGGGTCAAGGCGGCAACCGCAATGGTCACGGCGGTGATCGTCGTGGTCGCGGTTCTCGCCCAAGCGCCCCACGCCCAGGTCAGTCCCAAGGCGCGGGTTCGCAAAACTCCCGTGGTGGTAACGGCGGCTCCAAGTGGGGCAATCGCCCATCGCCAAGCAACGCTGGTGCCGGTAACGGCGGCTCCCGTGGGGGCGGTGGCAATCGTTTCGGTGGCGGTGCAGCCCACAACAACGGTCCAGCACCATCGAACGGTCCAGCTCGTGGCGGTCGCGGTCGCGGCGGCGCTGCAGGCGCATTCGGCCGTCAGGGCGCTAAGTCGTCTAAGTCTCGTAAGGCAGCATTACGCAATAAGCGCCAGGAGTCCGAAGAACTGAAAGCACCAGTTATCGGTGGTGTACGTATTCCATCCGGTAACGGTCAAATTGTTCAGTTGCCACAGGGCGCAACCTTGTCTGATTTGGGCGAAAAGATTAATGTAAGCGCAGCAAGCTTGGTCACTGTGCTGTTCCACCTCGGTGAAATGGCCACAGCAACCCAGTCTCTCGACGCTGACACTTTCGCAGTTCTCGGTGAAGAAATCGGTTGGAATATTAAGATCGTATCCGCCGAAGAAGAAGACCGAGCACTCTTGCAGCAGTTCGACATCGATTTGGATGCCGAAATCGACGAAGACAAGCTTGTTCCTCGTCCACCAGTGGTTACTGTTATGGGTCACGTTGATCACGGTAAGACTCGCTTGCTCGACACCATTCGTAAGACGAATGTTATTAAGTCTGAGGCCGGCGGCATTACCCAGCGTATTGGTGCTTACCAGATTCACGTGAGCCTCAACGATATTGATCGCCGCATTACCTTCTTGGATACTCCAGGTCACGAAGCCTTCACCGCTATGCGTGCTCGAGGTGCTGAGTTAACTGACGTGGCAATTTTGGTTGTTGCAGCAGATGACGGCGTAATGCCTCAGACTGTTGAAGCTATTAACCACGCTCAGGCAGCTCATGTTCCAGTTGTTGTAGCTGTGAACAAGATTGATGTGGACGGCGCTAACCCAGACAAGGTACGCGGTCAGCTCACTGAATTCGGATTAGTTCCAGAAGAATACGGTGGAGACACCATGTTCGTGGATATTTCCGCAAAGCAGGGCTTGAATATTGACAAGCTGCTTGAAGCTGTTCTGCTGACTGCAGATGCTACCTTGGATTTGCGTGCTGATCCTGAAGCTGATGCTCGCGGTGCAACCGTTGAAGCTCGCTTGGATAAGGGTCGCGGTGCCGTAGCAACTGTTCTGGTGCAGCAGGGTACTTTGCGCGTGGGCGATTCTATTGTGGCTGGTAAGTCTTACGGTCGTGTGCGTGCATTGCTCGATGAAAATGGTAATAACCTGCAAGAAGCAGATCCATCACGTCCAGTAGCAGTGCTCGGTTTGACCTCTGTGCCAACAGCAGGAGACCTCTTCCTCGTAGCTTCTGACGACCGTACAGCTCGCCAGATTGCTGAAAAGCGTGAAGCTTCCGAACGTGCAGCACAGCTTGCTCGCCGTCATAAGGTGGTCTCCTTGGAGAACCTTAAGGAGCAGTTCGCTAAGTCTGAAGTTGATATGCTCAACGTTATTATTAAGGGTGACTCCTCTGGTTCTGTGGAAGCTCTGGAAGAATCCTTAATGAAGATTGAGGTAAGCGACGAAGTAGGTATTCAGGTTATTCACCGCGGTGTGGGTGCTATTACCCAGAATGATGTGAACCTGGCAACTGTCGATAAGGCTGTTATTATTGGCTTCAACGTGCGTCCATCTCGCCAAGTTGGTGATTTGGCTGAGCGCGAAGGCGTAGACGTACGTTACTACTCCGTTATTTACAAGGCGATTGAAGAGATTGAATCCTCGCTTAAGGGCATGCTCAAGCCTGAGTATGAAGAAGTTGTTACTTCCCACAGCGAGATTCGCGAAATCTTCCGCTCGTCCAAGTTCGGTAACATTGCTGGTGTAAAGGTCGAAGACGGTACCGTAAAGCGCGGCACCAAGGCTCGCATTATGCGCGATGGTGTCGTAACCTTTAACGACCTCGAGATTTCCACCTTGCGTCGCTTTAAGGATGACGTTACCGAGGTTACCGAGGGCTACGAAGCAGGTATTAACCTCGGAAGCTTCAATGATATTCAGATTGGCGATATTATTGAAACCTTCGAGATGCAAGAGATTGCACGCAGCTAGGTTTGATGATGATAGGCTGATGCATGCAGCCTAGGCACGAAGGCAGTCGATATGGAACGACTGCCTTTTGTGCTGAAAAGATAGGGAACAGGACTGATTATGGCAGGAACAAATCCTCGCGCAGTACGCATTGCTGGGCTTATCCAGCGCGTTGTTGCGAATGCCTTGGAAAAAGATATTCATGATCCTCGTTTACGCGGCGTAACGATTACCGAAGTACGCGTTACAAACGATATGCAGCAGGCTCGCATCTTCTGGACCATTTATGGCGATAAAGGCCGCGAAGAAGGACAAAAGAAACGTGCCGCTCAAGCTTTGAAACAAGCTCAAGGTCATTTACGCTCTAAAGTAGGACGTACAGCAGGTTTGCGTTTAACTCCGCAACTTTTCTTTGTTTTTGACGCTTTACAAGGTCATGCGGCACAAGTAGATGATGTGCTTGTTGTGGCTCGAAAGCGTGACGAAGAGCTGGCTCGTTTGCGTGAGAACGCGCAGTACGCTGGTGAAGCAGACCCATATAAGCATAAAGAAGAGGCTGCAGATAGTTACGATGAGAGCGATGATTTTACGCTTGACTTTGGTGATGACTTTGATGATGACGAAGATTTCGATCTGACCATCATTATGGATGACGATGAGTAGTGGCGTCCTGATTGTCGACAAGCCGCAGGGTGTAACCAGTCATGATGTGGTTGCAGCCTGTCGATCCCTTCTGCACACCTCGAAGGTAGGGCACGCGGGAACGCTCGATCCGATGGCTACAGGCGTACTCGTTATTGGTTTCGGCTCGGCTACCCGTTTGCTCAACTCGATTGTGGGAACAGATAAAACTTATATGACGACTATTCGCCTCGGTCTGCGCTCAACAACAGACGATGCAGACGGAGAGCTTATCTATCCTGATAATCAAGAAGAAGTAAGCCAGCGCTTAACTGAGCTGACGCGCGAAAAAATCGTTTCCACAATCAACGAGCAGCTCGTTGGTCAGATAAAACAGGTGCCGAGCACTTTCTCGGCCAAGAAAATCAACGGTCAGCGTGCCTACAATCTTGCGCGTAGCGGTGAGGATGTGCAGCTGAAAGCACAAGATATTACTATCAGCAGTTTCGATGTACTCGATGTACGCCATGCCGAAGCGGCGTTCGTGGACGTGGATGCGCGCGTTACCTGTTCAGCGGGCACTTATATCCGTGCTCTCGGCCGCGATCTGGGCAAACTGCTCGGTGTAGGCGGATACTTAACGATGCTGCGGCGCGAACGTGTCGGGAACTTTAATGCAGACGACGCTATGGCGATTAAGTTTAGCGCGGTCGAGCGTGTGTTTACTGATCGCGATGGAGTAGAGCAGCGCCGAATGAAAGCCGTGTATCCGGACGGTTTACGCGATAACCAGGAAGCGCTGAGTGCTCACATTATTACGCCGTTCCAAGCAGCGGCAGCAACCCTGCCGATGATTGAACTGAGCGATGAGCAAGCGGTCGCTATTAGTTTCGGGCGACCGTTGGAGCTGAGTATTCCGCATGCGGTGGCGGCATCGTATAAAACGCATCTGATGGCGTTGCTGGAACCGTGGAAGAAGCATGTGTGCAAGCCGTCAACAGTTTTTATAACGTCTCGTGAACTTGCAACTCTTATTCAGGAAGGTTAAATAATGGACATTATTCATCTCGAACCGAATAGCGACGGGGTTGTTGAATGGCCAACTTTGAGCGACGAGAAGCGCGCTGTGGTGACCATTGGTAATTTTGATGGTGTGCACAAGGGGCATCAGGCGGTGCTTAACCGTGCGCGTGCCTTGGCTGAGCAGTATGACGTGCCAAGCGTAGCGATTACTTTCGATCCGCGTCCAAGCGTTGTACACAGCTACGCGGTCTCGCATGACGGCGAGCAGTTGGCCGAATATGCGGACGAGCTTGCTGTGATGAGCTTGAACCATCGTCTCGAGCTGATCGAGCAGGCAGGGTTTGATTATGCTCTCGTTGTGCGTTATACGCTTGAGTTTGCGGCGCGCACGTATATTTTCTTCCTCGGTCAGCTTGTGGGCAAGCTCGGTATGAGAACTCTTGTGCTCGGCATGGACGCAACGATGGGAAAGGGTCGCGAAGGTAATATCGGTGCGATTGCTAAGTTGAGTGCTGCAACCG
This sequence comes from Alloscardovia omnicolens DSM 21503, assembly GCF_000420505.1. Taxonomy (GTDB): domain Bacteria; phylum Actinomycetota; class Actinomycetes; order Actinomycetales; family Bifidobacteriaceae; genus Alloscardovia; species Alloscardovia omnicolens. The sequence continues at coordinate 137,426 of NZ_ATVB01000003.1, read as the reverse complement.
GCGTTTTCGAGCTGGATGTTGTTGATGACTGCGGTCCGTCTGGTGTATTCGTGCCACGGACGTTGGAATATGCGGTACCACAAAACGATGGCGAGCCGCATAATCCGATGACTGGCATGACCAAAGCTGAGCTGCGCGCATGGACAAAAAAGCATAACAGTGTGGCAACGCGTGCCTATAGTTCCTCGATGATTCGCTTTTTACTGGCTCGCGGATGCATGCACGATGCAGCAGAAATTTTGGGTCGTCCGCACAGCATTGACGCAGTAGTGGAGCATGGGGCAGCTCGCGGACGTGGGTTGGGATTCCCAACAGCTAACTGTGGTCAGATCGATGGGTTCGTGCCGGTTGACGGTGTGTATGCTGGCTATGTGACGGTGCTAGGGGAGGATGGCGCTTCTCGCGAGCATTACGCTGCTGCTATTTCTGTGGGGACGAACAGCACTTTCTCTGAGACCTCACGCAGCGTGGAAGCCTATTGTGTAGATGTTCCTGACTCTGAGTTTAATCTGTATGATGCGCGTGTACGTGTGGAATTTACTGACTATCTGCGTCCAATGCGCACCTTCGAGTCTGCAGATGCATTGGTGGAGCAGATGGCCCGTGACGTGGAGCGTGTGCGCGGGTTGAACGTGTAGGGTCACAATATTGTACTAAAAGATTAATTCACCTCGTACTACAAGAAATCACCAAAAGATTTGGCTTGTTTGTGTAGTACGAGGTGAATTAATACCGCGTGCAATTGAGGAAGAATTCATGCGCGAAACACCGCGATTTTCCTTAGGTTTTGCGTTTAACCAAAAACGGGTATATGCTACTGGAGTATAAGAATTTCAATGTGGAATATCGTGGGTTGGAGCAGATAGGAAAGAAGAAGCGCCAACCGAGAATTTCAATTGACACTCAACACAAAGGAGTTTCACGTGAGTGAATTGAAAGAGAAGAAAGGCCTCGACACCGGCGGTAAGTCGATTGTGTCTTTGATGGTTGCTTTGCTGGTCGCTATTTTCGCCTTCCAGCTCAACGCGTCCATGCTCTCCCCAGCATTAACAACAATGGAGCACGAGCTTAACACGAGCGCTGCTTCCATCGCATTAACTCAGACTATCTTCTTTACCGCAGCTGCATTGTTCTCCCTGTTCCTGCCTCGTATGGCTGATTTAATGGGCCGCAAGAAGGTTCTGCTTGGTATGCTCGCAGCCACCACGATTGGTTGCGCTATTTCTGCTTTGGCTCCAAACGTCACTTTCCTTATGATTGGTCGTATCTTCCAGGGTGCTGCAGGTCCTATCGTTCCAATGTGTTTGATTATGTTGCATCAGCGCGTTACTGAGGACAAGCAGTACACCAAGCTCATGGCTATCCTCACCTCGGTAAACGGCGGTATCGCAGGCGTTGACGCTCTGCTCGGTGGCTGGCTCGCAGGTAACTGGGGCTTCCGCGCTGTCTTCTGGGTTATGGCCATTATTGCGGCTGCAGCAATTATCCTCGTCTTCCTCTTTGCTGAGGAAAGCACTGCTGCAGAAACTCCAGCTATGGACTGGCTGGGCGCTATCTTCCTTGTTGTGGCAATGGGTACGCTTATTACCGCGATTAACGAGATGCAGAAGCTCGCTGCTGCTAACTGGACGTATGCCATTATTTTGATTGTTATTTCTGCTGCTTCCTTTATTGCTTTCTGGCAGACAGAGAAGCGCAAGAAAGATCCAATGGTCTCCACCTTCTATATGAAGCAGCGCCGCACCTGGGGTCTGCTTATTACCACCACTTTGACCATGACCGGTGTATTCGCAGTGATGAACGGTATCGTTCCAGCTATTGCTCAAGATCCTAAGTTTGGTACCGGTTTGGGTGCCGATGTTGTATCCTTCGCAACGCTGACTCCATACGCTCTGATTGGTTTGGCTTTCGGCCCAGTTGCTGGTATTTTGGCTTCCAAGTTCGGCTACTTGAAGGTTTTGCGCGGCGGTATGATTGTTACCCTCGCAGGCGTAGCGCTCGGCTTCTTTGTGGCAGGTCATGCGAATGTATGGGGCTTGGTTCTCGTATCTGTTATCCTCGGTTTCAGCTATGCCGGTACAGTAAATATTATGCTCAATGGTTTGGGTATTGTGCTTTCTCCAAAGGATAACGAAGGTTACTTGCCAGGTTTGAACGCTGGCGCCTTCAACTTGGGTGCAGGTTTGAGCTACGTTGCTCTCTACGCAGCGCAGAACGTCGTCTCTCAGGCGAGCGGCGTAACTGCAGGTTACACCGCTGCTATGATGACCGGTTTGATTCTGGTTGTGCTCGGCTTTGCAGCGTCGTTCTTAATTCCTCGTCCAGGTAGCAACGAGTAAGATAACCTAATAGTTATGGCGTATGAGTGTCGACTCATACGCCATTTTTTATACGTATTTACTGCCTTCACGCACAGATAGAGCGCTTAAATCAGGATGGGAAGAAATAAAGTTGCGCACCCAATCAGGATCCGTTTTGGAATAATCGCGCAAAGCCCAACCGATAGCTTTATTAATAAAGAATTCAGTGCTCTTGAGGTTCGCCTCGATAATTTCGGTGAGGAGAGCTGTATCTGTATTCTCTTTACGTCCGAGCTGATGTTCAATCGCGCAGCGACGAATCCATATGTTCTCATCTGTAGCCCAGTAACGCATCAGCTCAGCAACACGCTCATCGCGTAGGCCTACCGAACCAACCACTTTGCACAGCACATCAATGCTATCCCACCAGGATTTCGTTTCGACCAGCTGTCGAATGCGCAAGTCAAGGTCGTCAAACTCAACGAAACGGTTCATACGTACGAGGTAATCGAGAGCGCAGTACTGAAACTCACGATGCGGATCAGCCCAGCATAAATCAATAAAACCCCAATCAATCAGCTTCTTTTTCTTCTCCTCGCGCAAAAAATCAGTGTACAGTTTCTTGCGCTCTGGTGAAGCGATGCCATAGAAAGCGAACTGGTCGCGCATGTAATGGCTCATCTGCTCGGCTCTTGCGGTATCAGCGTGAACCTCGAAAACCGAGCGAATCTGATCGAAAGGGGTCATGAGTTTTAGAGGTTTCTAAAGTAGCTAAAGAACTCCTGTGTTTGCGGGTTCGTGGATTCCTCCATAACTTTGCGCGGGGTGCCGTCCTCAATAATGTGGCCGTCACGCAGCAGTACAATGCGGTCGGCTGCCTGGTGAGCGAAACTCATTTCGTGCGTAGCCATCAAAATCGTGGTGCCCTGCTGCTTGAGCTCCATAACCATCTCGAGAACCTCGCCTACGAGCATCGGATCGAGAGCCGAGGTAATCTCGTCGAGTAAAAGCAGTTCCGGGTCGGTCATAAGCGAGCGAACAATCGCCACACGCTGCTGCTGACCACCCGAGAGGCGATCGGGGTACGAATTCGCCTTATCTGCCATGCCAATACGCTCGAGCAGCTCCGTGGCCTTCTCCACGCTTTCGACCTTATCGCGCTTCAACACGTGGGTGGAGGCCAAAATAATGTTCTCTATAACAGTCATGTGTGGGAACAGGTTGAACTGTTGGAAAACCACGCCAATGCGTGAACGAATGGCATTCTCATTTTCGCGAGGGTCGGTAATATCCGTATCGCCGAGCCAAATCTGGCCATCATTCACACGTTCAAGCAGGTTCACACACTTCATGAGCGTAGACTTACCCGAACCGGACGGACCAAGTAGCGCCACAACTTCGTGCTCGTGCACGTCGAAACTAATGTGGTCGAGAATAAGGTTCGTGCCATACGCTTTCGTTACGCCATCGAGGCGCAAAACAGCTTTAGATTCTGTAGCAGTCTGAGCAGTCATTAAACAATCCCTCCGTTGAGTTCGCGCTTACGCAGGCGAGCGGCGTACCAATCATTGAGCAGAATAAACGGAACGCTCATGCAGATAAAGCAGACAGACGCGGTAATATACGGCGTAAAGTTGTAGGTTTGCGCCTGCATAATCTGAGCGGAACGAATCGCATCCACCGCACCCAGGGTGGAGATTAAACCGACGTCTTTTTGCATGGAAATAAAATCGTTCATCAGCGCTGGAGCAACCTTGCGCAAAGCCTGAGGAATAACCACCATACGAATGGTCTGTAAGTTTGTTAAGCCCAAAGAGCGGGCAGCAGCGCGCTGAGACGGATGCACATCGTTAAAGCCGGCGCGCAAAACCTCGGCTATATACGCTGAATAGCTCAACACAACAGCCACTGTGCCCAACACCGTAGGCGAAATGCGGGTGGTGACCAAACCTGGAACACCGAAACCAATTAAATACAGCACAACGAGCATAGGAATACCGCGCATCACCGTGGTATAGAAGGCGGCAATCCAACGCAGTGGCAGCATAACAGCGCTACGGCTGGTGCGTAACAAAGCTAAAAGCGTGCCGAAAACAGCCACGCCAATCACGGCGAAGAACAGCACCTGAATGTTTAACAGTAAGCCTTGGCCTACAACGGGTAGCGACTTAACAAAATACTCCCAGTTAAAGAAGGTGAACTTTACGCGTTCCCAGCCAGGGGAGTAGTGCAAGGAGGTGGCAATAACCGCAATAAGCACAATAGCGCTCACAATACTGGTTATAACCGATTTAAGACTTTCGGATTTGCGATATTTCTCGCGTTCGAACTCTACAGCACTTACTGTAGATGGATCAAATGTAGCCATGAATGTCTCTTTTACAGTGGTTCGCACAATGCGTGCGCAGTGGGTGAGTGAAGGGACGATAGTAATTATACAAAAAATGCAGAAAGCGGCACGTCATACAACCATGCCATGCCGCTCTCTCTATCTCTGTAAGCTTTTAACTTTCGCTAACCGCCAACTACTTCAACACAGTCAGCGTGGTGTATGCAGACAGCCACTTGTCTTGCAGCTGCTTCAAAGTGCCGTTCTCCTGCAAGGTGTTAATAGCCTTGGTTACCTTAGCGGTGAGCTTGGAGCCCTTAGGCAAGAGAATACCCATGCCTTCCTTATCCTCAGAATCGGCAATCTGACCCAAAACCTTACCAGTCTTGCCAGCCTGACCAGACTCCACCATGTTCACAGCAGTTGGAGTATCTACCACGAGAACATCAATCTGACCAGAAGACAAAGCAGCCACAGCATCATCGTTGTTGTTATACAACTTGATGTCGTCCTTAATCTTTGCCTTAGCCTGCTCATAAGAGGTGGTGCCGGTCATAGAACCAATCACAGCATCCTTCAAATCAGCTAAAGAAGTGGCATTAGCAAACTTATTATCGGACTGAACAACCATAGCCTGGGTAGTGTTGTAGTAGCTAGGGGAGAAGTCCACAGCTTTCTTGCGGTCTTCAGTAATTGAGAACTGCTGGATGTTCATATCCCAGTCCTTAGCGCCTGGAGCAATAGCGGAATCAAAGGTGGAACGAGTCCACTTCACATCACTATCCTTGTAGCCCAATTCCTTAGCTACAGCATAAATCACTGCAGCTTCATAACCTTCACCTGATTCAGGCTTGTTGTTCAATACCCATGGAGTGTATGCAGGTTCACCGGTTGCAACAGTGAGTTTTCCATCGGTAACAGTTTCAGAAGCGCTATTGTTTTGAACGCCTGTAGAACCGCATGCAGCAGCAAAAGCCAAAACAGTAGCGGTAACGCCAGCAACAAGAGCTCGACCAAAATTCTTTGTATTCAACATGCGGAACTCCATTTTCTCTCAAAAAATCTGCTGTCTAATCGTATCGAAAACCCTAGTACAAGTACAAGCAGGTTGAAGAAGTTTTATAACCACTTTTCACAGGTGTGTGTATAACGAAAGACAAGTATTTTCAATACTTTTATACTGGTTTCTATGAGTGATATTAACGGTGGCTATAACGAGCAATCAGTAAAATCTAACCCCTTCGGTTTTGGTAATCCTAATGAGGCATATTCTCAATATTTCACAGGTGAGTCTTTTCTGAAGGCTCTCGTACCTGCTCAGGCAAATATTGACTGGTCTATGGCACAGGTCAGTTTTGAGCCGGGCTGCATTAATCATTGGTATGCGCATACAACGGGCTATCAGGTCTTGCTGTGTACTGCGGGACAAGGATGGGTACAGGAAGAGGGCAAGCCTGCTGTGCGCTTACAGCCGGGAGATGTTTATGTTATTGCTCAGGGCGTAAAACATTGGCATGGTGCTGCTCAAGGCAGTTGGTTCTCCCATATTGCTATTACGGCTGGTGAGACTGAGTGGTTCGAGCCAGTTAATACAGACGATTACGCTGCGTTGAGTAAGTTGAATAAATAAGGTAAAAGGAAAGAGCACGACACATATGCGTGGGATAAAACAAACAGCAGGGCGTGACCGTCTCGGACAATTTGCACCAGATTTTGCTCAGCTAAACGATGACGTACTTTTTGGACAGATTTGGGCAGACGAAAGTCTCGACCTGAAAACGCGAAGCACTATAGTTATCTGTGTTTTTATGGGACGCGGATTAGTAGATGACTCGCTGCGCTATCATCTTGAGACAGCTAAAAAGAACGGCATTACCCGCGAGGAAATATCTGCCATTATTACCCAGGCCGCCTTTTATGCAGGCTGGCCTGTGGCATGGGCAGTTTTTTCTATGGCACAGGATGTATGGTCAGACGCCGACCAGCCCAATTCTTAATGAGCCATTGATCGTGGGAAGAAATAATGAGCGTTCCTTCCCACGATTGCATAGCTGCTTCCAAGGATTCAATCGTATCGAGATTGAGATAGTTCGTCGGCTCATCGATAAGCAGTACTGCAGGCGCGCTCGCAAGAGCCAAAGCTAGTTGAGCGCGACGCTTGTTTCCATCCGATAGATCTTTGATTCCGACGGACCAATATTGCGGATGTAAGAAACCTTTACCCGCTTGACCAATACCGTTCGTCCACACCTGCTCAGTTATGAGCTCATCAACCGGTTGCGGTAAAGATTGAGGGACGAAAGCCGATGATTGAGCATTAAGACCATCACGAGCATGAATACTGCTCATGAGCGTTGACTTTCCTGAACCATTTGGATCGGTAAGGAGCAGATGATCGCCTGCGTTCATGCTAAAAGAGACAGGAGCTAAACGCTTAGTAATGCTAAAATTACGAGCTGATACGATAACTCCGCTTAAACGCTGAGTTGGGCGAGGCAAAACAATAGATAAGCCTTCATAACGGGGTTTACGGATTTCTGATGCAGCAAGTGCTTCGAGACGACGATCATCATCACTTTTGCGTCTGGCTGAAACAGTTTGAGCGCGGTCCGCAAAAAACTTCGTAGAAATACCTTGCTCAGACTTTGAATTGTAGTTCTTATTCGTTACTTGTTCAGAAGCGCGACGATGAGCAGTTAGTTTACTGCGTTGCGCTTCCTGTTGCTCATGAAGTTTTATATGCGTAGCTTTGGCATCTTCTTTTGCGCGCATGTAATCGCTGTATGCTCCGTTACAACGCACAATACCATTCGCATCGTCGTTATTGAGGTAAATCTGGAACGGGCCAGTATCTAAATCAAGCACAGCTGTGGAGATACGTTCAATAAAATCACGATCATGACTGGTAAAGAGTACCGCACCTGGTCATGAACTTACCGTTTCGATAAGAAATTCGCGTGTTTGAGCATCGATATGATTCGTTGGTTCGTCTAAGATGAGTGCTTCGGGACGTTGGAGCAGAATAGCCGCCATTTCAGCGCGAGCCTGCTGACCAGGAGAAAGCGACAGCATAGGTCGTGAAAAATCCAGCATATCGAGCTGTAAACCGTGAGCAATATCGCTTATGCGAGCTTCGAGAGACCACGAATCACGCTGTGTTAACTGAGCCAGCACATCATCGTAGGTGGACGATAGCTCAGCATTGCTCGGATTATCTGCCAGTTGCATCGTTACGGTATTAAACGCATCGAGAAGATGACGGTCGTATGCGGTGGCAGCAGTAAAAAGATTGTTAATCGTTACTGCTGAATCTCCTACATTGTGTCACTCTGGACCCGATACAGTGCCTGCATCTGGCTCTAATTTATGGCGGATAATACGAACGGTGTTGTTTTGCCAGCGCCATTAGGTCCAACAATGCATAAGCGGTCACGGTCTTCACACGTGAAAGAAATATTATTGAGAATTACGCGCGATGAGTAGGAAAAACTCACATGGTTGCACGAAATTATTGACATGTATCTTCCTCGGTAATAACGGTAAAACCGTCAAAAGTAAATCCAGGGCTAACTACACACGACACTAAAGCATCTGATTTTGTTGGCAGCGTGCGTTGCCATTGTCCAGCGCGAACAAGACATTGTGCAGCAGCTCCATAAGCGTTATTTTCGCGAACAGATAAAACAGTGCGCGTAGTTTGTGCTTTAAGCTCATCGGCGCTTAAGCTACGCGGATCTACATCGCACACTTCTAATTCAATCTCTGCAGGACCATGCCACAGCCACAGTTCATCAGCATCAACTAAATGCCAATCACTAAAATCGCCCTCGGGTAGCAAAAAATAAATAAGAGAAGCCAGAGGGCGAGCAGAATCAGCATATTCTAAAGGACTTTGCCATGTGCGCTTATACCAGCCACCTTCAGGATGAGCGCTTAAATCTAAATGAGCAATCATATTGCGAGCATACTGGCTCAGCGGTGGCGTAATAGCAGCATGAACAGCTTCAACTGGATTGAGATTGACCATAGCGCGCTCCTTCGTATGTTATTCAGCGAAAACGTTATCGTTATACGCAACACGTCCTGCTATAACTGTAGCGCGATTTGTTCCTGCACCTTCACGCACAATGCGCTCGAGCGTGTTTTCGTAGGCAGCGTCGGAACTGAGATTCACAGGAATATCAAGGAAAGCTAAATCAGCCATAGCACCAGCATTAATTTGACCAATGCGTTGAGAACCCACATTAAGTCCCATAACTTCTGCTCCGCCAAGAGTCATCATGCGAATAAGGCGATGACTTAAATCGCTACGATTATAGCCTTGCTCACGCGCCAAATCGTATAGAACAGCCACATCGTCGAGAACGTCAAGACTTGGGGAAGAGGAGAGGGAATCGGTGCCCACAGAGACAAGATTTCCTTCGCGAAGATAGTCAGCTACTGGAGCATCCTTTTGCGTGCATGTAATCCGATTACTGCGTGGACACAGCGCAACTCCTACGCCACGCTGACGCAAAATGCGGCGATCTTCGGCATTGGCATAGACTCCATGCGCAATATGAATATCAGGTCCCAGACTGCCAAGCTGATCGACGAACTGAATAGCAGAAACATGCGCACCGGTGGACTTCAACTGTGGATAACTATCCCAATGATGAGAACGCCAGGAACGCTCTACAGGGGAGTAGAGCTGATCAGAATTATCATCTGCAGCTTCACTTGGTGTTTCTCCCAAATGAATATGCAAACGCATACCCATACCACGGGCAATATCGGGCAAATCCAAAAACGGAGCCGAATCCAAAGAATACGGGGCATGCGGACTAATCCCCAGCTCGGCAACGTCTTGCTGCGAGGCTTGCACTAATTGATCACGCAACCATTCAGGTCCTAGACTTCGCCACTTTTCGTTTTCCCAGCCCATCACTTCCCAATAGGTAATGCCATGCATTCCCTGGGAGTGTAATGCGCCAGCCGCTTCTAAATCAGTAGCAATATCTGCGGCAGCCGTCGTACCATAACGCACGAGCTGACGTGCTCCCTCATGTGCCCACTGTCTCCATGGCTTGTGCAGGCTATCATCATCGTAAATGGTGTCGAAAGCGTCGCTCCACTCTTGAAAATTGTTATACGTGCCTTCTCCCACAGAAGCCATACCGGTGTATTGCAAATGCGTATGGGCATTGACTAAACCAGGCAAAAGGACACCATCAAAATGATGTTCCACAATCCGATGGGCACGAAGTGGGCCTTCAGATAAAGCCTCAAGCACCCAAGAGCGAGTACCCACATGTACTACGCGACCCTGGTATACAGCAACTGATCCGCCAGGCAAAGCTGGAGCAGTTACGGGTAAGACGAGGGAAGCTGAATAGACAACAACAGTACTTAAGTCGTTCATAAAGTGCCCTCGTTTCTATGTAGCATTGTGCGTAGTTTTATGTGGGGTGTGGAGTGAGTGTGCAACGGTTTGAGGAAACTTAGTTGCGTCCTCACCCTTGCTTGCGCTCTCGCACTTGCTTGCGTCCTCACCCTTGCTTGCGCTCGCTCACAACCCTCGCTCGCGACCGCCCTCACGCCCGCTAGTGTTCCGCGCCCTCACGCTGCAAACCATCGCTAAAGCGCGTGCGCGTCCAGTCTGTTTCCGTCTCGCTAGGCTCATCAATCTGAGCACCGCGGGCGTACAGAGCAGAACGAGCAATCGTCTCATCAATAGTCGTATCCATGCGAATTACGCGTGCACCTAATTCCCCATGATTCTCTGCAAGCATCTGCACTGCGTTAAGCTGCACAGCAAAACTCAAATCCATAATCTCAATCGGATTTCCGCCGCTAACCGTGTAATTCATACCATCACCGCTTGCAAGCAGTAAAGCAGTAGAATCATTACCTAAGTCAAGCGGAGTAACAGGCACAGACGGAGCGATATGCTGATGCGTCAGCGCGGTTAAATCATCCAAAGCAATCTCATTAGAGATTCCTCCAATAACGCCCACAACAGTGCCATCGCTCAAGGACTGTAAAGTTTCTAAATCAATAGTATGAACAGCGCCCGTAGCACTAATCACACAGTTGCAGCTACGCACAGCCTCAGCCAGCGGCATAATCTCGAAGCCCTCATACTGAGCGGTAAGAGCGGCCGTAGCGTTACGCTCAACAATCACCACACGATAACCCAGCGTGCGCATACGACGCGCAAAACCGCGGCCAACCGGGCCGAAACCAATCACAGCAACGCCCGTATTGCGCTCAACGTAGCTGTCTCCCATAATCGACAAGAAAGTAGTAACGCAGGATTCACCTGTACCATGCACATTATCAAAACCTGTTTTAAGCATGGAATCATTAGAAGCAATAACTGGGAAGGTGAGCGCTCCATCTTTCTCCATCGCTTCAAAAGCGCGGATGCCCGAAGTGGTTTCCTCAGCTACGCCCTTAATATTTTTCATCAGTTCAGGACGCTCAAGCTGAGCCAGACGTGCAAAACTTGCTCCGTCATCGATAATAATTGTTGGCTTTAATTCATCGAGCAAAGCTAAAGCTGCTTCATGCTCCTGAACAGGAGTCCAATTTTCATTCGCGAAAACGCGAATACTGTGCAAAGACAACTCGTTTGCAATATCTTGATTAACCTCAGCAGCAGTAGCATAAATTGCCACATCCGCTCCTGCTTCCTGAAGTTCTAACGCTAAAACAGCAGTTTTCGGCTCGATAATAAGGCTGATAGCAATGCGCTCACCGCGAAGAATACCTGATTTTTTCAGTTCATCCGACAAATAGCTCACCACAGGCATACCTGCACGGGCGCGATCAATATTTTCCTGCGCGGTTAAAGGTTGAGCAAAAGACATACCAGTTTGCGAATACGCCATGCTCGTTCCATCAACCTGTGCATATGTTGAGTGAAGAATAATAGGGCAGGAGGTGCTTTCGGCTTCGTCATGGACAAGGCGGAGACCCCATTCGGCTGCTGCCACCTCAAAATTATCTGGTTGCACTTCCTGAAAATCTGATGCGACGAATACGCGCGTTCCGGCAAGAGAACGATTCGTAGCCTGAGAAATAGTGCGAACAATAGACGCGAATTGAAGAGTTTGCATACCTATCCTTTTCATTTCCAGCTTTCCATTGTACAGACAGCTGTATGCATAAACTGGAAATGGGCTGGGAAGAACGTAGAAAATTCGTGAATAATTGGGGTATACGTGAGATTTTTCACTATTTAGAGGGGGCTTTCTTGATGTTTCACTTGATACTTTTCTTGATACTTTGCAGTTTTCTTGACGCGCTTTTGACATGTTTTTTCTCGATGGCTCGCGGCATTCGTAGGCAATCTTATGTACTGACTTGCACGCTTACTTTGTTCGATGCCTAGCTTTGCATTCTCACATACTTGCTGTTTTGCGTGCTGCTTTGCCGTCTCACCTGCCCACTGACTTGAGCACTGCTTTGCGCACTGACCGATAGAAGCGCGGTCTCGGTGTTACTATGGTCGTCATGACCACGATTATTGTGATGAGTGCATTAGAAAAAGAAATACAACCTGTGCGCAAGCGTTTTCCTGGAAAACTTCTGCAATCCGGCGGTTTGGATATTATGCATTACCATGATGGCAAGAACCATGTTTTCAGTGCTTTCGGTGGTATGGGATTGACTAATTGTGCAGCCGCTGCGCAGACTTTGATTCTTATTGCACGTGCGCACGCTGATAGTGCTCCAGATGCTTTGCTTTTCACAGGTATAGCTGGGAACTTAAACGCTCGCTTGGGCTTTGGGGATATTGTGCTCGGCGGTACTACCGTGTATGAAGAATGCGATAGAGCAATTATTGCCGAAGATGCGCCATATATGGAAAGCTTCCCAGGTTCAGAACGCCTGATTAACTTAGCCTTGGGAGTTGTGCGCTCACATAGTATGACTGCTGTGGCTAATAATGCAGACACTGCGGATGCTGCATCTGCAATGTACACCGAGGAGGGTATTCGCATACCTTCTGATAATCTCAAAAATTATTCTTCTAATCTTTCAGACCATCGCTTTACGGTGGGAACCATTGCTTCGAGCAATATTTTTAGCACTGATCCAGCCGTATTATCTGACTTTATTTCGCAAGATGGCGCTGACGCTGAGGAAATGGAAGGCGCAGCTGTTGTGCATGTGTGTTATAAAAACGAGATAGAAAGTTTGATTATTCGTTCGAATAGCAATGACTGCGGTGAAGCTTATGAAGAGCTAAATAACCATAAAGACGCTATGATAACAGCCGCAGGTTTAGCAGCTCAGGTTGCTTGTGAACTAGCAGATAAGTTACTTGCTGAAGAATAAGAAAAACAAGATTTGTGGTTCTAAGTATTTTAGCGGGGCTTTTGTTTAATACAGATCATTTCATTTGTTTATTATTGCAGCGCGTAGGGGCTTGAGTGATTCGTGAAACGTGACTTGGTATAGCGTTCTATGATTCCGCGCACGAGCGAGGACTGAAATCACTCTCAACGCTGGCGTATCTCATGAGTGGGAATTGAGAGGTTTTTTGAGTGCACATATTGTTAGCGTTCGGCACTGACAACTTTCACGCACTCCTAGGCGCTCATTTCATCTGATTTTTGGACGTGGGCGTTGTGTGCGTGCGGCGCTAGCAACTTTCACGAACCTACAATCTACACACCTCGTTAAATTCGAAGAACTCTTACTCTCACCCATTCTGCTTAACCGATTAATGCACCTGTTATGCCAGTTTTGATGGGCAAAAAATGGCTTCAAAACTGGCATATCGGTTGCGCGTATCGACATTCACTTATGAAGTAAAAACATAATTAGCCAAACCATCTTCATCGGAACGATGTCTTGACACATGACTGTTAGGGAATCAACGGGAACTGACTGGATAACACATCCTCCCTGAATCCCCGCTAAGTCCGAAGAACCCTTTTACAAGATAACAGATGTGCTGATTCGTCAATTCGTCAATCCGTCCATATGCAAAGGAGCCAGCTCACACAGAACTGGCTCCTTTATACCTTTTATACAAAACCTAAAAATAGGTAAAATCAATGCTGTTTAGCTCAATACGCGGCGAATGGAATAGCTACCACTGAAAGCGTAGGATACTGGAGCAGTCTTTGTGCCCAGTCCGTAATTCATAGCGTTCATGACCATGCCATTGCCAATGTAAATAGCTGCATGCATGCCGTTAGCAATAATATCTCCAGGCTGAGCCTCTGCAAGAGATGCAACAGCAACACCAACTCCTGCCTGCGCACCCGAAGTGCGAGGCAAGCTTACGCCAAAGTGGGAATAGACATACTGAACGAAACCGGAGCAATCCCAACCCGCTGGAGTATTGCCACCCCAAGAGTAAGGAGCGCCCACAAACTGCAGACTATAGTTTGCTACGTCAACGCCGGAACCAGATCCAGATACTGTGCCGGTAAATGATCCAGCAGAAGAAGAGGAACTTGATGCAGCTGCAGAACGAGCAGAGTTATGACTAGACTTTGCTTTAGACAAAGTGCCATTCAATGAGGATATATCAGAGTTATAAGTATCTGCGGAGTTCGTGGTATCAGCTAAATGACCTGCTGCAGTGTTCAAAGCATCAGCCAAAGCCTTCAAAGTACTCGAAGAAGCAGAGCTTAATGTACCATACTCAGCCTGTGCAGTGTTATATGCAGATACAAGCTTATCTCGTGCAGCGCTCTGATCAGGAGTCATTTCATACTTCACAGTTACTGCAGAACTATCAGAGCTTAAACTCCATTCATCACCTTGAACATAGCTAACAGTAGCTGTTTCCTGAGTTAAGCTGGAACGCTCTTCACTACGAGATACGCCAGATGCAGAAACGACTCCTGCGCCGGTAGCGTTAGCAAAGTTAGATGCTGTGGAACCAGCAAGAGCAACAACAAGAAGAGAAGAAATAGCAACAGCGCCAATCTTGAATCTCATTCTATTATTAGCAAAAACTCGCGATGCCTTAAAGAAAGCTGAATGGGTATTAAAAGGTGTTACTGGTGCAGAAGCGGAGCTTGCGCGATGCTTTCCTGAGCTCAAAATATCCCCTTAAATGCCCGCTAGGGTCTTCGTATGGACGATTTCAACGATTTTCTTGTACGATGCTTTAGCTATATAACGAGTAGATATACAAAATCAAAAACATCTAAACAGAAATAGTAGCACAGACAATATATTTTCGCTCAAGCTGAAAAGTTTCTACATATAATCATCCATAACTACCGCCAAACTATCAACAGACTGACTGACACCTGCAACACGGCTAACTTGCCCAGTAGTGGGGATATGGCATAATGAGAAAGATTTTGAATTAATGACTAATCGTTGAATACTAAAACGACGTTTGAATAGGTGATTTTAGTGGCACAGACTTCTAATGATATTAAGAATGGATCCGTTATTAATCTTGATGGCAAGCTGTGGAGCGTTATTGAGTTCCAGCATGTTAAGCCAGGTAAGGGTCCTGCTTTCGTTCGTACCAAGATTAAGGAAGTGCTCACCGGCAAGATTGTTGACAAGACTTTTAACGCTGGTATGAAGATGGAATTCGAAACTGTAGATAACCGTACTCTGCAGTATTCCTACAAGGATGGCGATAGCTTCGTCTTTATGGATATGACCACTTATGATCAGGTTTTCATTCCAGAAACTTTGATTGGTGACTCTGAGAAGTTCCTGCTTGAAGGTACTGACTGCATCGTATCTTTCCATGATGGCAACCCATTGTCTGTGGAACTTCCAGCATCTGTAATCTTGACTGTATCTCACACTGAGCCAGGTTTGCAGGGCAACCGTTCCTCTGCAGGAACTAAGCCAGCAACTATGGAAACTGGTGCAGAGATTCAGGTTCCACTGTTTATTAATGAAGGTGACCGTTTGAAGGTAGATACTCGCTCCGGCGACTACCTTGGACGCGAAAACTAAAACGAGTAGGAACTTAAGGACCACTATTTAATATGGCACGTTCCACTGCTCGTAAGCGCGCGCTGAATACGCTTTTTGAAGCTGATGTAAGAGGTCAGGAATTTACTGACCTCTTAACTGAGCGTATTGCGTATCCAGGCGCTCAAACTCCACTTCCAGACTATGCCATTGAGATTGTGCACGGGGTATCAGCTCATCGACGCACCCTAGACAAGGCTCTCGGTGACGCACTTGAGTCGTGGGAGGTGAAAAGGATGCCTGCAGTTGACCGCAATTTGGCTCGCATGGCTGCTTGGGAAATCGTATATAACGATGAAATCCCAGCCGGAGTAGCTATTAATGAAGCGATTGCATTAGCTAAAACATATGCAGGTGACGATACTCCAGATTTACTCTTCGGTGTGCTCAGCACAGTTGAGAAGAATGCTGACGCTATTCGTACGGAAGAAATTGAGTGGCAAGAAAAGCGTGCTGCTGAAGCTGCTGCTCAAGCTCAGAAAGACGAAGAAGAAGCACAAGCTGATACTAGCTCGACATCTGAAACATCAGGAGAGAATACACGCAGCGAAACAAATCTTTCCAATCTTTCTTTCGCTGATTTTAGCATTTCCAATACTTCGTCTGAGGATTCAGCAGATTCTACGGAGTCCACTGAGTCCGTAGATTTCGCGGAGTCCACAGAGTCTTCGGAATCTAAGAATGAAGATGCGTTCCCAGATCCGCATAACAATACAGACGAGGCGTTGAACTCCGATAATTAAACGCCATCACAACAAGCTCTAGGAGGCATGTGTGAACAGCCAAGATTCGGCCACTATTAGTCCAGATATCTATTCCATCCACAATGCCGTATTGGTGCTTGAAGATGGAAACGTATATGTGGGAAGCCCATATGGTGCGCAGGGCGTCACCACGGGTGAAATTGTTTTCTCCACCGCTATGACGGGTTATCAGGAAACATTGACTGATCCGTCATATGCTCGTCAGATTGTGGTGCAAACATTCCCGCATATTGGCAATACCGGTGTAAATGATGAAGACGTTGAGTCTTCCAAAATATGGGTAGCAGGATACGTAGTTCGAGATCCTGCTACCCATATTTCTAATTGGCGTGCACAGCGCAGTTTGGATGCCGATTTGAACACCTACGGCATTGTAGGTATCGCAGATATTGATACGCGCAAACTGGTACGTCACTTGCGCTCTGCAGGTGTTATGCGTGCAGGTATTTTCTCTGGTCAGGCTCTGGTAGATGAAACAGGACGCTTAAAACGCGTCGAAGATTTACTAGACGTCGTAAAAAGCTCTCCACTAATGAGCGGCGCTAATCTCTCTCAAGAAGTATCAACAGACAGCACATATGTAGTTGAACCTCAAGGCGAGTTCGAAGGCAAGGATCCGCTGTATACCGTAGTCTCCTTAGACTTGGGTGTTAAAGCTATGAGCCCATATCGCATGGCTGAGCGAGGCTGCTGCGTACATGTATTGCCAGCGAACTCCAGCTTCGAAGACATTGCGGCTCTTAACCCAGATGGCGTTTTCTTCTCCAACGGCCCTGGCGACCCTGCCACAGCTGATTTCGAGGTTGAACAATTGCGTAAGGTCCTCGACGCTAATATTCCATTCTTCGGTATCTGCTTTGGTAATCAGCTTCTTGGTCGTGCTCTTGGTTTCGGCACGTATAAGCTCAAGTTCGGTCATCGCGGTGTTAATCAGCCAGTACAAGATCTCACCACAGGAAAAGTGGAAGTAACCGCACATAATCACGGTTTTGCTGTAGACGCTCCTCAAGGCAATCCAGTTCCAAGCCCGTTCGGTAACGGTCACTACGGTCGAGTGCAAGTAAGCCATATCGATCTTAATGATAACGTGGTGGAAGGCTTGCAGTGTCTGGACATTCCTGCTTTCTCGGTACAGTATCATCCAGAAGCAGCAGCTGGTCCACACGATGCAGGTTACTTGTTCGACCGTTTCGTCGAGCAGATGAAGAACGCTCGCGCTCGCCACGCGCAGAACAAGCAGAACTAAGACAGTCGAAACGATAGAGAGGAAAATCCATGCCAAAGCGCACAGACATTACATCCGTTATGGTTATCGGTTCTGGTCCTATTGTGATCGGTCAGGCTGCAGAGTTTGATTATTCCGGTACTCAGGCATGTCGCGTTCTGCGAGAAGAAGGCGTTCGCGTTATTTTGGTGAACTCGAACCCAGCAACAATCATGACTGACCCAGAAATGGCTGATGCTACCTACATTGAGCCGCTGTCGGTTCCTATTTTGGAGCGCATTATTGCGAAGGAACGCCCAGACGCACTGCTGCCTACTTTGGGCGGTCAAACAGCATTGAACGCTGCTATTGCTTTAGGCCAGGCAGGCGTTCTCGAGAAATATAATGTTGAACTTATTGGCGCATCCTTGGAAGCAATCGACCGTGGTGAAGACCGCGAGCTCTTTAAGCAGGTGGTTACGGAAGCTGGGGGAGACTCTGCTCGCTCCTTTATTGCCCATTCTATGGAAGAAGTAGAACGCATTGTAAACGAGGAACTGGGTTACCCAGTTGTTGTGCGTCCAAGCTTTACCATGGGTGGTTTGGGCTCCGGTATTGCGCGCAACCTCGAAGACTTGCATCGTATTGCAGGCGCAGGTTTGCACTATTCTCCAACTAACGAAGTGCTTATCGAAGAAGGCTTGGAAGGTTGGAAGGAATATGAGCTCGAGCTGATGCGCGACCGCAACGATAACGTGGTTGTGGTCTGCCCAATCGAAAACGTAGACCCAGTGGGCGTGCATACAGGCGATTCGATTACCGTAGCGCCAGTATTTACCCTCACCGACCGTGAGTATCAGAAGCTGCGTGATATTGGTATTGCTATTATCCGCGGTGTGGGCGTAGATACAGGTGGATGTAATATTCAGTTCGCTGTGAACCCACGCAACGGACGCATTGTGGTTATTGAAATGAATCCACGTGTATCTCGTTCCTCCGCATTGGCGTCGAAGGCAACGGGTTACCCTATTGCAAAGATTGCTGCCAAGCTTGCTTTGGGCTATACTCTCGACGAAATTCGTAACGATATTACGCAGTCTACTCCTGCATGCTTCGAACCAACCATTGACTACGTGGTTACCAAGATTCCTCGTTTTGCTTTTGAAAAGTTCCCAGGTGCAGACGATACCTTAACCACATCCATGAAGTCTGTGGGCGAGGCTATGGCTCTGGCTGGAAACTTCCAAGAATCCTTGGGTAAAGCAATGCGCTCCATCGATAAGCGTCACGCAACCTTTAGCTGGGATGGCGAAGTTCCTAGCCAAGAAGAGATAGCAGAACTGTTGAGCGCTATTAGTGTTCCGACAGAGCACCGCTATTTGCAGCTTATGCGCGCTATCTGGGGTGGAGCTACCTTAGAGCAGATTTTTGATGCAACGAAGATTGATCCATGGTTTATTGATCAGCTTATGCAGATTAACGCAATTGCTATGGACGTGAAAGCTGCTGAAGCATTAAGTCCAGAACTGTTACGCACTGCTAAGAAAGCAGGTTTGTCTGATGTTCAGATTTCCCACTTGCGTGGCATGGGAGATACTGGCGAAGATGTTGTGCGCGAATTGCGTAAGAACTACGGTATTCGCCCGGTTTACAAAACAGTAGATACTTGCGCTGCAGAATTCGATGCTGTGACGCCATACTATTACTCCACATACGCTCAGGAAACTGAGCTGAAGAAGCGTGAACGTGAAGCAGTTATTATTCTCGGCTCTGGTCCAAACCGAATTGGTCAGGGTATTGAATTTGACTACACCTGTGTGCATGCTGTTCAGGAGCTGGGCAAGGATTACGACACCATTATGGTCAATTGCAATCCTGAAACAGTATCTACTGATTACGATATTTCTGATCGTCTTTACTTCGAACCATTAACCTTCGAAGATGTGCTTGAAATCTACCATGCTGAACTCAAGCAAGGTCCTGTTAAGGGCGTGATTGTGCAGCTTGGTGGACAAACTCCGTTGTCGCTTGCCGCTCGATTGAAGGCTGCCGGTGTTCCAATTTTGGGTACTACTCCAGAGGCTATTGATTTGGCTGAAAACCGTGAGCTTTTCGGTGAAGTTTTGGATGGAAAGGGCTTGAACGCTCCTCGCTATGGCACAGCTTTGTCTTTCGATGAGGCTTTGCAAGCTGCTCATTCCATCGGTTATCCAGTGCTTGTGCGCCCATCTTATGTTTTGGGCGGCCGCGGTATGGAGATTGTTTTCGAAGACTCGCAGCTTAAGGAGTATGTAAACCGTGCTCTTAAGGAAGCGCAAGCAGACCGCGTGGTCTCCGGTCGTCTGCCATCGCCTTTGCTTATTGACAAGTTCTTGTCTGACGCGATTGAAGTTGATGTTGATGCTCTCTATGACGGTCATGAGCTGTATGTGGGCGGCATTATGGAGCATATTGAAGAAGCCGGCGTGCATTCTGGTGACGCGGCTTGCACCCTTCCTCCAAACACACTGTCTGATTCACAGATTAAGCGCTTGCGTGAAGCAACTTTGGCTATTGCTGAAGGTGTGGGTGTGCGCGGTTTGATTAATGTGCAGTTTGCTTTTATGAGCAACACCTTATATGTGATTGAGGCTAACCCTCGTGCTTCGCGAACTGTGCCATTCGCATCTAAGGCAACAGGAACAGCCTTAGCTAAAGCTGCTGCTCGTATTATGGCAGGCGAAACAATCGCTGACTCTCGTAAGCTCGGGTTGCTTTTGCCAGAAGGCGATGGCGGAGATATTCGCCCAGGGCAGCCAGTAGCAGTTAAGGAAGCAGTATTACCATTTAAGCGCTTCCGCACTGAAGCTGGTAAAACAGTTGACGTTATTTTGGGGCCAGAAATGCGTTCTACTGGTGAAGTTATGGGCTTCGACCGCGATTTCCCACACGCTTTTGCGAAGAGCCAGATTGCAGCCTACGACACAGGATTGCCAACAGGCGGTAATGTGTTTATTTCTGTGAACGATACAGATAAACGACAGTTACCTTTGATGGCTGCCCGTTTATTGGAGCTCGGCTTTAAGCTGCTGGCAACAGAAGGAACAGCTTCTGTTTTGCGTCGTTACGGCATGGATGTGCAGGTGGTTGACAAGCTTACTCGCGTTAATGATAGCGATGATATGCAGCAGGAGCGCGTGCCAGGAAGCACTGGAAAGAACGTTGTTCAGCTGATTGAAGAAGGAAAGATTGATTTAATTTTGAATACGCCAAGCTCTCGTAGCTCGCGTTCAGATGGTTATTCAATCCGTGCAGCTGCAATTGCTGCTGATTTGCCTCAGTTCACAACGGCTACGGAATTCCTCGCTGCTTTGATTGCTATTGAAGCGGTAAAGACTGCTGATTACGATATTGCTTCTATTCAAGAGCATGCACAGCGTTTGCATGAGCTAGATAAAGCATAAGAAGAAAGCATAATAAAGATTGCCTCACTGGTTGTACAGTGAGGCAATCTTTATTATACCTAAGAAGAATGTTCAAAACTCATCTGAGTGACTGCAGAGTTTTCCCAATAGTGAAATGAATAGTCCCTTTTCTCTTCTACGCAGTGCGAATGCTCTTTAATTGTGGATAGAGAAAAGCGCATAGAAGAACTAAGAACCCGTGCAATCCTGAGGCGCATATAATAAGTACGGTGGCATTATTACCGGTTACTGTATACATCCAATCCCATGCAGGATAACTTATAGCTCCAATCGCTGCTACTACAGAAATAAATACAGACATAACTTGGGCAACAAGACTTTGGTCAACCGACTGAATAAAAATAGATTGAAAAGCAGGACTAATAATCGCTTGGGAAAAAGCGAAAAGAAATCCCCAGAAAACCGCTATAACACCAATACGAGTAACAGCAAGAGAGCATAAACATACAGTAATCAATATATGTGATGCAGTCAGAAGCTGAGCAAAACTAAATATGTGTGAACACTGAGGAGCAATCAGATAACTGATAGCGTATCCTGCTGATAGTGCGCTTAAATACCAACCATAGCTTTGTATATCATGCAGTTGCGTAGTGAAGTAAAAGATAATTGCAAAACCCAAACCTGAATTTGCTACCGCTTCAACCACAGCAAAAGGGAAAAGCAAACGGTACGTGCGATTTGCAGCAAAAGTTTTTATGCCCTGACGCCAGTTAGTGAACAATTCAGGTAATGTTGACGATGTGTTCTCATATATATGCCTGTAGCCCGCCGTCTTCGAGATCCGCCAGATAAGAACTACAGTTAATAAGAGAGCAAGTGTTTCTGTAAGCAGAATAGGTATATAGAGCTGAGTGCTACCTGCTAAACCGGCAACAGCTGGACCAATTAAAGTTCCCATAAGACTGCTAAAACGCAGAAGAGACAGAACCCGAGTAAGCTTCTTGGACTCAGTAATGCGATTAACAAAAGAACTGATGGCTGGGAAATAGAAAGTATCACAGGCGGTAGTGAACATAACCAAAAGAGAGACTATCCAAAAAAGAAGATTAGCATATGTATGCGCTGATGGTTGCGACCAGACGATAACAACTATAACGCCTATACCTGCTCCCATACGCAGTAAGCATGCGCTCATAGTGGTATGCAATACTCCGTAATGTTCAGCTACGGTTCCGGAAAATAAACCAGTAATAAGTTCACTGATAGCGCTGAGCATTAAATAAATAGTCAGGTATTTGCTTGACTCCTGTACACCAGCTAATAAAGAGTTAACAAGCCAGAGCTTAATAGTGGTAGCCGCAACTGTAGTGGCGTAGTTAGAGAGAAAATCACTTGCTGCAAGGCGGTAGTATCCACGAAAATGGTTAAGAAAGTTCATCTAGATTTGCCTTACGTGCAAAACTGCATTGCCAGAGTATTGCATGAGATATAGATTGAGCAGTTTTCGTAAATTCATTCGTAAAATTATCATCGTCCCAAATCTGATTCTGTAAATTCTCGAAATCACTAACGGAATCAAACAAATTAACAATACGATTAAGAGAGTCAACTATGCTAGCAAGTAATTGTTCTTGATATGAAAAATCTATGTCAAGTTGCTCGGGTAATGCTGTGTGGCACCTTTTAAAAGTAGCTAAAGAAGTGATTGTCGAAGAGGTAATCTCTCGACAGTGTATAAATATCTTACGTATTTCTTCAACAGTTCCACAGTGTGATGTATTTTCGTCAACGATAGTGGATTCAAGTGCAACATTGGCTCTAAAGAAGAGCTCTGCTGTTCTGAATAAATCAGCACAATATGCTGCACTTGTTCTCACATATTCGTCAAACATTTCTTCAGAAGAAGGCATGTTTGTTCTTTCCTAGTTTGGCTTTACTTATTGTTTTGGAGGCAGTGGTCGAGGATTGATTCCACCTTGCTTGCTCATAGTTCACTTCCTTTCAATCATACTGATGTTAACTTTTCTAACATCAGTATAGACAATAAGCTCATTATTGTGTTTTTATTATGCGTTTTATATAGTGAGATTGTATGTATTAATATTCTGTCCTCTCGCTGAAAATGAGGGTTGAGGGTATAGTAAAATCCATGACTGAACAAACGCATCGCCTTGTTGTATTAGCTGGCCCTACGGCAGTGGGTAAAGGAACAGTAGAAGCTAAACTGTTTGAAGACCATCCTGAGATTTGGTTGAGTGTCTCTGCGACCACGCGCGATCCTCGACCTGGTGAAGTAGATGGTGTGAACTACTTCTTTATGACCGAGCAAGAATTTTTAGATAAAGAAGCGCGCGGTGAATTCCTAGAAACAGCAGTAGTGCATGGTGTGCATCATTATGGAACGCCTGCTGCTCCTGTAAAAGAACATTTAGCAGCGGGTATCCCGTCTATGTTGGAAATTGATGTGCAAGGTGTGCATAAAGTGCGCGAACGTGCTGCAGAAGTAGGATTGAATCCTATATTTGTTTTCCTTGCTCCTCCTAGTTTTGAGGAACTTGTAGCTCGATTAAAAGGACGCGGCACGGAAACCGCGGAACAGCAGCAGCGACGTTTGACTACTGCACGTCATGAGCTTGAGCTACAAAATGAGTTCGATATAGTCATTGTTAATGATGAAGTAGAGCGTGCAGCTGAGCAATTATGGTCTGTTTTTGAGCAAGCTATGGGAAAGACTGCTTAAGGGGAGTAGCTTATGCTCGTTGAATTTAATACGGGAAAATTTTATCTCGGTTATCCTGTCGTGGTTCTTGGTTATAAAGATGACGATTACGGCTACAATATAACGACGAACAGCTCTACATATTCTTTGCGCAATAATATTGTGCTGGGAGTAAGCTCCGATAGTCGAGCGGCTCAGCAGATTGAAAAGTATGGTGAATTCACCGTCAATGTGGCAGCTGAACCTGTTATGACTTCCGTAGAATCTGCTGGCTGGTGGCATGAGGAAGATAAACTGTCACGCTTGGATCTGAACGCGCAAACTGCGAGCATGATTAATGCGCCACTTCTTACCGATTTTCCGATTATCTTCGAATGCACGGTGAAGAAAATTGAAAAAATGGATAACGTGCATCATATCTTCGCCGCTATTAAGCAGAGATGGATTGACGATAGCCTGCTCAAGGATGATGGCACGTTACAGATTGATGATTATGCTCCCGTGCTTTTTGCAGGTGACGAAGCAGAATGTGCTTATAAATTTACACAGCATGGGCGTGTACGTATGGGTAACTATATGAAGTAATGATTCTCGCAGGGGTGAGAGTATGTGATATTGCTCACTTTTTGCATGAATTAGTGAAAATACGACACAACAGATTGCGCTCAGAGATATTTTTCCTCCTCAGCGTCATGATATCGGAATATTCTTAGAAGGAGGAAATGAAGAGAAGGGATTTTGTATGACGATCGCTTCACATGACGACGCTATGTTCAATGCCGCCGGTGGGGAGTTAAGCGAAGATACAATGGTGATAAATAATCCATTAGTTGACGCTGAGCAGATGCCTAACAACCCATCAGGGAAACAAGGCTTATCTCGACGTACACGCATTGCATTGTGGTCTAGTGGAGCAGTGCTTGCTGTTCTTCTTCTCTCCCTTATCGGTTGGTTCTTCGGTGCGCGTTGGTATTACCAAGACAAGGCTCCTTTAGGAGTTGAATTTGGTAGTGTGAGTGTTGCGGGTCAAAATGCTCAGCAGCTTAGAGTAACTGTAAGCAATGCGGTGGCTCGTTCCTCCGTAACTGTTTCTGATGATAATGGCAAGAGCGTTAAGGCAAACCTGAAAGACTTAGGCGTAGCAGTAAATGTGAATCAGACTGTAAAAAATCTGTTGACTGCTAAAAACGATAATATTTTTGCGAAGGTTAATCCTTTTATTCATTATAATGTGCCATTGAATGCGAAGGTCGATAAGTACGCTACGAGTCAGTATTTAGCCAAAAGCTTCGTTAATGAAGATAATCGTGCTGTCGGTTCTACCATTGCTTTTGATTCTGAATCAAAGTCTTACTCTGTTGTAACTGGTAAGAGCGGTAAAATGCCTGAAAATACACAGGTTCTCACACAAGTTAATAAGCTTGTTAAAGAGCCTGGTCACCCGAGCAGCGTGAAAATTTCTTATAAAAACGTGAGCATGCCAATCTCTGTAGAATCTGCTCAGCAAGCTGCAGACCAAGCTAACGCGCGAGTATCTGCTCAGTATGTTGTTTCTAATGGCGACGGTAAAAACTTCCAAATCCCAGCAGATCAGATTGCTCAGTGGATTACTGTAGATGCCGATCCTGCTCAGGGAACAATCAAACTTCAATACGATAAACAGAAGGTGAGCGACTATATAAGTTCTACTCTTCCTGAACAACTCAATCAGGCTAAAGTAGATCAAGAAGATGTTGTTGATGGCTCCGGCAAGGTTCTTCTCACCAAGGTTAAAGGTGCCAATGGCGTAACAATTGGTCGGACGGATGCTGTTGTTAATACGCTCTACGACGCTCTTACAAAGGGCGAGGGCGCAAGCACGCAGGTTGAATCTACTATTACGAAGTTTGAAACAAAACAGACCAAGTCTGAGATGCGCATTGTTGTAGATAAAAGCACTCAAATGGCTTATGCATACCGTAACGATGAGCTTGTGCGCAGTTTCCCTATTTGCTCGGGTAAAAACGGTGGCAATGAGTCAGATAACGGTAACTTCTTTATCTACCTCAAGTATGCAACCCAAGATATGACTGGTTTGAATGATGATGGTTCTCGCTATCTGTCTAAGGGCGTGAAATGGGTTAGCTACTATAACGGCGGTGAAGGCTTCCATACTGCAACATGGAATTATGGTGGTATTGCGTCAGGAGATTCAGCAGGCCATGGTTCTCACGGCTGCATTAACATGTATGAGCAGGATTCCAAGTGGATTTACGAGAACTGTCCTCAAGGAACTCTTGTTCAGGTAGTGGGTAGTCAGCCAACAGGTCCAGTTCGCTAAACTCTTCTGAGAAAACCTTCAGGTGGTGAATATTGAAGAATATTCACCACCTTTGTGTTACTCTTCTACAAGATGTGACTTTTGGAGGGATGTTATGAAAAATGTGCAGCCAAAGAGGGCTACGCTCAAAGATATTGCTCGTAAAGCGGGAGTTTCGTCCACTGCTGTTTCTTTGGTTTTGAATAATAAACCTAACCGTTTCACTGAGGAAACGCGCGATTTGATTCGTTCCATCGCAGAAGATATGCACTATCTTCCTAACCAAACCGCTCGCAGTTTGGCAACACAATCCTCAAGTCTGTTAGCTTTGATTATTCCCGATATTGAGAATCTCTTCTTTGCTTCTTTGGCTAAACATATGGAAAATGAATGCCGACGTCAAGGCTATTCTTTGCTCATCGTTGATACCAGTGAAGATGTGAACGAGCAGTCCAGTGCCATTAGCCGCGTTACTCAGTTGGGTATTGACGGTCTTTTTATTGTGCCAACTTTTGGAACAGCTGAGTATAATGCTCAGCTACTTGATGAACTCGCGTCCACGCATGTTCCGGTTGTTTTTATTGACCGTATTCCTGAGCAAATAAACCAAGGTGTGGCGGATAGAAAATGGCGCGCATTGGCATACGATCACAGCGTAGGAGGACGTTTAGCTGCTCAGCATTTGATTCGTTCTGGGCATACGAAAATCGGTGTGATTGGCCCTGTGAAACGACATGCGTTGGACAGTGGGAACAATACTGCGGATAATAGCGTGGAAATTACTGCGGATAATAGCGTGGATCATTCCGCACGTTTTGAAGCTTTCCTCGATGAACTTGCTGCTCATAATATTGTTCCACAGGATGATTGGATTATTGATAGCGGTTTCAGCTTGGCTCAAGGATACAATTTTGCTGATAACCTGCTTCATGCGGGTGTGAGCGCTGTATTTTGTGGAAATGATCTGATAGCTGTGGGTTTCCTTCGCCGAGCAAGAGAACAAGGCTATGCTGTGCCAGCAGATATATCTTTGATTGGCTATGACGATGTGATGGGTGCTTTCGGATTAGATTTTGAGCTGACAACTATTCGTCAGGATGTTGAACAGTTGGCGAAACGCAGTTGCGAGATGATGTTGGATGCGGCTTATGTTGATTCAGGTCAGGGCAATGTGGTGCTTTTGAAGCCTGAATTAAGTGAAGGGTATAGCGTAGCCAAGGTGTGAGTTCTGACAGAGAGCTGGGGTCTCGGTGTTAGGTTCACGTTGTAGGTTCTCTGTGCTGGTGGCTTCGTAGGCGCAAATTTTATATATGTGTCCGTTATACCATTTTTCGCATCAAGATGGCATAACGGATGCATGAGTCGCATACGAGGTCGGACAGATTTCTGCTATATGCGCTGCATGCAGATATATCAGTTCTTACATCGTTGAGCTGCGTTCAACGATGTTTTTCTGCGCGCGGTGCGGTCTGTTAACAGTCTATGTTCCGCTGATTGCGGTTCCTCAGATTCTCAAGAATTTTGGAGTGGAATTGCCCTGAGATTGGCGGTTTCTGAGTCCAAGGTTCTAAGGCGTGTGGGTGCAATCGTTGTGTGCGCGGTGCGTTGACAATCTTCACGCATCGAGGTATGTATCGGGGCTTGGTGTAGCAGAGAGCGCTCTACATATGACGCATTTACTTAGTTAAGATTCAGCTGATAAAACCAACCAGTAAAAGCAGAGTGCTCAGCGTAGTTGTGTTCTTAATGTGCGACACGCGCGAGCGGTGGAGTATTTTCCAAAATCATAAAAGCTTGCTATCTTTTATATCAGTGGTTAAACGCTTAACCAAGAAATATAAAATACAAAATACGAGAAATAAGAAAAGACAAAAGTAACGAATTCAAAGGAGACTTCGATGTCTACAAAAATTATCTTAGATTGCGATCCTGGTCATGACGACGCTGTGGCAATTTTGTTGGCTGCAGGAAACCCAAACATTGATTTACTGGGCGTAACTACTGTAGGTGGCAATCAGAGCCTCGATAAAGTTACATATAACGCACGTGCAGTCCTCGAAAAAGCGCACGCAACAGATGTTCCTGTATATCGCGGCGCTAATCGTCCGATTTTGCGCGACGCTCAGGCAGCGGCAACAATCCACGGCGAAACTGGTCTTGATGGCGTAGAACTTCCTGCGCCAAGCCGTCCGCTCGAAGACAAGAGTGCAGTTCAATTCATTATTGACACTCTTATGTCTGAAGAGCCTGGCACAGTAACACTTGTTCCAACTGGTCCTCTCACTAATATTGCTATGGCCGTGCGTATGGAGCCACGCATTGTTGAGCGCGTGAAGGAAGTTGTGCTCATGGGCGGCGGTTACCATGTGGGTAACTGGAGCTCGGTTGCAGAATTCAATATTATGGTTGATCCAGAAGCGGCGCACATTGTGTTTAACGAGCCATGGAAGGTTACCATGGTCGGCTTGGATTTGACGCATCAGGCGCTGTGCACACCTGCTGTGCAGAAGCAGATTGAATCTGTTGGCTCCGACCTGGCCATGTTCGTCTCTGGTCTTATGGACTTCTTCCGCAAGGCATACAGTGAAAATCAGGACTTCGTAGATCCTCCAGTGCACGATCCATGCACGATTGCATACCTCATTGATCCATCGATTGTGCAGACGCGCCGTTGCCCTGTAGATGTGGAGCTTGCAGGTACATTAACTGTGGGTATGACCGTAGCAGATTTGCGCGGGCCAGAGCCTTCAGAAGATGAATGCCACACTCAGGTGGCTACGAAGTTAGACTTCGACAAGTTCTGGGATTTGGTGGAAGACGCAATTAAGCGCATCGGCTAATCAACAAGACTTGAGGTTGCCGGCAGCATGCAGTGCATGGGTTGTGGGTGTTTATATGTGTGCTCGCATGACTGCCGGTTTCCTCGACATTTCTTTCAATCCTTTTTACGACACAGATTCGGAGCGTAAAACGCATGACAGTGCTTGACTCTTTACATCATTTGAACGGTCGTGTAGCCGTTTTGGGTTCGATGAACGCTGATTATACTGTGCGCACGCAGCGTCTGCCACAGCCAGGGGAGACCGTGGCGGGTGGTCAGCTGGAGATTTTGCCAGGTGGTAAGTCGTCGAATCAGGCGGCAACGGCAGCTCTGCTGGGTGCTCAGGTGGGTATGTTCGGTGCTTTGGGAACCGATACGAATGCTGATTTTTTGGCGTCCAAGCTCGCTGGCGCAGGTGTGCGTACTGAACACATCGCTCGCATGGACGGTCCGTCCGGCACTACCGTTATTACTGTGGCTGAGAGCGATGGCGAAAACACGATTGTGTATTCTCCAGGTGCGAATCACAAGCTCACCGTGGATTATGTGCGCTCGCACGTTGCAGAGCTCACCAGCTACAGTGTGCTGGGGCTGTGCCTCGAATCTCCTATGGATGCGGTGATTGAAGCGGCACGCACCGCTCGAGAAGCAGGAATGACCGTTCTGCTCAACGATTCGCCATTTATGGCACATCTTCCAGTTGAGTTGATTGAGAACGTCGATATACTCTTGGCCAACGAGCATGAGGTTGCGCAGATTATCGGCTTGGATCCAGATATTGAGTGGGTCAGTGCTGATTGGTCTGCGATTGGTCAGGCTCTGCACAAGCTCGGATTCGACCGCGCGATTATTACTTTGGGCGCTTTAGGCTCCTGCGTTATCGATGGTGAGACGATTGAACGCGTCGACGGTGTGCGCGTTGATGCAGTCGATACCACCGGTTGCGGTGACTCTTACATGGGAACCGTACTCGCTGGTTTGGCTAGCGACCTCTCTCTGGCAGATAGCGCTCGCTTGGCGGCTTATGTGGCGGCTTATGCAGCCTGCGGTTATGGTGCCCAGGCATCATACGGAACCGCTCAACAGATTTATGAGACCTTTTCTCTCTAATTTCTCTCAGAGGTCTCATATACAGTAACTCTCGCTCGTGGCCAAAGACGCCGCGGGCGAGAGTTTTTGCTTATAATCTTTAAGGACGATGTTGTCGAGTAAGGATGAAGCGATGAAGATTTGCATGATTGGTGGCACGGGCACGATTAGTACAGAAATTTCTAAGAAACTGCTGCGCGAAGGTCACGAACTGTATGTGCTCAACCGCACCGGCTTGTCCGATGTTTTGGGCGATGCGCCACTGTATATTCAGGCGGATATCAACGGTGATATAGAGAGCTTAAAAGACGCGCTGGATGAGGCAGCTCCCGGAGTTATTTTTGACGCGGTGTGTCAATTTGTTGGCTATGAGCGCTGGCAAGTTGAGCGCGATTATGAACTTTTTAAGGATCGCTGCCTTCAGTATGTGTATACTGGCTCAGCTTCCGCGTATTGCAAGCCTGTGCCTGCAGGTTTTATTACAGAAGAGACGCCGCTGATTAATCCGTTCTGGCAGTACTCGCGCAATAAGATTGACTGCGAGAACTTCTTGATGGAACGTTACCGCGAGGACGGTTTTCCAGTAACGATTGTGCGCCCAAGTCATACGTATAACGAGAGGAAAGTGCCGTTAGGTTTGAATGGGCATAAGGGAAGTTACCAGGTTCTCGACCGCATGTTGCGTGGGAAACCAGTGTTGATTCATGGCGATGGCACAACATGGTGGACGATGACCGATAGTCGCGACTTTGCTGTTGGCTACGTTGGGCTGCTCGGCAAGGAAGAAGCCATCGGCGAAGCTTTCCAGATTACGAGTGACGAGTCGATTACATGGAATGAGATTTTCCAGACTTTAGCTGATTTGTTAGGTGTTGAGCTCAAGGCTGTGCATGTGAGTTCTTATACTCTCGCTGAGTTGGGTGTGCGTGCTGGTTATGATTTCGAAGGGGAGCTGCTGGGCGACAAAACGTATACAGTCAAATTCGACAACTCGAAAATAAAGAAACTCGTTCCTGAATTCAATCCGCAGATTTCCTTTGCTGAAGGTATGAAGCGAACAGTTGAGTACGTATTGTCACATGAAGAGTGCCAGCAACTCAATCCTGAATTCAATCAATGGTGTGATGACGTCATTAATTTTAGGGAACAACTTCTGGTAAAATAGATAAAAATGTTCCCTAAAAGGAGTGCTGGTGAGCGAAGACTACATTCGTATTCAAGAGTTGCTTCAACAACGTGCGGATTTACAGGCACGCTTAAAACTCATGCCCTATGAGGGCACTCCTGAGATTAAAGAAACAGCCAGTGGTCGCTACATTTATATGCGCAAGCGTGAAGCAGGCAAACTTACCTCGTCCTATGTGGAGAAGTATTCCGAAGAGTTGTTCCAAGAACTGCTACGATATAGCAAGCAGGCTCGTGAATTAAAGAAGAATATTCGTGCTGCAGAACGTGAGCTTGCCCGCTTGGGGTACGAAGATAAAGAAATCTCTGCTCGTGTGCGCATGAATATTGATTTTGCTCGCATAAATGTAAAGACAAGCATTTACGATCAAGCTGTGCTCGAAGGAGTGGGTACTACTTTTCCTCAAACGGAAGATATTATCGACAATGGAATTGTCTCGGGCGTATCTGCTTCGGATGTGAATAAGATCTTGAATCTTAAACATGCGTGGGAGTTTATTCTCGATGATGGTGTGGTTTCGTATGGTCCTCATTTCGATACACTCAGCCACATTGCGCAGTTAGTAAATGAAGGTTTTTATCGCAACGGCGGTATGGTGCGGGGCGTTCCCGTTGCTATTGGAGGAACAAGCTATCGACCGCCAATTCCATATGAACCTGATGTGCGTGATGATGTGGGAAAGCTGCTCTTACAGAACAAAGCGGACGTTGAGATTGCTATAGATCTGTGTTTGTATGTGATGAAAACTCAGATATTCAATGATGGTAATAAGCGTGCTGCTGTGCTCTTCGCTAGTCAATTCCTCATCACACGAGGATCCGGTTTGCTGGTTGTCCCCGAAAACAAAGTATCTGAGTTCAAAGAATTGCTTGTTCGTTATTACGAGGGGACGAATGAGGAAGCTATTCGAGCTTTTATGCGTACGCATTGTTGGAGAAGAATGGATGCATAAAAAAGGAGGATTCCCGAAAGAATCCTCCATTAACGTTTAGTCGGCTTGGTGAGCCAGCTGATTAATCAGCTCTGGATCTCGCGTAGCTCCCTTATCGGCAGAACGTGCAAAAGCAGCGTACGCCTTCAAAGCCAGCGAAACCTGACGGTCACGGTGTGGACGATAACCATAACCATTTTCGATGGCTTCGCGACGCTGAGCCAGAACCTCATCTGGAACATCTACGTTAATCGTACGGTTTGGAATATCGATAACAATAGTGTCACCATTTTCCACCAAAGCAATAGGGCCGCCAGCAGCTGCTTCTGGAGCAATATGACCAATCGACAAACCAGAGGAACCACCAGAATAACGTCCGTCGGTAAGCAGTGCAACCTGCTTGCCGATGCCCTTACCCTTTACGAAGGAAGTAGGGTAGAGCATTTCCTGCATGCCTGGACCACCCTTCGGTCCTTCGTAACGAATAATCAGGGCCTGACCAGGCTTTAAGGTGTCGTTCAAAATAACTTCCACAGCCTGTTCTTGAGACTCCACAACCAAAGCCTCACCGCTGAACTTCCAAATCGAAGGATCAACGCCTGCAGTTTTTACTACGCAACCATCAGGAGCAATATTTCCGCGCAGAACAGCTAAACCGCCTTCAGTGACGGACGGATGTTCAATATCGTGAACAGCACCGTTAATATAATCGCGGTCTAAATCATCGAAACGAGCGTTTTGGCTCATACCTTCAGCAGTGCGATGACCTCCCGGAGCTGCGGTAAACAAATCAAGTGCTTCCTCAGTAGCGGTATCGCGGCGAATATCCCAGTCAGCAAGTTTTGCTTCCAAACTTGGGTAATCAACCGAATGAACGTCGCGGTGTAACTTACCACCGCGGTCAAGCTCGCCCAAAATACGGGTGATGCCGCCGGCGCGGTGAACGTCGGAAATTTCCCACGGACCCGATGGGCTGGCTTTGCAGATGCAAGGAACCGTGTGGGAGATGCGCTCAATATCTTCGAGCGTAAAATCAACGTCTGCGCTTTGAGCAGCAGCCAAAATGTGCAGAACAGTATTCGTAGAACCGCCCATAGCCACATCCATGGTCATAGCGTTCTCGAAGGCATGCTTGGTTACGATATTGCGAGGAAGAACAGAAGTGTCATCCTCGTGATAGTAACGGTTAGCTAAATCAACAATCTTAGCCCCCGCTTTCTCAAATAAAGCTGTACGAGCGGCGTGATCGGCCAAAGTGGTGCCGTTACCAGGAAGAGCTAAACCGAGTGCTTCCATCAAGCAGTTCATGGAATTAGCAGTGAACATACCTGCACACGAGCCACAAGTTGGGCAAGCAGTACGTTCATATTCGAGCAGATCTTCATCAGAAACGTTATCATCTGCAGAAGCATACATAACATCAATTAAATCAGTGCTCTTTGTGGTGCCATCGGACAGAGTAGTGATACCCGACTCCATTGGGCCGCCCGACACGAAAATTGTTGGAATATTCAGACGTAAAGCAGCCATAAGCATGCCTGGGCTAATCTTGTCGCAATTGGAAATACAAATCAAAGCATCAGCACAGTGAGCGTTGACGGAATACTCAACAGCGTCGGCAATAATATCGCGGCTTGGAAGGGAATACAGCATACCCGTGTGACCCATTGCAATACCATCATCCACAGCAATAGTATTGAACTCGCGAGGAATACCGCCAGCCTGCTTAATAGCCTCGGATACGATACGACCTACTTTATTCAAATGCACGTGACCTGGAACAAACTCGGAGAAGGAGTTTGCTACGGCGATAATAGGCTTACCGAAATCTTTTTCATCCACGCCGGCAGCACGGAATAAAGCGCGCGCGCCAGCGAACATTCTGCCGTTCATAATTGTTGCTGATCTCATTTTCATACTGCTTAATAGTAATAGCTGGGGTAGTTTTGAGCATGCCGCGTTCACGTTGTGGAAAGTTGGGGTGGGGTGGGGCTGAGCGTGGTTGTGTATGTTCACGCTGGGGACTGGTGCGTGACACGGCTGGCGTTGGTCGAAGTGCGTGGTGGAGTGGGTGAGGATGTCGTTGGTGTGTGCGCAGCGAGGGCTGTTCGAGCTTTATCTTTCATAGCTAACCGCAAGTGTACGTCGTAAAGTTGTTTTAGTGCTTAAATCAGGCTTGGTAAAAGCTGTACCACGTACGGCTACGCTCAGCTGTGAATGCTACGGCAGAAATGAAGTAATAACTGGCAGCCGTGCCTTTGTTTTATACCGAGGTATGAGTACACTAGGAAAGACTAAAAAGACCACTGTATGTATGGGAGAAAAATGGCACTGGGAACTAACCCTGAACCACAGGGACTTGTAAATCCTCCATTGGATGAGCTTATGGAGCATGCGGATTCCAAGTATGCATTAGCAATGTTTGCAGCTCGCCGCGCTCGCCAGATTAACTCTTACTTTACTCAGCTGAATGAAGGCTTGCTTCAGAATGTGGGTCCTTTGGTTGAGTACCAGAATCAGGAAAAGCCATTGTCTATTGCTTTCCGTGAGATTAACGAAGGATTGCTCGAAGAGACTTTGGGTGAAGACGAGTAAATAGTCGTTGGTTTTAACCGCGCATACCCCGCGTTCAGCGCCACAAGAGCTGCTGGCGCGGGTTTTTTCATGAAGCGGTGAATGAGCGGGTGTGAGTGAGCAGCGGTGAATTCAGTAGCGGTGAGCGAGCGACTTGGTGCGTGGCATACAGAGCAGCTCAGGCTTCTCCTCAGCCAATTGGTTCATCTGCTCGTATCTCTCATCTGCTCATATGAGGGATATCGCACATGTAGAACGTAACTACCATAGTCAAAGTAATGAAGGATAAACGATGGCAGCAGAACAAGCAAAGTCAACGGTAAACACAGACGTACATCTGTTTACCTCTGAATCGGTAACTGAAGGTCACCCAGATAAAGTGTGCGATCAGATTTCGGACGCTATTTTGGATGCGTATATGGCTGCTGATCCTCATTCACATGTGGCTGTGGAAACATGCGCAACAGCCGGACAGTTCGTTATTTTTGGTGAGGTGTCGTCAACCGCGCACATCAACGTTTCTTCTGTTGCGCGTGGAGTGCTTGAACGTATTGGCTACACCGATTCTCGAATTGGCTTAGACGCATCTTTGGTGGGCATTATGGAGTCCATTGTGGAGCAGTCTGCAGAAATTAATCAGGGAGTCAGCTCGCATGTGCGTGCACAAGCAGCAGGCTTGGGTAAGGTGCGCAGCGCTCAGCAGCGCTATGAACTGCAGGGGGCAGGCGATCAGGGTTTGATGTTTGGCTATGCCGCCGATGAAACCCCAGAACTCATGCCTTTGCCGATTGTTGTAGCACATAAACTGGCGTCTCATCTGGCGGCTGTTCGTCATAGCGGCAAAGTGCCTCATTTGCGTCCTGATGGCAAAACTCAGGTGACCATTGCCTACGATAGCGAAAACAAGCCTTTGTATGTAGATACAGTGGTAGTATCCACGCAGCATGACCCTGATGTTACGCAAGAATGGATTCGCGATGTAGTGCGTGAACAGGTGGTAGAGCCAGTTCTTGCACAAGTGTGCGGCAATGCAGTGGCCTATGATTCCTATAAGCTGCTTGTGAATCCTACGGGTTCTTTCGTTATGGGTGGCCCAGCTGCTGATGCGGGTTTGACGGGCCGCAAAATTATTGTGGATACTTATGGTGGAGCAGGTCATCATGGCGGTGGAGCTTTCTCTGGTAAAGATCCAAGCAAGGTAGACCGCAGCGCAGCGTATGCAGCTCGATGGGTTGCAAAGAATATTGTGGCTGCAGGTTTAGCGCATCGTGTTGAAGTGCAGGTAGCGTATGCGATTGGAGTGGCAGATCCTGTATCCATTTATGTGAATACTTTTGGTACGCAGAGCGAGGGCATCACCCGTTCGGCGATTGAGAAGGCCGTGACACGTGTGTTTGATTTGCGTCCGGCTGCGATTATTGATGAGTTAGGATTACTCGCTCCGATTTATGGGAAAACTGCTGCGTATGGTCATTTCGGTCGCCCTGAATTCAGTTGGGAAAACACTGATAAAGCAGCAGATTTACGTGCAGCAGTAGAGAAAAGATAGGGGATAGAGCAGATGAGCGAAGATACGCGCAGTATGCATCAGCCAGCTTTAGATGGCTTGGCTGTGCGTAAGCGCGTCAGCAAGTCTGCTCAAAAAGCCCGTGAAAAAGCTGAAGCAGACAATAAACCAGCTGCGCATCAGCCTATTGCGCGCGTTGTTTTAGATATTCAAACTCCGCATTTAGGCAAACTATTTGACTATGTTATTCCGGAAAAGTTCTCCGAAACTGCTGTGCCTGGAGCGCTGATTCGAGCTCGCTTTGGACATCAACACTGCACGGGCGTTGTGTGGGAGCGCGCTGATTCCAGCAATGCTCCTCGTTCGGCGCTTAAAACGATTGAGCGTGTGCTGGGCGGCGGTGTTCATGTGGGCGCGGCGATGCGCGCAGATATTGATGGGATTGCTGAGTATTTTGGTGGCAGCCGCGCCAATATTGTGCGGTTAGCGGTTCCTCCTCGCGTCGCTAAAGTAGAAAAAGAATTAGCTCCCTCTTTACGCGCACTCTCTCATGATTCTGAGCAGCCGGTATCTGATAGAGTACAGGATTTTGCTGCTCAGGCAGCTAGCCAGTTAGCAGGCTTATATTCCGGCATCAACGACGTTACTCATGCTCTGAGCATGCACACCACATCGTCTCACGTGATATGGGATGTAATCGCCGGAGTCGGACAGTGGACCTACGACCTCGCTTGGATTACTAGCGCCGCCCGCCTCCAAGGTCGAACCGTGGTAATGGTTCTACCAGACATGCGTCATGTTCAGCACATGGTTCAGCGTCTACGCAGTGTGGGTTTCAAACAATTTTCCCGAGACAATGCGTTGGGGCAATGGATCGGAGATTTCGCCATATTAAATGCCTCATTATCGGCAGCAGAAAGGTACCGCGCGTATCGAGCTGTGGCTGACGGACTGGTAAACATCATCGTCGGTACACGAGCCACAATGTATGCTCCCGCAGGTCATAATGCGGTGTATATCTCTTTCCATGATCAGGTTTACCAGAACTGGGATGGTTTTACCCCGTATCCTAATGTGGCTGATGTCTTACGCATAAGAGCGCAACGCAACAAAGGCATAGTCATCAGTGCAGGATATGTGCGCAGCCGTGAAAATCAATGGCAAGCAAGCCATCATGAACGCAGCGTTATTGAAGTTCATGGCTTGCCCACAGTCATCAAAAATCGCAGTGCGTGGGTTCGCCATCTCAACAGGGCGGAACTGGAACGTTTAGCAGATCCAGCAGTGGGAGCGCGAGTTCCTTCTGTGGCTGTTCGCGCGCTACGCGATGCTGCAAGTAAAGGCCCTGTTTTGTTTTCCTTACCTGCGCGCTCGCGTGCATCAGTTGTGTGCTGTGCACAATGCCGTAAAGGAGCACAGTGTAGACGTTGCATGGGGCCCCTCGTGCCTTCACAGTCAGCGTCTTCACAGCAAATGCCTTCACAACCAGTGCCTTCACAGGGCACGCCCTCTCAGAATCTGCGCCCACAAAATAAACTCCCTCAGAATCTTCCTCCACAAAATGTATCTCACACCCCACCACACTGTGGCTGGTGCAATCACGTCGCAGAATCATGGAGCTGCCGTCATTGCGGTTCATCGCGTATGCGCATACTTAACGTAGGAACAGAAGGCACAGCGATGGAATTATCCACCCTGATTCCTGGTGTACCTGTGATTATGTCTTCACCTCATTTGGCGCGCGGCGTGGTGGAAGAGATAAGTAATAAGCCTTCTCTTGTTATTGCTACGGCAGGTGCAGAACCTATCGTGCGTGCGCAAGAAAACGGGCAAGCCAGCGCAAAAGACAAGCAAAACGCGCAAGACAGCGACCGAAACAGCGCGCAACCAACACCACAATCAACACCACAAGCACACCACACATCCAATCAACAATCGGGCTACCAATGCGTTGCCCTCGTTGACGCATGGACGAGTTTGTATGGCACTTCACTCGACCAGCGCATTGATACTCTTACGGTGTGGAGCGAAATCGCAGCTATGAGCGTGCCTCATGCTCAAGGTGGTCAAGTTCTTATTTTGGGCGAAGCAGAACCTGTTATTGCTCAAAGTTTAATGACGGGGGATTATCGCGCGCTTCTTCAACGCGAACTGGCTGATGCTGAACAAACAGCTTTACCTCCAAGCGTTGCTGCCGTGGTGGTCTGGGGCGAAAAACATAGCGTAACCACTCTCGTAGAAACAGTGTTAGCTGAACATCCTGAATTTGCTACTATCAGCACACCTGAAGGTGAACTTCCTGCTATCCTTGGACCAGTATCTAAACCTGCGCCCGCCCATCTGAAACAGCAGTATATGGACGAAACCTATGAGCGTGTGCAATGCGTTATTCGTGTCAAGCGTGATACACTATCTACCTTGGTACGCAGCGTTCATCGCGCTCAGGCTCAGCATAGTGCCACACGTTATGCCGCCGAACTACACGTTCATGTGAACCCCAAGAGCTTACTCTAGGACAACTGATACTAAAACAACCTACTCAATCTACTTAACCTACTTTCAAAGAACTTACTCTAGGAGGAAAAATGACTCGTATTCTTTTTGCTGGAACTCCTGATGTTGCTGTAGAACCTTTGCGTGCCCTCATTGAAGCAAGAGGCGATATAGAGGTTGTTGCTGTGCTTACACGTCCGGATGCGCCTCAGGGGCGCGGACGTAAACTGATGCCGAGCCCTGTTAAGCAGGTGGCGTTAGAGATGGGGCTTCCTGTGATTGAAGATAAACCTACATCTCCTGAATTTTTCGAGAAGATTGAGCAGCTTCAGCCAGATATGGCAGCTGTTGTGGCATATGGTAATTTGCTTAAGCAAGAAGCTCTCGATGCTATTGCTGGCGGATGGTACAATCTGCATTTCTCCTTATTACCTCTGTGGCGAGGAGCAGCTCCTGTGCAACGCTCTATTTGGGCGGGAGATACGGTGACTGGAGCATCTGTTTTCCGTATTGGACCAGGATTGGATGACGGTCCGCTGCTTGGTCAAGTCAGCGTGAGCATTGGCGAGCATGAAACTTCAGGAGAACTGTTACAGCGTTTATCTCATGATGGCGCTTTACTGTTACGTTCGTGCTTACAAGGCTTGATATCGGGTGAGATTAAACCGGTAGAGCAAGAAAGCGGCTCATATGAGCATGCTGCAAAAATTCATCCTGATGATGCTCGTATTCGCTGGAGCGTTCCAGCTTTTGCTGTTGATCGTCAGATTCGCGCTTGCACTCCGGAGCCAGGTGCGTGGACGGTTTTGCATAACGGTGACGATGAGGTAAATCTGCATATTGCTCAGGCTCGCATAGATAAGCGCGATTTAGCACCTAAACTTCAGCCAGGTATGCTTTCTGTTACGAAAAAACATGTGTGGGTGGGCACAGCTACCGAAGTATTAGAGTTAATGCAGGTTAAAGCTCAAGGTAAAAAACAGATGATTGCTGCAGATTGGGCGCGTGGAGCGCGTTTAGCTGAGGGAGCGTATTGTGAATAAGCGCGCATCGTCTCACAATAAGGTGCAACATACCGCGCGTAGCGTGGCATACAGTGTGCTGTCTCGTTTAGAAGAAAAAGATGCTTATGCTAATTTGTTACTGCCGCAGGTTCTGGATGAATCGGGTTTAAGTAATGCAGATAAAGCTTTTGTTACTGATGTTGTTTACGGAACCTTGCGTTGGCGTCTTCTCCTCGATCGTGTGATTGAAGCTGCTCATAAGAAATCCTTGCGCACGATTAATACAAAGCTGATTAATGTGCTGCGCATAGGAGCGTATCAGTGGTTGTTTATGCATGGAGCTGATTACGCCTGCGTGAACGAAAGCGTGAGCTTAGCACGTCGCGTAGTAGGAGCACAATCTAGGGGTTTTGTGAATGTGCTGATGCGAAAAATTACGGCGTATAACAGACAGCAATGGGAAGTTAATATTACGTCACGCATTCAACGTTCAGATACAATGAGCGCTGAGGATGTTTCCTTAGCACGAATGTCAGTGCGTTTTTCACATCCTAGCTGGATTGTGCGCGAGCTTAGCGAAGCATGGAATGCTGGAGGTTATGCGTGGCAGAATAGTCAAGGCAATGCTCTGTATGAGTTACTTGCCACAGATAATGAAGCTCCATCAGTCACCTTGTGCGTGCGTCCAGGTCTTGCCACTATCGATGAGGTATATGATCAGGCAGAATCAAAGGGAGCGCACGTGGTACGAGGAATGCTCTCTCCTTATGCTGTGCGCATGCGCGGTATTAATCCTGCTCGTCTTACTGGCGTTAAAAACGTAACAGTAGGCGTTGAAGATGAAGGAAGTCAACTTGCTGCCTTAGCTTTAGCACATGCGAGCACGCATACCGAGAGCGTAAATCAGCAGTGGCTCGATATGTGTGCTGGCCCAGGAGGTAAAACAGCCCTTCTTGCCTCTCTTGCCACACAGCAGAATGCGCGCATAACAGCGAACGAACCGCATGATCACCGTCGTCAACTGGTACGCAATAATCTTGCAGCAATTAATACCGAGGTTATTGCCGATATTACAGGTTTTGATGGTGTTGAATTTGGCGAGCACTATGCCAATTCTTTCGATAAAATTTTGGTGGATGCGCCATGCTCAGGTTTGGGAGCATTGCGTCGCCGTCCTGAAGCGCGCTGGCGCAAAACGCCTGAAGGAGTGCGTGAGTTATGCGCTCTCCAAAAGCAACTGCTTATCAGCGCTGTGGATGCGCTGAAACCAGGGGGAGTGGTGGCATACGTCACCTGCTCACCTGTATTAGATGAAACACGTCATATTGTTGATGCTGTTTTAGCTGAGCGACGCACTATGCAACGTCTGGATGTGCCACGTATTATGCGCGACATTAATCCATCTATTCCTGTTCCTGAACCACGTGCAGATGGAGCCGCACAAGACATGCAATTATTTGAGCATATTCACGATACTGATCAAATGTTCATTGCTGTTCTACGCAAAGATACAACGGACACAAACGCTTAGTGCGCGTCAATAATGTCTAAAGCAAGCGATAAATCACGTTCATCAATATGGAAAGGTGCTGCTTGGCGTGTAACTGGTTTTGCACAAAACGCAATACCCACGCCGGCAGCCTGAATCATAGGAATATCGTTTGCACCATCACCAATAGCCACAGTGTGTGCAATATCAACGCCTTCTTGCTCAGCCCACTCGAATAGTCGAGCTTTCTTTGTCTCCTTGGTTACCACGTCTGATGTAACGGTTCCATCGAGAACTAAACCTGCCTGCTCATCTTCGCGCACGCCTAAACGATGAGCATAGCAATAATCAATTCCTAAATCGCGAACCAACATATCTGCTACCTCATGGAAACCACCGGACACAATGCCCACAACCCATCCGCGGTCATGCGCAGTATCAATCAAGGTGCGCGCTCCATACGTCACATGCAGTCGGTCATATACTTTCTCAAAAATATCTGTGCTCAAACCATCTAATAAGCGCACACGTTCATGCAATGCTTGGCGAAAATCAATCTCGCCATTCATAGCGCGAGCAGTAGTATCGGCAATTTGTTCACCGTAACCGCAGGCAGCACCCAGCTCATCAATAACTTCTTCATCAATCAGGGTGGAATCAATATCCATCACAATAATGCGCTTATCCATGTTTCGATAATATCGTGGCCTGAGCCAATCGTGGCGTGTAATTCCACGGTGCGGTAGCCTTAAGGGAGGAATATGGTATGTATCGCAAGAGAAGAAGGCACAGGGAGGCATAATGGATCAGACAGCTGAAAACTTAGCGGCTGAAAACGTCTCGGCTGAAAATGCGCGCGCACACGATTATGCAGCCCAAATTGACCAGTTGCGCATGCGTAATCACTCTCTTGCCAGCGCTTTACGCAAAGCAACAGACCAGCTCCAAGGCGCTCGCGAAAAAATGGCAGCCCTGAGCTCGCCGCCACTTACTCGCGCAACTTTCGTACGCATAGATTCTGATACTACTGTGCATGGTCAGCGCCACGTTACTGTGGAAATCGTCAATAATCACCGTCATATGGTGGTGGCAGTAGCACCGGACGTGAATCCTATGCAGTTGCGCGCCGGACAGCAGGTGCTACTCGACGAAAATATGCGCGTTGTGCGTGCTGATACTGTAACAACTATTGGACGTGTGGTCACAGTTACCCAGGTTTTAGAAGGTTCGCGTTTGCTCGTGCGCGATGCAAGCGGTAATACAGTTGTTATTCGCCGAGGCTACGATACTGCGAACGAGACTATTCAAGCTCAAGATACAGTGATGCTCGATGAATCAGGCGAGTTTGCTGTGCGTCTTATGGAATCGCATAAAGCCCAAGAACTTCTCCTCGAAGAATATCCGCATATTAGTTTTGGCGATATTGGAGGTCTGCACACTCAAATTCGTCAGATTCGCGATGCTGTGCAACTGCCTTTTACTCATCGCGAACTCTACTCTTTCTACGGTTTGCAAGGTGCAAAAGGTATTTTGCTGTATGGTCCTCCAGGAAATGGTAAAACCATGCTGGCTAAAGCTATTGCTCATTCCCTCGCAGAAGAAGGACGCGGAGCTTTTCTTTCTCTTAAAGGTCCTGAAGTGCTCAGTAAGTTTGTGGGCGAAGCAGAACATATGATCCGTATGGTTTTTGACCGCGCTCGCGATATTGCCGCCCACGATAAAGCTGTGGTTATTTTTATTGATGAGATGGATTCTTTGCTGCGCACGCGAGGCTCGGGTATCTCCTCGGATGTGGAAACAACTGTGGTTCCGCAATTTTTGTCTGAGCTAGATGGCTTAGAAGATTTGCATAATGTTGTGGTAATTGGTGCGTCAAACCGTTTAGACATGATTGATCCGGCTGTGCTTCGTCCAGGACGTTTAGATATTAAAATTTCGATTGGCGCTCCCGATAAGCAGGCGGCAAGCGATATTGTGCGTCGCTATGTGGGTGCTAATATGACGCAGGCTGCAGATGTTGATGGTTTGGTTCGCGCTGTGATAGACGATGTGTATGATCCGTCACGTCATGTGGCACTGTTGCGCTCAGATGAAGGCGATATTCAGGTGCGTATGTGTGACTTGATATCGGGCGCGCGTTTGAAAAATATTACTGACCGCGCCAAAATGATGGCTATTAAACAGTCTCTTAATGAGTATAACGCTTCGAATGCTGACCATAATTCGTATGTGCTGCTCAACCGTGACCTGATGCGTTTAGCTGTGCGCGATGAATTTGATGATATATATGATACGTGCGCACATACACCTGCTTCAGGATGGGCTTTGCTGCTTGATTTAGCAGGGCGGCGAGTGCGAGAAGTTCATATGGCTGTGCGTGAGGAAGACAGATAGGAAGACAGATAGGGTAGGAGCATCGATGAGTGTTCTTCGTGTGATGGGTTTAGAAACCGAGTATGGCGTATCGCGAGTGGGCGGCAAGTACGAAAATCATGCGCAATTATCTTTTGATGTGATTGAAGCTGTGCGTGCTCTTTCTCCGTCAACTGCACACGTGGTATGGAATTATGGTCATGAAGATCCTGTGCATGATGCACGCGGCTATCATATGCCTCGCGCTCACGTATCTTCTGATCTGCTCACCGACCGTGAAGAACTGCGCGCCACTAATGCTCCTCATATTAATGGAGCACGAATCTATGTGGATCATTGCCATCCAGAATATTCCTCTCCTGAAACAATCAGTCCTCGTGAAGCTGTGCTCTACAATCATGCTGGAGATGCGATTATGCAGCATGCTATGGTAAAAGCACAGCAGCCTATAACCTTGTATCGCAATAATGTGGATGGTAAGGGAGCCAGCTGGGGAAGCC
This sequence comes from Alloscardovia omnicolens DSM 21503, assembly GCF_000420505.1. GTDB lineage: Bacteria > Actinomycetota > Actinomycetes > Actinomycetales > Bifidobacteriaceae > Alloscardovia > Alloscardovia omnicolens. The sequence continues at coordinate 93,484 of NZ_ATVB01000003.1, read as the reverse complement.
ATGAAAATTACCAGGTGGAGCGTGCTGTGCCTTTCGATATGCTTTCTGCATTGTTTACAGCTCATGCAGTCTCCCGCCAAATTTACACAGGAGCAGGGCGAGTGGGGCTGGGAGAAGAAAGTGAAACTCCTGGCTTCCAAATAAGTCAACGTGCTGATTATTTTGCTATGAAAGAAGGGCTACAAACAACTTTTCATCGTCCTATTGTTAATACACGCGATGAATCACATTCCACCGATACATATCGTCGTTTCCATGTGATTGTGGGCGATGCTAACCGTATGGATGTGCCTGATCTGCTTAAACTTGGTGTAACCAGTTTACTGTTCTGGGCTCTGGAACATAGCTACGATACTGATGAAACACGCGATTTTGTGCGCTCAATGAGTATGGAAGATCCTGTTGAAGCCATGCATAGTATTTCGCATGACTTAAGCCTTGCTGCTCCCGTAGCTATGAGTAATGGAGACAAACTGAGTGCTATAGATATACAACTGCGACTTCGTTCATGGGTGTATGCTGTGGCTGCAGCACAGTACGATACAGATTCGCGCGGAGAACCACGCTGGCCAGATGAAGATACACATGAAATAGTGCAGTTATGGCAGAAAGTACTTCTGGACTGCTTGGAAGTAGCGCATGCTGATGATACGCAACGTTTACAGCTTAGCGAGGCAGCTAGCCGTTTAGAATGGCTTCTCAAATGGCAAGTGTGTGAATCTATGCGCAGAAGGAAAAATATTCAGTGGTCTAGCCCGCTTTTGCAAGCTATGGATATTTCTTGGGCACGCATAGATGCGCAATCCCTTTTTGCGAAAGTAGCACAGAAAACAGAGCGATTATTCGATACGTCTCTTTTAGAGCACGCTACGCACACTCCTCCTGCATCAACGCGCGCATATACGCGCGGTCTACTCTTACAGCAGTATGCTGCGCATGTGCTCTCTGTCTCTTGGGATATAGTTGTGTTGGATATAGAGGGTAGACGCAGTATTATTGATATGGCTCATCCGCTAACATATACGCGCGCAGACAGCGCGGACACGTTTACGGCTGACTTTAGTATAGAAGAAGTAGAAAAGCGCCTCACAACTTTAACGAAGTAGACTTCGTAAGAGCTTTGACTTCGTAGGAATACAGTTCGAGCAAACTAAACTACGAGTGAACTACACTGCGAATATGAGACGCCTATAGTTTTTCGCTGGGGAGGAATAATGGACTTGCAGCAACTTGCTATGCAGGTGGCGAAGGTAGCTCAAGATGCTGGTCGTCATGCGGCACAAGATCAGCTTACCCCTCATCTGTTGAAAACAAATTCACGTGCAGATGACGAAGCTAATCGTGAAAAATACAGTTCAGATATTGACGATACAGTAGTGCGTTATTTGCGTGAAAAAGTAGTGCAACTCAATCCTTTAGATGGCTTCTGGGAAGAAGTAGGTTCTGAGCGTACTCCAGGTTCCTATTATTGGTGTATTGGACGCATTGACGGTGCTATTAATTATATGCGCAATATGCCGGAGTGGACGGTTACTGTATCTGTTTTTGCTATTGATGATTCAGGTGAAGCAACACCAGTTATTGGTGTTGTTCATGCGCCAGCATTAAATGTAACGTATGTAGCAGCTAAAGGTCATGGCGCTATTCGTATTCGCCACTCTGCATTAGGAGATAAGCGTAGCGCGATTATGCCAACCAGCACTGCAACATTAAAGAACTCCGTGCTGTGCTTTGGAATGTCTTACTTCTCGCATGAATCCAAGCGTGCTTTGCACACGGTATCTGCATTAGCAGGCTTACCATCTGATATTAAACGTATGGGTCCAGCTTCCTTAGATTTGTGCAAGGTGGCGGATGGTACGTATGATGCGTATTTTGAACCAAGCTTGCATTCGTGGGATATTCCTGCCGTATCTGCAGCAGCTGTGGTGGTGGGGGAAGCTCAAGGACGTTTAAGGCAATGGGATGGTTCACCAATGAGTTGGTATCGCACAAATGATGTTGTGGCATCGAATGGTTTAATTATTAACGAATTGCGTGAGTACCTGCTTCCAGTTCAAGCTGAAAACTAAACAACGAAATAACGGATAGAGAATTATGCCTGAAAATAATACGAGCGGACAATCTTTTCAATCTACGCAGTCGCTTAGTGCTGAATCGTTGGGAGGCGCGCAGTCGTTTGGCGCGGCTCAAGAGAGTGTGCAAAACGAGCAGCATATTACTACCGATATGCAATTAGAGGATGCTGCACTAGATTTAGATGCTGTGCTCGATGATATTGAGTCCACATTGGAAGAAAACGCCGAAGAATACGTTAATAGTTTCGCGCAAAAAGGTGGCGAATAGTGCCCCAACTTCGCGATAGCAGCACCTCATCTCAGGTGTCCCCCAGCATTGCAGTTCACGATACCTCCTTCGAAAGAATTTTTGGTATTGAAACAGAATACGGGGTGAGTGTCACTGGGGGAGAGCATGGTATTGATGCTGCTCATGCTGCAGCCGTTATGTTTGAACCTGTTATTTCGCAATCGCGTTCCACCAACACGTATACGGAGAATGGTTCGCGCCTGTATCTGGACGTGGGTTCGCATCCTGAGTATGCCACGGCGGAAGCGCGTACTGTGCGCGATGCTGTGCTCTTAGATGCTGCCGGCGAAAATCTTATGGCGGGTTTAGCACACAACGCCGAACGTATGCTGCGTGAACGCACGGGCAATAACGGGCTGAAAGTGCACGTGTATAAAAACAACACGGATTCTCAAGGTCACTCTTTTGGTTGCCATGAAAACTATTTAGTGCGTCGCAGCGTCAGCTTAGATATGTTAGAACGTTGCTTTATTCCGTTTTTAACCTCGCGTATTATCTATGCTGGGTCTGGAGCTGTGCGCGGCAACGAGTTTCTTATTTCTCAGCGTAGTGATTTTTTGGATGACACTATTTCTTCCGCGACTACACGCTCGCGTCCCATGATTAACACCCGCGATGAACCGCATGCTGATTCACGTGTGTATAGGCGATTACATGTGATTGTGGGTGATTCGAATCGTTCTCCCCGTGCCAATTGGATGAAACTGATGACTGCGCATCTGGTGCTGTGCATGATTGAGGCAGGAACGCGCGGCGAAAATTACGGTTTGGAGGAGCTTGCACTTGCCGATCCGGGTGAGGCTATGCGGGTGATAGCGCGCGATGTGAATGGGGCGGTTTGCGTTCGGCTTGCAGACGGTCGAGAACTTTCAGCCATAGCTATACAACGTGAATACTGCCGTGCTGCTGAGCTATTTATGAGCAGGCATGCCGATGATTTACGTGCTGACGTGCGTGAAGAAGCCGCTCAATGCATACAGTTGTGGGCAAAAACTCTTGATCAGTTAGAGCAAGGTAATTTGCATGCTTTGGGCTTATGGGTGGATTGGGTAGCTAAGTATGAGCTGATTGAGGCTATGTGCCGCAGAGGAGCCGATAGTGTGCGCGCTCAACAAATAGATTTTGCTTATCATGATATAGCGCATGACAGCGTATTCAGTGCTTTGGTACAGCATGAGCGTATGCATTCTGTTTTTACAAAGGAGCAGATTCGTTCAGCGGTATTGCGAGCTCCTTCAGATACTCGTGCTGCTGCGCGTGGTGCTTTTGTTCATGCTGTACGGTCTACGTCTATGCGATGGAATGCCGATTGGACGAGTGTGAGCGTAACGCCATTGCGCAATACGCATACGATGACTGCTCATATGCTCGATCCTTTTGATAGTCGGGGAGATGAACAGTTTGATGCTGTGATGCGAGCCGTACGAGGTTTAGACGATAGTAATCCTATTTTGCCGTTGATATAAGAAAAGCTCCCCGTAGGGAGCTTTTCTTATATGTACAGAAAACTTCTTAGTTTTCCTGAGCAGCCTTCTTCAACAAGGAACCTGCGGAAAGCTTTACACCGTAACCTGCTGGGATTTCGATGGTTTCGCCAGTGCGTGGGTTGCGACCAGTGCGAGCTGCGCGGGTTACGCGAGTTGCAGAGAGAACACCAGTGAGGCGCAAGCCTTCGCCGGACTGCAAGGACTCAGCGAGAACTTCCTGGAATGCGTTCACAGCAGCTTCAGCCTGTACCTTGGTCAGGTTAGTCTTCTGTGCAATCTTTGCTACGAGGTCAGACTTGTTGTATGCCATAATAGAACATCCTTCTTGTCAGGGGCTTATACGAAATAAGCCCGATGTATTCACACTCTCCTGATAATACCCGATTTTCCGTACAAAACCGCGAAAAATAGCCAAAAATCTAGAAAATTCTCAGTTTTGTGAGTCAAAATTACACTTTTGTAATTTATTTGTGTGTTTTTTGGGTGTTATAGCTACATAAGATTGTGTTTATTCATGTAGCTCATGGCTGCAGCGCCGAGAGGAATACGGATCCAGTAGGTCATTACGCGGAAAAGCAAAACGGCGGATAATGCCATAGCAGATGGAATACCTACACCGGTAAATGCAACAGTTAACGAGGTTTCCACACCGCCTAAACCACCCGGTGTTGGTGCAGCAGATCCTACTGTATTAGCAACCAAGAAAATAAAAGTAGTATCAATAAAGTTTGCTGGAATATTAAAAGCACGTAAAGCAGCCCAGAAGCTTAAACCAAGCAAAAGGTTTTGAATAATCGAACCCATAACTGCCAGCGCAAGTTTCTGCGGTTGCGTAATCAAAAAGAGGAGCTGACGAGCAAAATTTTTCAATGGAGGAACAAGCTTCGTCATAATTAGTTTGCGTACAGGGGTAATAATCATACTTAACGCAATAATCAAGCCAAGAATACCGAGCACAATAGCTAAAGTTCCTGTTGGTACTAAACGAGTAATACCGTTATTACCAGTAAACAAGCCGAAAATAATCAAAATGCTAAAAACAGTAGCAAACTGCACAGCAACAGTTGCCGTCATAACTGCTGTAGCCGAGTTATTTTTATGCCCAGTTTTACGCAAAAAACGCAAGTTCACAAAAGCAGGACCAATGCCCGCAGGCATGCTTACAGCCGCAAAACTTTGAGCAACCTGAGAAATAAAAACATCTAATGCACGTCTCTTATCGCTGTCCATATATGTGCCCAAAGTAATCGCCGAGCCAATCCATGAAGCGCAGCCTGCTATAAAACTTAAAGCAGCAAAACTAGGGCTGGCGTGATGAACGCTATCGATAACCGTGCGCATATTGAGCTGAGTGAGAACAACAAAGAGAGCAATAACGACCAAAACCGCCGTAATGAAGTTGCGTAAGCTGAAACGCGATAGAGGAACGAGGTCAACATCATCAGTATCATCCTGAGAACCCAGAGCACTGAGTTGAGAGCGCAAGTCCTTCATAATAGAACGGTTCCAAGTGCTCATATCGCGCACAGAGGATGGGATAAGAACATTTTGCACAAAAGGCGTAATGCTCTGCAACTTTTCGTCCGACCAAGCAGTACGTGCAGCACGAATAGTTGCCTCCACTCCTACAAGAGCGGATAAAACAGTTAAGATTTGAACGCGGTCGGCAGCAATATGAGCTGCGCTGCTAGTAACGTCGCCATTTTCCCAACCGCACACAATAAGCTCTCCTTGAGCGTTACGTGCCAGAGACTCCACAGAAATATGGCGGTGAGTAATGCCATGCGCATGAGCAGTGTCGAGGAATCGCAGCACATGAGCAATATCATTGTCGCTAATTGTATCCGTGTTAGCAGCGGTAATAGCTGTGTTTTTGTGCAAGAAAAGGATGGCTGAATCTTTCGATTGCGTAGCTGCATAAGGCTCTACAGCATCTAAACCACTATTGCGCACAGCCAGAAGCATAAGCATATGATGATGCGTCATATCGTTTACAGAACGGTCGCGACGCAAGGATAAATGCGATAACTGCACGCTTTGCCAGACCTGACGCACATAGCTTTTGCTATGATTTTGCGCATCTGCTACCGACGCAATAAATTGATGACCATCGCCAGTGGTGAGCGTATATCGGCGCGAATTATAAGTAATATCGTCATCAACGCTGAAGTTGCGAGCATTAAGCGCGGTATCTCCAGCAAAATCAATACGTATAGGATTAAGTCCCACTGATTGAGCAGCATGAACAATGCCTTGACCCCATATACCAATATTGGGCGAGCCAACCGTAAAACGAATAAGCAGACCTATGCAACGGCCTACAAGCAAAGACACCATCATGCCCACAAACGAGTTTGCTGATAACATGACTAAAACGGCGGACACGATGATGAGGGCATTCCAACTCCATGTGAGAGTGGAGCGCAGACGGTGAGGTCCAGCGCATGTGAGGAAAGCGATCAATCCGCTAAAGAGTTCAGGTAAGAGAAATTGAATGCTGCTTGGTGATGATAACGCATCGATAAGTGGCATATAATGGATGGTCATAATAAGCTGTGATATGCCCACAGCTCCGGCAATTCCGGCAAGAAATCCGACTAGAGAAATTGCTGTTTGACCCCATTCGCGCTGAGATAGAAGCTGTACAACAACACTCAAAATAATAATAGTCATGGTTGCTTGCTGCAAAAATGCCAGAGGAACAGCGAAAAGCCAGTCATCTAATACCAAGCCCACAGCATGAGCATCTGCTTCCACACCACGAGTAATACCATGCAAATATAAAGACAGTAGGGTGAGAAGAACGGCTCCTAGCAGGGAAAATATGGCGTTTGTTAAATCTGCAATATCGTGGGCGCGCTGAGGTTTTATATTGTGAATGAGCACGGTGTCGCTGTGAGTGTGGGAGTGAAGCTGTTCTTCGGAACGAAGCGTGTTTTCCGAACGAAACGTGTGCTGTGTCTTCTCTGTCTGCGGGGTAGAGGAGTTGTGTTCATTCGCGTTAATACGTGAATCAGTTGTCTTCATAAAACCCTTTAGCGCTGGATAATCAGTCAATAGTCAGTGGATAGTTCATGGGTAACCGTTAGGTAGCCAATGAAAATGAGGCAGTAACTTGTGCCACTGCCTCGTCTCCTTATGACCCGATTATACTACCGATAATCTACCGATGCATAAAATCAACGAGCTTATTTGCCACACCTGTGTAGGTAGATGGGGAGAGAGCTGCTAAACGTGCAGCAGTATCATCATCGAAGTTCAGTGTGCCAATAAACTGCTCAACATCGTCGGAAGAAATAGAATGACCGCGCATCAGTTCCTTCACGCGCTCATATGGATTATCCATTCCTTCGACGCCCTTCAGGGCTTGAGCGCGCATAGCAGTTTGAATAGGTTCACCGAGAACTTCCCAATTCTCGTCCAGCTCTCCAGCAATCACCGACTCATGAGGGTGAATCGCGTCTAAGCCACCAGACAAGTTGTAGAGAGCTAACATGCTGTAGCCGAAGGCCACACCAATATTACGCTGAGTTGTGGAATCAGTTAAATCACGCTGCCAGCGAGATTCTACGAGCGTTGCGCTGAGAGAATCGAATAGAGCGCAAGACAATTCCAAATTAGCCTCGGCATTTTCAAAGCGGATAGGATTGACCTTGTGAGGCATGGTGGAGGAGCCTGTTGCACCCTTGACAGGAACTTGAGCGAAAACGCCACGAGAAATATACATCCATACATCTTGTGCCAGATTATGTGCAATGCGGTTGAAATGGCTAATAGATGAATACAGTTCTGCCTGCCAATCATGACTTTCAATCTGAGTGGTCAGAGGATTCCATGTAAGCCCCAGACGCTGAGAGACGAAACGATGAGACAAGCTGGCCCAATCAACCTCTGGCAAAGCAGCAGTATGTGCACCGAAAGTACCCGTTGCTCCGTTAATCTTTCCCAAATATTCCTGAGCTTCTACATGACGAATCTGACGGCTTAAGCGATAGACCCATACAGCCATTTCCTTGCCCAAAGTACTTGGGGTAGCTGGCTGACCGTGGGTGAGGCTGAGCATAGGTAAATCGCGATATTGTTCTGCATTTGCAGTCAACTGATCGACGAGCTTATGAGCTGCAGGCAGCCAGATATTTTCAACAGCACCCTTAACGCATAATGCATAAGAGAGGTTGTTAATATCCTCGCTGGTGCAGGCAAAATGAACCAAAGGCTTCAAACGAGGAAGCTGTGTTGAACCTAAAACGTCTGGAGCAGCATCCAAGCGACGGTCAATGTAGTATTCGATTGCCTTCACATCGTGATGAGTTACAGACTCGATGGAGGCTAACTCTGCAATACTTTCATCGTTAAAATCTGCTTCAATAGAGCGCAAATAGTCAATTTCTTCTGGGGCGAATGGTTCTACGCCTGGAATAACGCTATTGCCGCCGTCACCATTGGCAAGCTCAATCATCCATTCAATTTCCACATGAATACGTGTGCGATTGAGTGCAGGTTCGCTTAAATATTCAACGAGTGGAGATGTGGCAGATTGATAGCGGCCATCGAGAGGACTTAAAGCAATATGTGGGGTAATGTCAGTTAAGTTCATATCCCCAGCCTACGGCAAGGCATATACGCGCAGAGCGTTTAGTTGCTCGATATTCGGCATCTGAAATACATGTTTTTATCCATAGTTCCCTCCGTGAGTGTGCGGATATGCTGATCGTGTTCATTGAGATTTTCGTTGTGCAGTTTTTGGGCGTCTTCTAAGGTTGCTCGATGATAGTTCATGCCGTGCGTGAGCTCGTGCTTTTCAGCGGCGTGAGCGACGGGCGTGGGCGATGGGAAGGTGGAGTGTGCAGGTGCGGGGTTTGGTGCGGTCGCGTTGTTTGCTAATCCTGACGCAGAATCGCTGATAACGCCGCGCACAGTAAGCCAATGAGGATGTTTTGGATTGCTGCGTCCATCTAGATGCGAAACGATTTCTCGATCTGTTTCTATGCTGGTCACCCACGTTGTTTTTGTGGCAATAGGGTGATGCGCAATAGGAGAGCCTGCGGTTACAACATGAGCAATCGTATAAGGCTGCTGTGCATCGCTTGCTAAAGCAGCAGCCACAATTCCCCCTTGAGAGTGACCAACGAGAGCAACCGGTTCTCCCGCTTTAATTCCAGCACGATGCATGGCAGTGCGCACGGCAAGAAGACTATGTGCCTGCTCACGGGTTTGTTCACGCGAAGACATAAGACTGAGATTTTGGCTCCATCCGAAAGGTGAGTCTTTCTTTCCGTCGGTGCCTGGAATAGTCACTATCCACGAGTGTGACCCATCGGTGTGCATGTAGCGTTGGATTGCTACAGTTCCGTACGAGTTTCCTGGCTGTCCAATGCTGAGTTTTTCGAGGTTGACTATGGTGTCGTGCAGATTGTGAGCAGCGGGCAGAGGAGCGCTAACTGAAACAGCTTTAATATTCATGGCGTAACTGGTATGTGTGCTACTGAGCGGTGAGACGGGATGAGCAAGAGCATCAGCAACTCCAGGAATCCCTTCACATGGAGAGAAAATACGGCTGACACCACTCAAGTAGTCTTCTTGTGCAGACCGTGAGTTTGTTAGAGCTCCTATGAGCGAAGCGTGGGGCGATGTCATCTCGCGAATAGTAGACCACGCGCCCAGAGCAAAGGCTGTGGGTACTGGATAGTGATACGCGGCAGCCATAGTTAAAGCGGATATGATACGAGAGGTCTGTGCCTCGGTTTGAGAATACAGATTATATGAGCGCATCATGCAATCAGCTATATGACGAAGTTGAGCAATAACACTGAGCGCTGATTGCACATGCTGCGCAAGAACTGTGCATAGATTCGCGCAATGTGCTGATGAAGGATGCGAAGCTCCGCTGTGTGCAGCACACGTGGCAATAGTCATACTGCGTTGATGTATATAGCTGTGCGTTTGCTGCATAGCACTAGTATTCATCTCTAATTGCTCGGCATAATTGATCATCTGGCAGGCATATGTATGCAACTCATCAGGATTATCCAGCACAGTGGTACCGCCAAAAATATGTGCAAAAGTATAGATTGGACTGCTCATGTAATCATCACCTGATCTGCATAGATACGTGAACTTGAGCAGTCTAAAGCGCTAGCCAAAACAGCACATTGCTCACGAAAAGCCGTGCCTGCATCGCCATACCATACAATACGAGAACTGGACTGCACAAGGGATAATGCTTGCACCATAGTGTCATGACTTGTACGTAATGCGCTAGCCGCAAGATAACGGCAATCTGCATACATATCCGCACATGTGCATGTGAGAGGAAGAATTGATGGATCTCTCATAAAACTTGCAGTATATGCGGCATCAAATTCTTCTTGCGTATGGGCAGGCGCACGCTGAGGTGTTAAGCGTTCCATAAGAGGGCGGCGCAATGTTTTTTGAAGGTCAATAAAAGAAGCGTTCATATATCTATTGTCTTGCGCTGCGAACTGAAGAAAAAATTATCAGGAATATGTGAACCAATGTGGATAACACGCCATAAGGGGCGCATGGAGAGCGCGGCTGCGTCGTGCTAGAAAGTGGCTCTTGGGTTTTTAGCGGGGTTGTGTGTGAATGGTTCGTGAATCGTGACTTCGTCTATTCATGCATCGAGGAGCATTCATTCCACTCTGATTTGGGAAGATCTCTTGCTCTGACGCATTCTGCTTAACCGATTAATACACCTGTTATGCCAGTTTTGAAGCACAAAAATGGCTTCAAAACTGGCATATCGGTTGCGCGTATCGACTTCACTCATGAAAACAAACCACATTCACACAGCAACCACATCTTGACACATGACTGCCAGAGAAATCAACTAGAACCTACTGAGCAACTTCCTCCCCTAAACCCCACTAAGTTCCAAGAGCCTAGAAAGTACCAAAACGATAGAGGAGCGCATAAAAAGCCGATGACTGCTCAAGATTAAGGCAGTCATCGGCTTTTTCCACATGTACAGTTTTTACCACGGTTTTTTAGTTTTTGTTGGAGGAGATTGAGGCTCTACACTATTATTCGCACCTGCATTTTGTGCTAACAGCGTTTTCATGCGCTCCTGCGTATCTTCATCTAACGTGGTCGATGAGTTATCCGATTGCCCAGACGACCCAGAAGAATTCGATGAATCAGGAGAAGAAGATACCTGATTATTATCTGTGCTGGAGGAACTATCTTTCTTCTTTAAGTCCTCCTCAATCTGCTTGGTGAGTTGAGCAGATAATTTCTGATTATGCGCAATAGATGATTGCAAGCCAGAAATTTTCATCCACGATAGGGAAGAAGCGCGACTAAATAAGTTATCAGTACTCACTTGACTCGCTGCTAAAGCAGCTAAATCAGGATTTGTAGTCGAATACTCAGCAATGGCATTATTGAGTTGCTCAGTAGCTGTGTTATATATGCGTGCCGCCATGAGGTTAAAACCGCACACGCCAACCGCAAACACGCATACAATACTTCCAATAATCCACAAAATGCGTGTAGCAAGCCCACCGCGGTGTTCTGTATGTGATGATGAAATGTTTGCACGTGTCGGGATGCTCATAAGCGCACCAACTTTCTCGATTGCATGAACCACGCAATAGTTTCCCAAGCAATAACCGCAATAAAAACAATTGCCCATGGCCACACAAGTAATACGGTCTGCTGAGATGTACGTGTAGTTACGGTGAGACGGTATTTATCTGACGTACCTTGCTTAAGCTGCGCCTTAAAAGCGTCAGTAGCATCGGCATGTACGTAGATACCGGAAAGCTGATCGGCAATCGTGCTCAAATTCGATTCGTTCAGCTGAGATATACCATCTTGTTGAGTATCAGGATCTTGAACCCATGCAGTTGTCGTCTGCTCACTCATCGCATTGATTCCTGTTTGTGTGATCGGGATTTTACCGCCTTGAGTAGACCCCACGCCAATAACCACAGCCTCATCTACATATTTGCGCAAAACAGAGAAACTTTTCACAGATTCTGCGCTGGTTTGCTCGCCATCAGAAATAATATAGAGCACGCGCACGTTTTGTGGATGATTATCTTGAGCAGCTTTCAGTGCCACCGTCAGGGCATTGAGCGGAGCATCAAGGCTGGAACCTGCAGATACTTGGGTAGGTTCAGTTGTTAAGCTATCTGCCCAATTATTTACAGCATTCACATCAGGAGTTAAAGGTAAGTTAACCGTGGCATTGGCGCCAAAGCTCAGTGTAGAAAATTGAGCGTCTGGATACAGTCCGGCAATATCGCGTACTGCATCTCGTGCGGCGCGAATACGTGTGATTTGTGTACTCGAACCATAGGTAGCGTCACGCACTGCCATAGAGCCAGTTACATCCACGGCAATAAAAACGTCAGTAGCATTAATAGCGCGCGTTGTTGTACGTTGAACGATACTTGGTCCGCTTATCATAATGCAAGCAAGCACAATAAGAATCCAGCGTCGAATAATCATGCCAACAGTAGAGTCAGTATATGGGCGCTCGCGTACGAAGCGTATGCTCAGCCATCCCATGGCTGCCAGCAGAACAACACAAACGAAAAGGGAAGGAATAAGACCAAAAACAGGAATAAAACTCATTATCGATGAATCCTTCCTGCAGCAATACATGTTATAAGCACCGCACCTGCTAATACTGCGAGAATTAAGGCAGGAGCATCTGAAAGATTAGACACATCATCATGAAGTTGAGCGCCTGACTTTGTAGAACTAATATCGCGAACAATCGCATCTACGGTATCGTGAGAATTCAAATCAACATATGTTCCGCCATAATCTTCAATACTTTTCTTCATCGTTACTGCTGCTTCGGAATCACTGGTTTTATCTGTTCCAACATAGAGAGCATCAACATTAATATGCGCTTTTTTAGCAATATCCAAAGCTTCTTCCAAAGTAAAAGTTTGCTTGCCAGAAGGAACGTTATCTGTGGCTAAAATAATCGAAGCAGATCGAGCGTTCTGAGAGCGAGAACTCGTCAGCTGGGGAAGCATCATAGTGCAGGACACAAGACCGTCACCAATAAGAGAGGTTGAATTTTCAATATTTTGAGTGCCCTCCAACCAATCGTTAATCTCCTGATACTCTTTATCGCTCATGGCATCAATAGACTCTTGGGTTTGCACTCGGCTCAGCAAGGTGTACGCATAATTGAGCTGATTGCTAATCACAGCATAATCATCGGTTAAAGGGAAAACAGTTTTAGATGTTGAGTTAAAAATACTCAATCCAATGCGTTCTCCGTTTAAATTCCGTGCAATTTGAGAATATGCTGCGATAATTTGGCGGTCATACGATAGCGCCGAACCAGATACATCCAAGCACAGCACTATATCGCGCGAAGCGGAGCGAGTTTTTTCTGCAGATACTGACGCTGGGCGTGCCACAAGTATGAGCGCACACACAAGAGCAATACTCATAGCCGAAACAACGAGGCGCGTCATACGACGGTATGTGCGTGCGAAACGTGAAGCTGTTTCTCCAGCTAAATCAGAATCAACATCATAAACAATAGCAGTATTATTATCGCGCGCATCAGGTTGCTTAGACGAAGCCTGGACTCGACGCATAACAAGCGCCGCAACAGCGAAAACTATTGCACAGATAATAAGAGCTATAAGCCCTGCAAACGGCCACATAAGACGTGTAGGTAGGAAAGAAAACATTTAAGCATCCCACCTTTCAATCACGGATGTAACCCATCGGCATGCATCATTGACCGTGACTTGAGCGCTACGCGCGTTGGTTGCTTCATAGGCAAATTCAGGTGGATATAATCCCTCAATAGTGGAGCGTAACAGATTCATGCCTTCTGCATGCTGAGTATGAGCGTGCTTCATATGCTCCAAATCCGCCAAAGTATGTGAAGTAATATCTGTGTGCAGACGGGTAGACGCAAATTGCCGAGCAATAGCTGCTAATTCATGGAAAGCCTCGGTTTTGCTTATTTTTCCTGCATCGAAAGATTTATTAACAGTCTGCACGCGACGTGTGAAATCAGCACCGCCAACAGCTTTCTTATGCTCGTTTTGGTGACGATTTTTATCAGTTCGAGGTAAGAAAGTAATAACGCTGGCAATAATACAGATTATTGCCAGTACTGCTGCCACAAGCAGCGCAATAAGCACAGGAGTAGAACTAAAAGTGGCAGCAGGATTTCCTTGGAAAGTGCCTGCTAAAGTCACTGAATACATCATAAAAGACTAAAACCGTATCCTTCCTAACTCAGCGCGCAGATGTGCTTACCGGTGAAGGCTGCACACCGAAATGAGGGGAACGTTGAGTTTGTGAAATGCGGTGAATAAAATCTGAGAACATTGATTCGTTAGACTCAGCATGAAATAAAGTTGCGCCAGTTTTCGCTAAACGGTGATGAAGTTCGTCGGCGCTTAACTGACGAGAAATAGCAACCTCAGTGCTGACCGCACTATGACGCATAAAAGCAGGAATTTTAGCCATAATATGGTTGCGCGTACTATCTTCAGCATAAATACTGTGAAAATGAGCAGAGCTTTCAAACGGATTGGCACTACTGATATTAACTACAACAACTGGATGCGTTTGGCTTAAAATGCTGACGCGATGCAAAGCAGCAGAAGACCATGCTTTATCACGAGTAATCAGAATCATCAAAGAATACTTATCGCGCAGATGCACAGCGTAATCTAGCATGGCATCCCAATCGCTGGAATAAGGAAAATCATGATGAGAAATCTGTTCAAGCAGAGCGTCACACTGTTCGTAACCCCCAGTAAAAGGCATGCGTGTAATAGAATGCGAATCTCCAAGCACGAAGTTCACATTGTCTCCGCGTTTAAGCGAGAGCATGGAAAACATGCGCACAGCATTCATAGCCACATCTATATGACGTTCGCCAGCCGGAGTGCTTCCTAAGAGTTGGCGTCCTGCGTCAATAATCATCCACACATTACTGGTGGCGTTGTGCTCGCGAGACACCACAATTGGTAAACCGCTACGAGCACTGGCTTTCCAATCAATTGAGCGTGCCTCATCGCCAATAATATAAGGGCGTAAATCAAGGAACTCATCTCCAGAACCGCGGCGATGAGTTGGATGCTCTCCTTCCATAATACCCATGGCTTTGCGCACAATAGGCAGGCTTAAACGAGGTCCAAGAGCCTCAATTTTTCGCCGAATAGGGTCAACATGTTTTTGATACGTCACAGCGCGTCCTTATAATCCAAAAGCTTTACGAAGTCTTCTCACATATATCCAAACATGAGCACAGACGCACTCATACAACGAAGGCATAGTCTATGCTCAGGAGCTGCTAACACCTTTATGGAACGGGTATAGTGCTAATAATGGTGTCAATAACTTGATCGGATGTAATGCCGTCTGCTAAAGCCTCAAAAGTCATCAAAATACGATGACGCAGCACACTATGAGCGTGAGACTTCACATCTTCAGGAATAACGTAATCGCGACCGTTAATTAATGCCTGAGCTTGAGCAATACGAATTAAACTAATAGATGCACGAGGAGATGCGCCCAAACGAACCAGTGACGATAATCCTTTAATAGGATGATTACCAGAGCCTCGAGATGTGCTGACAATATCGACAACATATTTTTTAATTTCTTCGCTCACATGTACACGGCGAGCGGTAGAACGCAAATAGCTGACGTCACTCAAAGAAATAGCATGAGCTTCTTGTGTCTCAAACTGCACAGAATCGCTAGCTTGGCGACCGAGCATAGAGAGCATCGCTACTTCCTGCTCGGCGCTTGGATACGTCATAACAGTTTTCATCATAAAACGGTCCATTTGAGCTTCAGGCAAATTATATGTGCCCTCTTCTTCTACAGGATTTTGCGTAGCAATAACCATAAATGGTTGCGGCAGAGCAATACGCTCACCACCAATAGTGGTTGCGCCTTCTGCCATAGATTCGAGCATAGCGGACTGAGTTTTTGCGCTAGAACGGTTAATCTCATCCAAGAGCACAATATTGGCATGCACAGGACCAATCTGTGTAATCATTTTCTGCGTAGCAAAATCAAAAATTTGTGTTCCTACTAAATCAGCAGGCATAAGATCGGGAGTGCACTGAACACGTTTGAAACTTCCCGAAACACAAGAAGCGAGTAGGCGAGCGGCAGTGGTCTTTGCTAAGCCAGGAACAGATTCAATAAGGATATGTCCGCCAGCAATAAGCGTAACAATAAGAGATTCACGTAATTCTTCTTGACCCACCAGACCTTGAGAGAAACGTTCGCGCATACGCTGAGCTAATTGCATGGAACGTTGTGGACTTTCTGGCGTGGATGTAGAGGAAAGAGGTGATGCTACAGGAGGTTGGGGAGCAGAAGAGCTCAGATTTAGACCAAGTGCATCGCTGTTTTCAGATGTGTGCGAAAAAATAGACATAGTTCCACCTTAAAGCAGATTGACGAGCAGATATACCGTATTGCGCTGTGTGCTAAGTAATCTGCACAGGATATCTGCAAGATTGATGACTTTGTTTGATTTATTTGTTTAGGGTAGCTGCCAGTTGATTGGTTGAACACCCATATTCGCGAGAGCTTCGTTTGTGCGCGAAAAAGGATGCGAACCAAAAAAGCCGCGATAAGCGGATAAAGGGCTAGGATGAGCTGACTCAATAACAGTTGCATGGGTGAGCAACGGCTTAAGATTTCGTGCATTACGACCCCATAAAATGGCTACGAAAGGCAAGGGATTGCCGTGGGAATCAACGCGGTTATTCAAAGCGCGAATAGCGGCTTCAGTAATAACTTCCCAGCCTAATCCTTCATGAGAATTTGCCTGGCCAGCACGCACGCTCAAAGAACGGTTTAAAAGCATTACTCCCTGATCTGCCCATGCAGTTAAATCGCCGTTAGACGGTTCAGGAACACCCATATCATCAACAAGTTCCTTGAAAATATTTATAAGGCTTTTCGGCAGAGGGTGAACATGAGGAGCAACAGAAAAACTCAATCCCACAGCATGACCAGGAGTAGGGTAAGGATCTTGACCCACTATAAGAACTTTGATGGAATCCAACGGATAAGTAAACGCACGCAAAATCAAAGAGCCAGCAGGCAAAATACGAATTCCTTGAGCCTGTTCAGCGCGCAACAGCTCTCCCATAGCACGAATGTGTGGTTCAACTGGTTCTAAAGCCTGCGCCCATGAAGGGTGAATAATACTCGATAATGGTGCGGTGTGCTGTGACGATGAGGTTTCTTTAGCTGTAGTCATACTACGTAGTGTAAGAGTAAGGTCTGAGAAATGCAGCAATACCAAGAGTGAGCAAAAATGAAGATTTTACGAGAAAAGTGCGAGTAAAAGCACCAAGTGCATAGTATTTCGTAGAATAGAGCACAGTTTATATAAGGAGAAGATATGGCACAAGCAAAATCGGATTATCCACGTGATGAATTTGATGCATTTTCCGCAGTCGCTGGTGGTGCACACCGCGGAAAGAAAACCATTCTGGCACGTGTGATGCCTTTTATTATTGCCATGATAGTTGCTGCTTTATGCGCTTTGGCTTTCTTAACATGGACGAATGATTGGTTGGGAGAAAATGGTCTTAATATTTCCCCGAGCACAACTACATCAAAAAAAGTAGCCTCTGCTAAAAAGAGTGCATCTAAAGATACAACATCTAAGAAGGATGCAGACGCGCAATCTGAAAAGTCAGAAAAAACTACAGAAGATAGCTCGTCGAATAGCTCGGAATCGCAAAATTCTCAGCAAGATCAGCAAGCGCAACAGCAGCCAGCAGCTCAAGCTGATAAATCAAAAGCAGTGTATATATATAACGGTACGGGAGTATCTGGTTTAGCTGCTACGAAAGCTCAGACCTTAAAGAACGCTGGCTATACAAACGTCACTCCTGCAAACCCAAGCGGCACAGGTTTACCAAGTGCAAATACTGTGTGGTATGTCAATGATGCTGATAAAGCAACAGCAGATGATATTGCTGCTCAACTAGGTATTTCTGCTGTGCAGAAAGTGTCTGGACTGAGCAATGGCGATATCGCGGTTGTTATTATGCAGCAGTAGACAAGGTGCATAAATTTGCGTATAAATTGGGCGTAGAGATTGTGTACAAAGCTACGCATAAAAGGAGCACATAAAGTTGCTCTGTAAAGAAAACTTAGGCTGAAGGCAAAACGCTGAATAAAAATTAGCATTTTTCTCTATAGGGGTGCTAATCTATAGGAAGAAATCAAAACTTGAGTGTAATTGACTCAGGTTTTGAAGAAACTCGACAGAAAACTCGTCTGGAAAGGATAATCATGGCAAAGATTATTGCTTATGATGATGAAGCACGTCAGGGTATGCTTGCTGGTCTTGATCAGTTGGCAGACACTGTAAAGGTAACTTTGGGACCAAAGGGTCGCAATGTTGTTCTTGACAAAACTTATGGTGCTCCAACTATTACCAACGATGGTGTATCCATTGCGAAGGAAATTGATCTGGAAGATCCATACGAGCGCATTGGTGCAGAACTCGTTAAGGAAGTTGCAAAGAAGACTGATGATGTTGCTGGTGACGGTACCACAACTGCAACCGTTTTGGCTCAGTCTTTGGTGCACGAAGGCTTGAAGAACGTTACTGCAGGTTCTAACCCAATCGCTTTGCGTCGTGGTATTGAAAAGGCTGCAGACGCCATTGTTAAGTCTTTGCTTGAGTCTGCAAAGGACGTAGAGACCAAGGAACAGATTGCAGCAACTGCAACTATTTCTGCTGCAGATCCAGAGGTTGGTGAGCGTATTGCTGAGGCTTTGGACAAGGTTGGTCAGGACGGTGTTGTAACCGTTGAAGATAACAATAAGTTCGGTCTCGATCTTGATTTCACTGAAGGTATGCGCTTCGATAAGGGTTATATTTCCCCTTACTTTGTAACCAACCCAGAAGACCAGACTGCTGTTTTGGAAGATCCATACATCTTGCTCACATCTGGCAAGGTATCTTCTCAGCAGGATATTGTGCATGTGGCTGAACTTGTTATGAAGTCTGGTAAGCCATTGCTTATTATCGCTGAAGACGTTGATGGCGAAGCTCTTCCAACTCTCGTACTCAACAAGATTCGCGGTACCTTTAACACTGTTGCTGTAAAGGCTCCAGGTTTCGGTGACCGTCGTAAGGCTATGCTCCAGGATATGGCTATTTTGACTGGTGCGCAGGTAGTTTCTGAAGAAGTTGGTTTAAAGCTTGACTCTATTGACGAAACTGTTCTTGGTCACGCAGCTAAGGTGATTGTTTCTAAGGATGAAACAACCATCGTCTCTGGTGCAGGATCTGCTGACGATGTAGCTGCTCGCGTAGCTCAGATTCGTCAAGAGATTGACGCAACTGATTCCGACTACGACCGCGAAAAGTTGCAGGAGCGTTTGGCTAAGCTCGCTGGTGGTGTAGCAGTTATTAAGGTTGGCGCTGCAACCGAAGTTGAAGCTAAGGAACGCAAGCACCGCATCGAAGATGCAGTACGCAACGCAAAGGCAGCTATCGAAGAAGGTCTCGTACCTGGTGGTGGTGTTGCTCTTATTCAGGCAGCTGCAGCTGTGGAAAGCTCTGTACAGCTCGAAGGCGACGAAGCAACTGGCGCAAGCATCGTCTTCCGTGCTGTAGAAGCTCCAATCAAGCAGATTGCTTCTAACGCAGGTTTGTCTGGCGACGTTGTTATCGACAAGGTACGCTCCTTGCCAGCAGGTCATGGTCTCAATGCTGCAAGCGGCGAATATGAAGATCTCATGGCAGCAGGCGTTACCGATCCAGTAAAGGTAACTCGTTCTGCTCTGCAGAATGCAGCATCTATTGCTGGTCTGTTCCTCACCACTGAAGCAGTTGTGGCTAACAAGCCAGAACCAGCTGCTCCAGCTCCAGCAGCACCAGACATGGGTTACTAAAGAGTTCGAAATTACTGAACTTTAGCTGATAGAGCTGATAGAAGCTAGTAGAGGAGAAGTCCTATCGTCCCGACGGGCGGTAGGACTTCTCCTATATTGCACTACCTATATTGCACTTCTGAGCAGCAGAGATGCTGAACTACTGAGCAAAGAGCTGACTAGCTTGCGCTTCTGTATCTGCATACAATTGCGCGGCATGCGTCATTGCTTGCTGAATAGATACTAAAGACTCTTCCATGGTGCGTTGAGCAGCTTGCCATTGCTGCATAACAGCGTGGAATTGTGTGGCAGCGCTGCCTTGCCAAGAAGCTTCTAAATCAGCCAGTTGCGCGCACATGGTGGACACAGAAGAACGAATAGATTCGATTGATGAATTCACCTGTGTGCTGGCATTGAGAATATGCTCAGAATCTACATGATATGTAGACATAATAACCTCCTTTCGAGGTTGGGGTAGAGATATGCGAGAAAGAAGTACTTCTCACTTTAGGAGTCTTATATGCAGGAATAAAATTAAAATGAATATGTGAACCAATGTGAATAACACGCCGAGAAAGAACAGAGAATCTCGTTAAAATCCAAGATTGCTTTCAGTTAATTTTCAGGAAGCTCTGTCACTATAGTCATTATGGTAAATAATCAAGAAGCACGTTTGGTAGTTGTAGATGATGAGCCGTCGATTCGCGAGCTCCTGTCCGCTTCTTTGCGTTTTTCCGGGTTTGAAGTCATTACCGCGTCTAACGGCACTGAAGCTATTGAGGTTATTGTTGACTCTCAACCAGACCTCATCATTATGGACGTGATGATGCCAGATATCGACGGCTTTACGGTAACAAGCCGTATTCGTCAAGAAGGAATTGACGCGCCAGTTCTTTTCCTCACAGCACGTGACGATACCCAAGATAAGGTGATGGGATTAACCGTTGGTGGTGATGATTACGTAACCAAGCCTTTTAGTCTTGAAGAGGTAGTGGCACGTATTCGCGCTATTTTGCGCCGTACACGCGAAGAAGTTGAAGATAATCCTGTTATTCGTGTGGCTGATTTAGAGATTAACGAAGATTCTCACGATGTTACTCGTCATGGAGAACTCATTGATTTAAGCCCAACTGAATACAAATTACTGCGTTATCTCATGGATAACGAGGGTCGTGTGCTCAGCAAAGCTCAGATTCTCGATCATGTATGGCAATACGATTGGGGCGGAGACGCCGCTATTGTTGAATCATATATTTCTTATCTGCGCAAAAAGATTGATGGCGTAACGTATACGGATGACGAAGGTAATACGCAAAAAGTGGAGCCAATTATCTTAACAAAACGCGGTATCGGCTATATGATTCGCGAGCCACGCGACTAATTGTAGTCATTACTATCTGCACATAACAGCATAAGTACTAAGGCATGAGTCATGGGAAAATCTACGGATAAAACTGCGCCTATGTCAAGCAAAAAACGCAGTTTCTTGAGCAATATTCAATGGAAACTTAGTTGTATTCCTTTGGCTGCTAGGCTCATGACTCTGGTGCTTGCTTTTCTTATTGTTGCTAGTTCTGTGCTTGTCTTGGCATCGAGGCAACTCGTATCGTCAGCGCTGATGCAGAAAACAGATACCCAGTTAATGCGTCAAGCAACGCTGGTTATTAACAATATTGATTTATTACAGTCAGAAAATGCAAGCGACCAAAAGAGCAGTAGCGAGCAGAGTCCGTCTTTAGGAAATCAACTAAAAGAACAATTTTTTAAGAATTCTGATACAGCATCACAGAAACGTCCTTCTCCATACTCTACAACAGGAAATCAGAACCTCGGACCAACAGATTATTTTGTGCAAATCCGTGATAACGATAATAATGTGTTGAGCACGCCACTTATTCCTATTGCACATGATGGCGTAGAATCCATACCAACCTTGCCTCAAGAAGGTAAATCAGCAACTTTCTTGTATGGTGAACCAACAACTGTTGCCGCTAGTGTTCATGTGTCGAAAAATGTATCGTTAACAGAACGTCAAGCAATAATGGCTCATTCACCGTGGCGTGTTATTGCAGCGCAATACGTGAACCGTGCAACAGGAATGGAATATGTGGTCTATATTGGTCTGTCTTTGTTTGATGTGAACGATACGATCCAAGCCTTAACAGTGTATTTCGTTTGGTCGGCTGTAGGTATTGTTATTACTGCAGGATTTTTGGCCTTGCTTGCTGTACGTCGCTCTCTGCGTCCTTTGAAGAAGATGGAACAGACAGCAGAAAAAATTGCTGCCGGTGATTTATCTCAGCGTGTAGAAAGAGCCCCGTTAAATACCGAGATTGGTTCTCTCTCTAATTCCCTCAATACGATGCTTTCGCAGATTGAGAGAAGCTTTAAAAAGCAGGAAGATATTACCTTGCAAATGAAGCGTTTCGTTTCAGATGCTTCTCATGAGTTGCGCACTCCTCTTGCTGTTATTCACGGCAGCACAGAACTGTATAAAATGCAGAGAAAATCACCTCAAGCTGATCCTGTAGAAAGTGCAGATATGGTTATTGACCATATCGATAAATCCAGCACACGTATGTCCGCGCTTGTTGAAGATCTCTTATCGCTCGCCCGTTTAGATGAAGGGCGAGGAATTGATTTAGCTCAAACAGTGCATATGACTGATATTTTGAGTGATTCCGTAGAAGATTTACATGCCCTCGATCCTGAGCGCACTATTACTTTAGGACGTTTGAGTCTCGATATGGGCTCGATTATGCAGTCAGTGCAGCCGGTGCAAGGTCAGAACGATACCCACAGTGATGAGCAGGTTACAGATAATACTCTTGCCTTTATTCCTGGTCAGTTGCCACACATTGATGCTGGGGGAGACCCTGTTCGTATGCGTCAAGTGATGACAAATATTATCGGCAATATCCACCGTTATACTCCTTCTGATTCGCCAGTAGAAGTGGGAGCAACTGTGGTGCGTGCCAGTGCGCTTGTGAGAGATTTAGAAAATGAAGCGTCCACTGCTGAAACGCTAGATAAGTTCTTGAAAGATGTGAAAGAATCAGGCACGGCATCTAATACTTTGGAATACGTGATTATTCAAATACGAGATCACGGTCCAGGCGTTAAAGACGAGGCATATACCAAGATTTTCGAACGTTTCTATACTGCTGATCCTTCCCGCGCTCGCGATAAGGGTGGCACTGGCTTAGGTATGTCTATTGTGCAATCCATTGTGAAGGCTCATCACGGTCTTATCTGCGCTATGAAAACCCCTGGCGGAGGTTTGACTACAACTGTTGTAGTTCCTATTTCGCAAACAGTTCTTTTTAGTAGTACGAACCCTACTCAGGAGCGGATGCGCGAGAAAAATACTGCTCCTGCTATTTTTGGACGACGTAAGAAAAACGCTGATGCGGATATGACTACAACTGAAATCAAAATTTCGCTCGGGTCGAATAAGGACACATCAACCAAGAAATAAAATTATCTTTGCGTTACAATAATAGACCGAAGAGTTTTAGATACACGTAAGAGGTAAGGACGAAAATGCCAAGCGGAAAAGTACGTTGGTTTGATGCTGATAAGAAATTTGGTTTTATCAGTAGCGAAGACGGCGAAGATGTTTTCGTCCCAGCAATGGCTTTACCTGCTGGGGCAACAACTTTACGTCCGGGAACAAAAGTTGAGTTTTCGCGTATTGAAAGCCGTCGAGGACCTCAGGCGATGGATATTCGCGTTATTGGTCCTGCTATGTCTGTGGTGAAGGCAACGCGACCAAAGCCTGAAGATATGGCAAGTATTGTGGAAGATGTGATTAAGCTTCTTGACTCGGCTGGTAATAGTTTGCGTCGAGGACGCTACCCTCAGGCACGTGAATCGCAAAAGCTAGCACATGTTTTGCGTGCTATAGCAGATAATTTTGATGTGCAGGATTAATCCAGACCACACATCTGGAAGAGAGAAATCATGACGGAACAATCCCCGCACAAGAGCGCTGACGAAGCAGTAGAGGTGGAACAGCCTGTTATTGAGCAGGCTCGCTTTGCTTTACTTGATATTGCAGACAGTGCAGACCATGTTGGAGACTTTGTTGGCGCGTGGATAGTAGACAGCAATGTTCTCGATATGCGTTTTGTCTCTGCTTTGAAAGGATACGAGGGATGGCAGTGGTCCATCACCATGTATCACGATATTCAGGCAGATAAGTGGACTGTTAACGAGTCTTCTCTTGTACCTACTGCAGATGCTTTGCTTGCTCCTGAGTGGATACCGTGGAAAGATCGTTTACTTCCTTCCGATATTTCTCCCACAGATGTGTTGGGGACTGAGCCTGACGATGAGCGTTTAGAGCAAGGAGTAAGTGGCGGTCAAGCCTCAGATAGCTTTCGAAAAACCGAGGTAGAAGAATACACTCAGATAGTAGAAGAACTGAATTTATCTCGCTCTCGCGTATTATCTGCTGAAGGTCGCGCACAAACAGCTGAGCGTTGGTATAACGGTCCTCATGGTCCAAAATCATTGTCTACACGTGTAGCTGCGGGTAAAACATGCCAAACTTGCGGTTTCTTCGTTCAACTTCAAGGTGAGTTAGGCACGATGTTTGGTGTCTGTGCCAATAAGTGGAGTCAAGACGACGGTCGTATTGTTTCGCTTGATCACGGGTGTGGCGAACATTCAGATATTAATCCTCCAGAACCTTCTCAGCTATGGATACAGCCAGAGCCTACAGTGGATGATGGAGATGACATTATTATTGTTTCGCGTCCACGTGTTGCTCAGCCTACTGCAGAAGAGAGGCGAATTGCCGATATTTTGGAAGATGTAGATAATCCAGATGATTTAGTAGATGAAGAATAAAGATAAGTGCGGGTCGTTAGATACGACCCGCACTTATCTGTTAATGAACAATCGTCACCGGAGCCCATGAGCAGTCAAGCAGTTTACGGCTTACTGAACCCAGAACGTGCTGGTCAAACTTGCCTAAACCTCGCGAACCCATAATAATGCGGCGTGAATAATGAGAAGCATCAATCAGCGCTTTAGCAGGAGCCGCATGAATTGCATGTTGCACCACAGAAATTTCATTCGGAATCTCAGCTTGCTCAACGAGCGTTGCCAGAACGCGCTGGGCAACCTGTTGCCCCTCATCAACAGATGGAACAGCATGTCCTTGTTCCATATAACGGCTTAAAGTCTTTGTTTGCCACGCATATAACACGTGAATATCGCGATGCTCTGCACGGGCAGATTCCACAGCGAAATCTAGAGCGCGTAAACTTGGTTGCGAACCATCTACCGCCACTACCAACGGTAAATGATGGTTAGAACCGAGCAACAATTCTTCGGAAACCGATGCTTTTTGCTGGTCCCGAGAAGAATCAGAAGCATCGACAGCACGCACCACAGTAACCGGGGTAGAGGATTGATACACCAAATTTTCGCTCATAGAGCCGAGGAACCAGCGAGCCACAATGCTCATAGTGCGTCGTCCAACCACAATTTGGTGTGCTCTCGAACCTATATCGAGCAGAGCGGTAGTGCCTGCAGAGTGCACCGAAGTGAGCTTGAGTAAGGATTGATCAAAATTAATGCCTTCAGCTGCCTGATCTGCCCAGGTGCGTAAATCAGCGTTGATTATTGCGCGAACTCGTTGCCATTCTTCAGCAGAAGTAGGCTCATCACCTAAATCCCAAGAATGAGTCCATCCATAAATAGCATGAACTTTCTGACCAGTAACCACAGATTCCTGCATTGCCCACTCTAAAGCAGCAAAAGATTCTGCGGTGCCGTCCACTCCGACGGCTAACTCACCAAGAGGCGTAGGGGTATGCATTGTTATGTCAGTCATAATTCCCTCCTTTTCTCTAGTCTACCGCGCTTAGACTGAATGCACAGTCCTACATAAAAGACACGCACAGATATTCAAGGAAAACGCCGAACTTACCGTGTTGAACTACTGAACTTGCGCGGCAAACACTCAAGTTTTTTGGCTCTAGGGTGGAAAAGTCATAAAAATTGAGCAGCTCGGCACAATTATCTGTACAATCTAAGCTAGGAAAAATTTTTGGAGGACTTTATGTTTGAACGTTTTACTGACAGAGCGCGACGTGTTATCGTGCTTGCTCAGGAAGAAGCGCGCTCTCTCCAGCATAACTATATTGGTACGGAGCATTTGCTTCTGGGTCTTATCCGCGAGGGTGAGGGTGTTGCTGCTAAAGCATTGGAAGCCAAAGGCGTGCAGTTTGAGGCAACCAAAGCTCAGGTTGAGGAGATGATTGGCAAGGGTAATGCCACAACGTCTGGTCATATTCCTTTTACACCTCATGCTAAGCAAGTGCTGGAACTGTCGTTGCGTGAAGCTTTGCAATTGGGTCACAGCTATATTGGCACTGAACATATTCTTTTAGGGCTTATTCACGAAGGCGAAGGCGTGGGCACACAAGTTCTGGTGAAGATGAATGTAGATCTCACCGAACTGCGTACCTCTGTTATTGATGCTATTCGTGATACGCACGATTCGAGTGCTCAAGGTGAGTTGGCAAACTCGGGAAGCGTGGCGAATAAACAGAATCAGTCAGGCTCTGCTCTGCTCGACCAGTTTGGACGTAATCTTACTCAGCAGGCACGTGACGGTAAGCTTGATCCTGTTATTGGACGTAGTGCGGAAATTCAGCGCGTTATGGTTGTGCTGAGCCGTCGCACGAAGAATAATCCTGTGCTTATTGGCGAACCTGGCGTGGGTAAAACCGCTGTTGTTGAAGGTTTGGCTCAAAAAGTGGTTAATGGTGATGTACCAGAAACACTGAAAGATAAGCAGATTTATTCTCTCGACCTCGGTTCGATGATTGCTGGTTCGCGTTATCGTGGTGATTTCGAAGAGCGTCTCAAGAAGGTGCTGAAGGAAATTCAAACTCGCGGTGATGTTGTGCTCTTTATCGATGAGATTCACACTATTGTGGGCGCTGGATCTGCTGATGGTGCGATGGGCGCTTCCGACATGCTCAAGCCTATGCTTGCGCGTGGTGAGCTGCAGACCATTGGGGCTACAACTACGGATGAATATCGTAAGTACATTGAAAAAGATGCTGCTTTGGAACGACGTTTCCAGCCTATCCAGGTTAATGAGCCAAGTATTGCCGATACGATTGAAATTCTCAAGGGACTGCGTAAGAACTATGAGGATCATCATCGTGTAACTATTACGGATAAGGCTTTGCAGTCCGCTGCGGAACTGTCTGCACGCTATATTCAAGACCGTCATTTGCCAGATAAGGCGATTGATTTGATTGATGAAGCCGGCGCTCGTCTGCGTATTCGTCGCTTGACTGCTCCACCTGAGCTCAAGGAGATGGATAAGCGCATTACTGAGTTGAAGACTCAGAAGGACGACGCTATTGCTCAGCAGGACTTTGAGAAAGCTGCTTCTTTGCGCGACGAGCAGGAAACTTTGGAGACAAAGCGCAAAAATCGTGAACAGGCATGGCGCGAAGGCGAATCTGATGTGTCCATGGTGGTTGACGAAGAAGTAATTGCTCAAGTTATTTCCTCCACCACGGGTATTCCAGTCTTTAAGCTGACTCAGGAAGAATCTCAGAAGTTGCTGAGCATGGAAGCTGAGTTACATAAGCGTATTATAGGTCAGGAAGAGGCTGTGTCTGCTTTGGCACGCTCTATCCGTCGTGCACGTGTGGGCTTGAAGGATCCGAAGCGTCCATCTGGCTCGTTTATTTTCGCTGGCCCAACAGGTGTGGGTAAGACCGAGCTGGCAAAGAGCTTGGCTCAGTTCCTCTTTGACGATGAAAATGCTTTGATTCGCATTGATATGTCTGAGTTCGGCGAAAAGTACGCTGCTTCTCGACTCTTTGGTGCGCCTCCGGGATACGTGGGATACGATGAAGGCGGTGAGCTGACTGAGAAAGTTCGCCGTAAGCCATTCTCCGTTGTGCTTTTCGATGAGATTGAGAAAGCGCACCCTGATATTTTCAATACCTTGTTGCAGGTATTGGATGACGGTCATTTGACTGACGGTCAGG
This sequence comes from Alloscardovia omnicolens DSM 21503, assembly GCF_000420505.1. GTDB lineage: Bacteria > Actinomycetota > Actinomycetes > Actinomycetales > Bifidobacteriaceae > Alloscardovia > Alloscardovia omnicolens. The sequence goes on along the minus strand of NZ_ATVB01000003.1, from coordinate 65,715 downwards.
GTCGTAAAGTGGACTTCAAGAACACGATTATTATTTTGACCACCAACTTGGGAACAAGCAAGATTGCTCAAAGTGCAAATACCGGTTTCAATATTGGGGGCAATACGGAAACGTCCTACCAGCGTATGAAGGATCAAGTGTCCACTGAGCTGAAGGGACAGTTCCGCCCAGAGTTCTTGAACCGCTTGGACGACATTATTGTATTCCAGCAGCTCACCGAATCTCAGGTGCGTCAGATTGTTGACTTGGACGTGGCGCGCTTGAACGACCGCTTGTTCGAGCGTCATATGGTTGTTGAGTTGACTGATCAGGCTAAGGATTTGCTGGCGCAAAAGGGATTTGACCCACTTTTGGGCGCGCGTCCTTTGCGCCGAGTTATTCAGCGTGATATTGAGGATGCTATTTCCGAGAAGATTCTGCTGGGTGATTTGCACGATAATGAGCAGATTACGGTGGATTCGGAAGGTGAAGGTATTCTTGGTGAATTCACATTCTCAGCAAAGCCTTTTGTAGAAGCTGAGTCTGAGGTCGAAACTGAAGAAGTGGTTGAGCCTGAGACTGCTGAAGCAGAATAACTTCTGATTTATTGTTCTGAATAGACGGCTATCGCTTGGTGAATACCTAGTGATAGCCGTTTTCTATGGTTGGGTGATTCAATCTTATGTGCTCGTGAAGTGGTAGTAAGGTAGACCTGCATGCGATGCGAGCAAGAATTAATGCTCTGTGCTGTATCTTTCACCGCTATCGATAGCGCTACTCGTTAAAGCTATTTGACCACCCAAATCACAGCTGGTAAAAGCTTTACCACTCACTGCTAAGCTCAGCTATGAAAGATAAAGCAGAAAACGCAAACCTCATCAAAAAGTACGTTACTGTTATCAGTCCTGAGGCAATCAGCAGCGCATGAGAAAGCAAAAACTATATAAATGCTAAGGTAACAATAACCGCAAGATAGCATACATACCCAGAGATAAGCGCATAATCACGCCATGTCATGCGCATAACGCGCCACGGAACACGAGCATTATCCGGATCATATCCGCGCACATCAAGCGCAACGCTCAACTTATCAGCATGACGCAAAGCATTCGCAAAAGCAGGAACAATCAGCGCTTGGAGCGACCGTAATCGCGTGCCGAGTGGACCATGAGTAATCGTAGCGCCACGCAGTTCCTGAGCCGCGGTTAAATCCTTAAAATCTCTGGATAAAAGAGGAATAAAACGCAAAGCAAGCGTAGACATTAAAGAAAGCTGATGCACAGGAATTCCAACGCGCGTTAAAGGCTGAGCCATATTTTCTACAGCATCGGAAATGCGTGTTGGCGGCAGAATATGCAGATAAGACACAGCAATCACAGCGAGCAGAGCAAAACGTCCTGCATACAAAAGTGCTGACCAAGCTCCGCCGGTCGTAACAGTGAAGATGGGAGTAGCGAACACAGCAGAACCGCTACGATCTACAAAGAGATTGAATAATCCCATCACACAGATGAAGAAGAGAAATGGTGTAACCCATGTGAGAAGATCGCGCAGTCGAATGCGAGTCATGAATACATAGACAACCGTTACTGCTAATCCAAGCAGAAGCTGTGCAGGCGATTGCAGAGCAAAAAACGTGAAAAGTATGGCAAGTGTAGTCAGCGTTAAAGCACGAGGGTCGAAAGTGGACTGTGGAGCGCGCACAGTCGATTGCATCGCCTCGTCAGCACGCTGTGCAGGAACATCCAAAACAAAAGCGCGCGTGGCAAGAGTCTTAATATGCTCCAGCTCGTGCGTCACCATGATTATGGTTAACCCCTGCTTATGCAAAGAGCGTAAAATACCGAGAATGCGTTGCGTGGTCGATGCATCTAAACCTGCTGTAGGTTCATCGAGAATAATTAAATCAGGCTGCATAGCAAGAACTCCTGCAAGCGCAACCAGCCTTTGCTGTCCACCCGATAAATTCCATACAGATGAATCCAGAAGATGAGTAATTCCTAGGAGCTCGGTGGTAGACTGCACGCTGTGGTGAATGTCTGTTTCGGATAATCCGAGATTGCGCGGGCCGAAAGCAATATCCTCGTAAACCGTCGATGCGAAAAGCTGTTTTTCGACCTTCTGCATGGCTATGCCGATACGCTGACCATGAAAGTGCACGCTGCCTGATTGAGGTTGAGTAATGCCTGCAAGAGCGGATACGAGGGTAGTTTTACCGCTTCCGTTAGCGCCACTGATTGTTAGAAAATCACCGTGATTAACGCTCAGATTGATGTTAGAGAGCACTGCATGACCAGCGAATGTAATACTGAGATTTTGCGTGGACAGAAGTGGTTCTTTGGAACTTGATTGAGCGTTGACGGCAATCCCTGCCTTTTCAATATTCTCTCGATTACATGCGTGGAAAGAATCCCCGTTGCCAAACTCTGCCTCAAACTCTGCCTCAAACTCGCCAGCGCTCAGGTCACGCACAATGCGCCCGCGACTCAATTCAATCACGCGCTGACCATAGCGCCCAACAGACAGGTGATGCGAAATAATAACAATAGTCACCCCGCGCGCATGCGCCTGCTCTAGAGTTGCAAGCAAAGCTCGCCTCGCCGAACCGTCCACATAGGCAAAAGGCTCATCCAAAATAAGGATGTCTGGATGTGCCGCCAATGCAGAAGCAAGCGCCACTCGCTGCTGTTGGCCTCCAGACAGATTGTGCGGGTCACTATTAGAGGCGTACATCATGCCCGTGGCATGCAGCGACTCGTCTACAGTGCGTGCAGTGTCACAAGGTGCCCAGCCTAGATTCTCCGGTTCAAAAGCAACATCGTCTTTTACTGTCTCGCCCACAATATGATCTTCGGGGTTTTGCGTCACGTAAGCGATATGCCGTCTCGCGCGTACATACACGCTTCGCTGAGCACCGCGCTCTTCGTCATACAAGTGCTCGCCGAGCACATTAATCTGACCGCTGGTCGGAGCGCTCACAGCAGCAAGCATACGCGATAAAGTCGTTTTACCGCTACCGTTCGAACCAATAATCGTGACCCACTCACCGCGTTTAATAGTCAAGCTCACATCATCTACGGCGGCACGTGCAGTATTTTTTGCTACAGCGGTTCGATTAGCGTCAGTTTCTAAACGGTTAGCAGCATCCGTCTCTCCATGGGCGTTAATCCCAGCAGTCTCATAAACAAAGCTCACATGCCGTAGAGCAAAAGCTTCATACTCAGTCATCTATATGCTCCCTCCTCATGCATAGAATGCGCTAAACACGGCGCTGAGCATTCTGAGATTTCATAAATGACTTGAGCAAACCAGTAATAGGCTTATAGCACACAGTGGTAATAACCAAATGAATAACTGCTTTAATAACGTTAAAAGGCAGCAAAAACGGCAGAATCATAGACACTACTGCGCTCACCGGTGTGGAGGTATACAAAGGAGTAATCGCTAAATTCAGCAGTAGCGCAACAACAATAAAACTGACAGCTCCCACCAGCATAGAAATTAAAGCAAAAGCACGGGTACGATGATTTTTGTAGAGCCACGCCGATGGCACGCTAAAAGCCAACGAGCAAGCAAGCATAATTAAGCCGCCAACAGGATCGGTGACAAGATGAGGCAGCGAACTAATAATGCTGACGATAACGGCTGCATACGGACCATATCCGAAGCCTGCTAACAAAACAATAATTCCGCTCGGATCGTATTTGAGGAACGGTGCTGCAGGGAAAATTGGAATCTGAATAAAACTCAGCACGATTGCCAGCGTGGAAAATAGTGCGTACACAGCAATGCGCTGGCTGGTCCAATATGGTTGAGTATTCTGCGATGAATTATTTTTTGGCATGCGAGAAGGCATAGCTAACTCCTGTTTCTCTTCATCCGGACTATAACCGTTGGCTTTGGACTCTCACCAAATCAACCGCGTGAGCGGCTCGCGGGCTGTACCGCCAGTCGAGGATTTTCGCCTCGCCCTGAAACCTACCTTTTTACTGTATCATGCCAGACAGAGCAATGAGAGCTGATTATGCTGTCCGTGGGTAAGGTCACGCTCTGGGCATCGAGGCGTGTGTTTTTGAGAGGGCGTGTTTTTGTCGGGAATTTACAGGAGGCCTCGCTGGGAAGTTACGCTAGAGAAAGGCGTGCTAGGGATTGTGTTAGGGTTCTGAGTGCAGTGAGACAGGGCACGCTCGATGCGTCATAACTCACACCATGAAAAAGACGAATAACGCGGCTAAAACCCGTGGTGAGACAGGTCGCGTTCACCCCGTCATAACTCACAACTTTTATCAGTCCATTTTGAGGATTTTAACCGTTGTGAGCGAGGGTGCATCCGATGCGTCATAAACTACAACGCCACTACGCCTATTTCGTCCTGAAGATTCCGCCATTTCCCCATTGCCACTGACCAGCAGTTGGATTGTTTTCATCCGAACCTGCACCAATCTGAGCGTGTAATTTATCAATGCCGAGAATTAAGTAATCACGGGTAGTGCCTAATGAGAAATCTAGATCAATAAAGGCGCGCATGCTTGTGGCGTCATCGCTCAGCAAGAAACGAACAGGCTGCATATGTGCAGGGAAAGGCGCTTTCGTCACCGCTTCAATCGCACTGGCATACCAACTTGGACTTTCCGGAGTCACGCCGCCCAAAGCAGACATATTCTGTCCGCCACGGTGGGTGGCTTGCAGTTGTGCACGAGCTTCGTAAGATAGTTGCAAAACGTGTTCTTGGTCTTCGAAATATCCCACAGTTAAGCAGGCATACGCAATTTCGTCAGAAGGAATACCTGCTAATGAGCTGGCTAACTCTAAATCAATGCTGTGATCAACCCAGCTCGTAGCTAAGCCCATTAAGGTTGCACTTAAAATAAGACGCTCGCCATAAAAACCTGCTTTTTCTAAAGCAAGCAGATCGTCTTTCGGTCCGCTTAACACAATCACGTGTGCCGCGCCTACAAATTCGCCACGTTCACGCACAATGCGTTCAAATAATTCTGGATGATTTTCAACAAAAGTCATGCGAATCCCAGAAATAACGCTCATCGCGTCCATATGTTGCATGAGCTGACGTAAAATACCCTCTTCAATGAGGTCAGGACTAAAAATCCTGTTAGAGATGCGAACATTAATAGCATCAATGACTTGAGAATGCGTAGTGCTCATACTTGCATTATAATGGGGCGAAGAGAGAACCGAGGTTGATGTAGTAAGAAGACTGCGTAGCAAGAACATCTCTGACGAGTTTGCAGTGCAACGCAAACACATCGAGTGCTCTTGCAACAACGAACAGCAACGAACATCAACGAACGGTTCTACACACACGAATGGATTCACATCCAGCTAGACAATGGAGAGAAACCCATAGGAGGAGATTCTCATGATTGAAACAGCTCAAGCTTTTGGTATTGATATTGGCGGTTCGGGAATCAAAGGTGCTCCCGTTGATCTGATTCATGGTAAGTTCGCCGACGAACGCTTGCGTATTCCAACTCCAGAACATTCCACTCCTGAGGCTGTGGCAGAAGTTGTGAAGCAGATTTTAGATCATTTTGATGTGCACGATGGAACACCGATTGGTATTGCTTTCCCAGCTCCAGTAAAACCAGGTAAGCCTCTTGATTTTATGGCTAATTTGGATCAGTCATGGGTGGGCGTGGATTTGAATGCTTTCATGTCTGAACATACGGGACGCACAGTTCATGTGGTTAATGATGCTGATGCCGCCGGTTTAGCTGAAGCGCAGTTTGGTGCAGCGAAGAACTCTGAGGGTCTTGTTATTGCAACAACGTTAGGAACAGGTATTGGTACGGCTTTGATTATTAATGGTGTGCTCGTGCCAAATACTGAATTAGGTCATCTCGAATTAGATGGTGGAGATGCAGAAAAATATGCCGCCGATTCTGTTCGTTCTGCTAAAGAATTGACATGGAAAAAGTGGGGTAAGCGTTTAACGAAGTACTATCGTTTGCTTGAAAAGTATTTTAGCCCTGACGTCTTTGTTGTTGGCGGAGGAGTTTCTAAGAAACATGAGAAGTTCTTCGAATATGTCGATATAGAAACACCGATTGTTCCAGCTGCTTTGCTCAACGATGCAGGTATTGTGGGTGCAGCATATTTTGCATCGACCAAGCAATAGAGCGCACGCCCCACACCTCCACACCGCAACACCTCCACACCGCAACCGACAAATTCAATCAACAAAGGACTTGCTTGTGCAGTTTTCGCATCGCACGGGTGAGCAATCTCTTAATGCCCTGTCTTTACGCTCGCAGCAGCTCAAAGAACAGGGCATTAGTGTGCTCAACCTCAATGATTCCAACCCAACGCATTTTGGATTAAGCGTTCATGGTTCAGATTTTGTGTATACAGCAGATCCGCATGGCGATAAATCCGCGCGTGACGCTCTTATCAGTTATCTCGAACAGCGTTATAACCGCACGCTGAGCGCCGATAATCTCTATATTCTCAGCTCCACATCCCAAGCCTATGCGTGGCTTATGATGCTGCTGTGTGATCCGAGCGACCGCATACTTTTTCCTCAGCCGGGATACCCGCTGATTGAATCTATTTGCGCTCTCACCTCTGCACATGCCGTTTCTTACCGCCTGAGCTATGACGGTTCGTGGATGATTGATTACGTGAGTATTGAGCAGGCTTTAGAGCGCTATAATCAGCCAGGAGCAGAGCATCCCATTAAAGCAATAGTGTTGATTAATCCGAATAATCCCACAGCTTCGTATGTAAAAGCTGAGGAGCGCGAACGTATTATTTCTCTGTGTCAGCGCTATGATGTGGCAATTATTGCAGATGAAGTCTTTTATGATTTTCCTCTTGATGCTTTCGACTCGCGATCGCGCTGGGCAGGAGAGAACTCTGTTTTAACTTTTGCTTTAGATGGTTTCTCGAAAATGTTAGCTGCTGCGGATGTGAAGATCGGATGGATTTACGCCAGTGGGCCGCATGAGATGCTCGAAGAAGCAGTGCGTCGTTTGGATTATATTGCCGATGATTTTCTTCCTATGTCTTCACTGATTACGGCGCAGATACCGGCGTTACTGACTGCCGCTGATAACCAAACGCAAAATATAGCTGCGCGGTGTCAAGGAAATTACGAATGGCTCAAGAACTATACGCGCAATACGTCTGCTACACGCGGATTAGTGAGTGTGTTGCGTGCTGAAGGTGGATGGAGCGCTTTGTTACGCTTACCGTCGAGCTTAGACGATGACCTTGTAGGAGAAAGATTACTCGACACTCTCCATGCTATGAGTGCTCCTGGATATTTCTTTGATTTTCACGCTAATGGCTATATGGCAATATCCTTATTGCCAGAAGCTAAAATTTTTAGCACAATAATGACGAAAACTATTGACGTAATTGAAAGCATGATTGACGAGATATGAGTGTGAAGAAGCTTCGCGATAGAGCCTTTTCTACAATCGATAAAATATCTGAACGAATTGATAAACCGCACTTAACTACTTTAGAAGTAGAAGTAGCTTTAGGCATTGCAGTGGTGGCAGTTGTATCTCTTTTTGTTAGCCATTACATGACTACATCTATGGCTACTGCAGTAGTTGTGTGCACGCAGATAGATAGAAAACAAGCACGTAAAGCCGGTTGGATCCGTCTTATTGGCACAATGTTTGGCGGTATTTTCGGTTTAGGAGTCGTTCTTCTGGACGATAAATTAGGCAATGATCCGTATGTATTCGTTGCTTTAGCTTTTACAGCGATTTTGATTATTGGCGCTCTATTTTACGCTTTTCAGTTGCCGTCCGCGTCTTGGAAAATTACGATGATTTCGCTCGCTTTAGTTATACTCGTGCAGTTCGGCGATGACCGTATTTTCTATGCTGTTTCTCGTCTGATTGGAACAGTTTTAGGCGTTATTCTCAGCGTGATTATTACTACAGTATGGGCGCATACCGAAATGGCTATTGAACGTTGGAAAGCAGAAAAAGAAGACGCTAACCAAGAATAGTCAGCGCATCAACCACGCTCGAATATACAGCAGGCGCATACTGGGTGAAAGATGCAAAACGGTTAGGAACCATAATGCTGGCCAGAAGTATAAGAATTTGGTACAGTGCAATAATACTGACGGTTGAATAGACAAGCTTTCCTCGCCAAGTATTGCGCACACTGGCAGCATAATCCATCACAGCCGAAAAAGCGGGAAGTGAAGCAAAAACGAAAGCCCAGCTAAAATCAACAAAATAACGCCATGCTATACCGCCGCTGCGCGTCACAAAAACGCACAGGAATAATCCAATCACCACTCCCAGCACACAGTAGAGCCATACGAAATTTTTGTGCAAACGTGAACGAACCTCTCGAAACATAAGACTGAACAAGCTGAGCAGTACTAACGGGGCAAAAATAAAGAAACCGCCAATAATACTTTCGTGATGAATCCATGTAGCAGTAGAAACAAATGGAGCTTCAATAAACGGAGGGTTAGCGCTGGCTTCAAGAGGGCGGAATAGATAAATATTCACTCCTTGCAGCAGTGAAAGCGCAGGAACATGCAGATGACGCATATCTGCCACAGTAATCTGATACGCAGCACCAAAATCAGTAATAGAGCCAAAACGCCACCAGTTGTACCACAAAGCAGGAGCTAAACCGGCAAAAGCAGCCGCAATATTTACAGCAGTTGCGTCAAGAACTGTGCGCAATGGTTTCTTCCATACCAGCTCAAGGAAAACTGGAGCAACAAGAATAGCGATAAAAATAAATGTTGGACGGCACGATGTGCTCAAAGCAATGCAGAGAGAGCCGAGAATCATACGCCACATATTCGAGCGCGCGCTCGCATCAGGGCTAACTTTCATCCAGATAAAAACGCCTAAAGATGATATGCATAAACCACTGGCAAAAGCCATAATATAGAGGTTTGTTACAACAATCAGCGAAATAATATTTGTGCCAATAAAAACGGTTGTCATGGCAATAATGGCTGTTCCCACCGTAGTATGCGGAAAATAACGTTCAAGTAAGCGCACAACAATACCGCACAGAAGAAGAACTGTGAGCATAAGAAGAGGAATAACCACAGCCATAATGGACGGCCATCGCCCAGTAAGCAGATGGAATGGAATATAAATAAGAGCGCTCGGCAACATGCCGAAATAGGAATACCAGTGGTGATTGTAGAAGGCGTAATCCCAGTAAATTGAAGCGCCCTGAGCTAAAGCAGTATTGCGCAGCTGAGGATTATAAGGATTGCTTAAAGCATCGAAAATTGGATCAACAGGAATATTGAGCCATGCATGACCTTCAAGCAGACTTTGAGCCACCAAAATATAGTGATGATACGAATAAATATAATTGCCCCGATCCCACCACTGATCTGTGCCCACAAAAACACCAGCAATAGCAACCACAATAATACCGAGCACAATCAAAGGCACACCAAAACAAGCCCAAAAAGTCAAGCGTTGTGCGCGAGACTGAGAATTAAGCTTAATACTGTGCACACGTGAGCGAGGGCGCATAGCCCACAAGAATCCAGCAATAAGAAGCAAAACGCACACGCGCAGGAGATTGATGCGTAATGGTTTGTGTGCATTGAGTGTTACGGAGGCTAAATTCACGCGTGTTGAGGAGCCTTCCACAAAGCGCACAGTTACTGCACCCTCGCGTGCAATCGCATCGCTGGTTTCTTTGTTTAAGAAAGCAAAAGTGGGGCGGTCGGCACGCAAGGTAATTTGCTGAGATCCGATGGTGACGCGGGTAAAGAAGTTTGAGGCGGGGGCTTGTGGGGTGGTGGTGTCTGCCGAGGTATTCGGCGCGGAGGTGTCGTTTTGCGTTGAGGAAGTTGCTTCCGAGGTCTTCGTCTCGGAAACGGGAGCAAATTCTAAGGTGCGAATGCGGGTATTCGCTCGCACAGGTATAGAAAGAGAAGAATCAACATTCTTAACGAGCACGCGCGGCTGACCGCTGCGGGAAGAAATCTGAAGGTTATGCGCGGAAAATGAGCAGGACGAGGTGAACGTGCAGGTCTGCTGTTGCGCCGATGAAGGCGAGAGCCAACTTCCTAGATTAAAAAGTGTTAGTTCGAGGCTGAAAATAATCAGAAGAGCTAGAACGAAAAAACGTATGCCTGCGCTACGCATACAACGTTCCCAGACCGATGTTTTATTGCCCTTGTGTGGTTCGCTGTGCTCATTGCCAGCTAAGTTAGAATCTAAGAATGAAGCCCACGCCATGCAGGTTATTCTATAAGCATGAGTGCACAAACGATGTCATATAGGTTTGGGAGAATGTGACCATGCCAATCAAACAAACTACGCAACTATCACAGGTGACTGATATCTTTCCCTGGGCACGCAATGAGTACGCTTTAGGGATTTTTGTAGCGCGTAAAGTAGTGAAAACAGTTACGATTGGCACGCATGATTTTCAGGTGGGATGGGTGCGCGATCCTGCACTTATGGATACTTCTCGTGTTGCTGTGGGCGTTTTTACGGCAAAAAATCATTTTGTTCCTGTAGCTCTCGCAGATGCTCATGCTCGTTTGTATGAAACTAATTTTTTGGACGCAGATATTACTCAACTTGATGCGCGCGTTATGTTAGCCGAAGAAGGCAAGGGAGGCGTTCATCAGTATCGTTTTATGCGTACCGATCCTACCCCTTCTACTGCGGGAACGATTACTGTAGATCATGGGGCAGTGGTTGCTCGTGGAGAAGATGGGCGGTTGAGATGGCTGTCATCGTGGCTGAGAGCAACGAAGAAAGGTAAAGATTCCTATACTTTTGAGCAGGTGCGTTCTGCTGCGGTATCTGGTCAAGACACAGCTGATTTAGACTATAATGCGGCGGTGTGCATAGCCTATTGTGTGATTTATGCGCAACCGACCTTAGCAACGGAAGCAGTGCACGTAACCGGTTTTGGTACGTCGAATATTTATCGTCGTATTCGCCAACAAGCGCCTTTGAGTGCAATTCGTACCAGCGTGCGTGATATTGAGCAGGCTCGTGCAGCAGGCTTGAAGATTTCTGGATTGGAAGATTATTTCCTTCATACTATGCGTGAGTCGGGTGCTTTAGACCGCATCTCCCAGTTGGAGGCTACGCATGGTCAAGAAAATTTGGAGTTAATGACTAATCCGAAATCGCATTTGTATTATTTGCATTCTCGCAATGGTGTGGATTTTGAGTCGGCATTAAAAACTTTGCGTATTGAGTCGAATCTGAACCGTTTTAGCGCGGTCAGTAGTGTGATTGAAAACAATTACCATTATGACTTTACCCCGACCGAAGATGAGATTAGCTTAGCGTATGCTGCACAATTAAGCACAGATTTACTCGAGAATCCGGCTTTCGATGCGCTTAGTACATTATCCACTCATGGGGTGGATGATGCGTTGGCGCAACCAGCTTTGCGCTATGCGAATACAGGTCCGGATGCAACGCAGGAAACCTCGTTTTCCTCGAGCTGGTTAGGGCAGTTCTATGCGCAGGCTAGGCGGGATGGGGAAAACTCTCAGACTGGGGGCATGCGGCTTAGCTTGAACAATATTGAACAGGTCAATGCTGTGTACCCGATGGTGCAGGCGGCGCGCGAAACCGCCTACCATATTGCCGCCTCGCATGAACGTTATGCGCAGAATCCGCAATTGGAGCAACAGCATGGCATGCATACCAGCCAGTGGGTGTATAGGCGGGCATTGTCGAAGCTGATTGCGCATTTGCGATTGCCGCTGCGGAGCGATATTGATTTCCGTGCGGATGTGCAGTCCTCTGGAGCAACAGTTATTGATTTTACGAGCACAGCATCAACAGTTATGCCTACTCGTCGTTTTGACGCGTACACTTTGCAATGGGTAGATGTGAACGAAGTAGAACGTCAACAAATGAGCTCACGTTATAACCTCCGTGTGGGTATTATTTTGGCGGCTTTAGCGTTCGGTGCTAGCGATAATATTTCCCGTGTTGCCGTGCGCATCGATAACTTGGCTGGCGCTCAAGATATTGAAGATCGCGATCCTACTATGTACGCCTTACTTATGCGTGCTCTCGACAGTATGGGTATGGATAATCCGCATCATGCGCATTCTCATGCTCATGGTTCTAAAAGCGAGCAGTCTGGTTCAGCTGAGTCAAACAGTAACTATAACGATGCTTTTATGGATATCATGCAGTCTGCGAACTTCTCTGCGGATCAGTTACAAGCTTTCGAAGCTGCAGATAATCAGCCAAGCGATGACGAAATTCGCGCGTTATTTGAAGAAGTAACCCGCAGCGAGAACGATAACGAGGATGAAACGAGCGGACCGCGCGTCAGTGTTATGTCTGCACCAGGCACAGACCCGTTAGAACTTATTCGCCGCACAGCTTTAACGAATACTGTAGCAGCCGTTGTTTTTGAGCGTGACCGTTTTATGCGCTTACTGCACGAACAAGGTTTATCTCAGCCGTACAAGTTCTATGCGGCGTTTGAACTCAGCCGTATAGATGTGGACGATCACGGTATTTTACAGCCTATTGGAACAGCTTTAGATTTACGAGATGCTTTGTTCACTCCTCAGGGTGCTCAAGATGAGCCAGAAGTATCGCGCGCTGTTATTGAACCAGAAGTTCAAGAAATCTTAGCTGCAAGCGTTGCTCATGATTTGTCTATTCAACGTTCGGATGTCCTTGAACGCGCTCAAGAAGATATTGCTGCTTTTGCCACAGCGCAGCAGTGGAGCGTACCGCAACGCGCTCAAAAGATTTCCGAATATATTGACGATATTAATGATCCGGAACTCAATGAGCATAAGGAATCTTATGTGCGCAGTGTGATTGATGGCTTACCTATCGATCGTACGCGTTTTACCTTATCTCAGGATTTAGATGCTGTGCGCACATCCTCGCGTGAAACTTTCATGTCGGGAAATCCGCCAGAAGCCTTAAATATGATGGAAACACGTTTAAGCGAGCTTGATAACGCTTTTAAAAGCTCAAATCGTGTTCCAGTGTATTTCAATTCCTATGCGGAACGAGTGGTATACAATCATCTTTTCGCATCACCAGATAAGAAACTTGTTTTAATACCAGATAATCTTTTCCAAGCACATATGGAAATGGTGGAAGTGTATTCGCATATAGGACGTCCTGAAGTGGCTCTGCGCCATTTGAATACCGCAGTATCATATGCGCCGGCATATCCGCTTCCTCATTTACGTTTAGCAATTGCTTTATCGGAAAATAATGATTGGAAATCTTCTTTTGCGGCCGCAAGCAACGCCCTGCATGTGGCACTCGATAAGGATGATGCTGCATACGCCTACTATCGCATGGCTTACTCGGCATGGATGCAAGATGATTTTGAGATAGCTGCTGCCTGTTACGTGATGAGCATTCGTATTAGCGAAAGCACGGTACCGCATGCACGTGCAGAGCTTGAAGAATTGATTGATCGCGCGCGCTCGCAGGATATTTCTTTGCCCCTGACCTTCGATGAGTGCACAGATGCTTTGGCATATTTTGATATTGATATCTGGCCTTTTACTGAGGCAGCTATGTTAATGGCTCCAAGCGCTATTGCTGCTGTGGATAGTAATTTATTTGTTGCTGGTCGCACCTTGAGTGCCGCAGCTGCTCGCATAGCTTCTGCTACTCTCTCCTTAGATGACGATAATCCAGAACTTGAAGATGTTATTGATATTCAATTCTTGAGGTCTCTCAATGCCTAATATTCAAGATGCTTTTGATTTTGATGATGAGAATGTGATTGCCAGCAGCTTGTCTGAACAAGGCGATAAACCGTGGTGGCAATCCTTGGAATATACGGATTCTAGCGCTCTGAGTCTCAATGCTGCCGATGTTACTGAGCTGAGCATGGATGATGCTGCCCGCGTGTGGGCGCGTGTGGCTGCATGGGTAGAATCTGACCAAATTGCCTACTATGTGAAGGATGCTCCGGTAGCCTCCGACGCTGCATATGATGCTCGCATGGAGTTTCTTAAGCGCTTGGAAGCTCAATTTCCAAGCTTAGATAATGAGCAAAGTCCTACGCATCGTGTGGGAGGTAATTCCTCACAAGATTTCGCTTCTGCACGTCATCCTTCCCAGATGTTTAGTCTTGATGACGTCTTTTCTCTCGGAGAATTGGAAAGCTGGTATGAGGGTGTTCATCGTCAATTAGCTGATGCTGGTGCTTCTCATTTTACTATGACGAGCGAAGTGAAGATTGATGGTTTAGCATTGAATCTTATTTATCGCAATGGCGTGCTCGACCAAGGTTTAACTCGAAGCGATGGCATAACCGGTGAAGATATTACGGCTAATGTGCGTACCATTGCCAATATTCCAGTAACCTTGGCAGGCGATGCCAATGATATTCCTGAGCTGGTGGAAATTCGCGGCGAAGTTTTTATGCGCTTCGATGATTTCGAAGAGCTCAACCGTGCTAATGAGCGTGAAGGGCGAGCACTTTTTGCTAATCCTCGCAATGCTGCAGCAGGATCCGTGCGGCAAAAAGATCCAGCTATAACTGCTCGTCGTAAACTGTCTTTCTATGCGCATGGTTTGGGTCGTGTGCAGTGGGGCGCACATTCCTCGCATGATTCTGATCTTGAACGTCTCAGCGATGCTTATACGTTGTATAAAACATGGCAGATTCCTGTGTCTCCCCATAATCGCATTGTGCATTCCTTTAATGAGATTGTGGAGATGATTGATTATTACGGTCAACATCGCTACGACATTGAACATGCCTTAGACGGTATTGTGGTTAAGGTGGACGAGCGCGCTCTCCAACGTCAGCTCGGTGAAACATCGAGAGCTCCGCGGTGGGCTGTGGCATACAAGTATCCGCCAGAAGAAGTCAATACTCGTTTACGTGATATCACCGTCCAAGTGGGGCGTACTGGTCGAGTTACCCCAGTAGGTCAGCTAGAACCTGTGCTGGTAGCTGGTTCTACAATCTCGCGCGCCACCTTGCATAATCCTTTTGAAGTTAAGGCAAAAGGCGTAAAAATTGGTGACACTGTTGTGGTGCGTAAAGCCGGTGATGTTATTCCAGAAATTGTGGGGCCAGTTTTATCTGCACGCGAAGGACGAGAAAACGAGCTTCGTGATTTTGTGATGCCAACGGTATGCCCAAGTTGCGGCACACCTATTGCTCCCGAAAAAGAGGGAGATAAGGATTTCCGTTGCCCTAATACTGAAAGCTGCCCAGCCCAGCTTACCGAACGTATTTCTATGTTCGGCAGTCGTAAAGCTTTCGATATTGATTCTTTAGGCGATAAAGTTGCCGAAGCATTGGGCAATCCTGAACTGAATCGTCCATCATCTGTTGATGTGTATGCTCCGAACCTCAAAAAAATTGAGGTGATGGACGGCGAAGACATACCTGTATACAAACCAGTAGAGGGTCTGCAACTTCCCCCAGCACAAATACCGGCAGTACGTACTTTAGCTGATATGTTTAGCTTGGATGAGCGCTCTTTGCGAGATGTGTGTGTGTGGAAAGAAATACCACTCGAACGCTACACGAATTACATAAATCCTGATACAGGTCGCACAGTAAAGAAAAAATTGAGCACTACCGGATCGGGCTTGTGGAGGCAAGTTCCTGCCTTTGCTAAGAGGGCTAAGAATGGTGAAATACCAGAGCTTACGAAGAATGTGCAGTCTATGCTTAAGCAGTTATCGCAAGCCAGCCAAGCGGATATGTGGCGTGTTCTAGTGGCGTTATCTATTCGTCATATTGGACCTGAATCTGCACGCAGTTTAGCAAACCGTTACCCATCTTTACCATCTTTTACTGGAGTGTCGAAAGAAGAACTGCTAGAAATTAATGGTGTAGGAGACGCTCTAGCGCAATCCGTCTATGACTGGATGAGTCATATTGCTGACTTAGACGATTGGCGTGGTCGCATTCTGCATGAATGGATGCAAGCCGGTGTAGGTATGCGCGTAGAGGAGAAGCCTCAGCTCGACGAGGGCGAACAAACCCTAGCAGGTTTAACACTTATTGTGTCGGGCAGTATTGAAGGATATACGCGCGAAAGTATTCAAGAAGCGATTATTGCTCACGGTGGGCAAACCACATCATCGGTGAGTAAGAAAACCTCGTATCTGGTTACCGGAGATAAGCCTGGAGCGTCTAAAGTAACGAAGGCAGAAAAGTTGGGTGTGCCGATTATGGATTCTGCAACTTTCCTGCAGCTTATGGCAACTGGACAGATGGACGCATGACAGAAGAACGCATTGCTCGTGAGATTTATGCACGCTTAACGGGAGTAATTGATCCTGAACTGGGTAAATCAATTACTGACTTGGGAATGGTAACCGGCGTAGAAGTCGATCAGATGGAAGCTGGACATTTTACTGTTCACCTCCATATTGAGTTGACTGTTCCTCACTGTCCGCTCTCCGATGTTATCCGCGAGAAAATTGAGCAGGCAGTGGCAAGTTACCCTGATGTTTCGTTAACGCTTGACCTTGATGTTAGTTCGATGAGCGAGGAAAAACTCAATAATTTAGTAACTCAATTGAAGCAGGCTCGCCGCGAAAATCCTTTCCATAAGAAGGGCATTAAAACACGTATTTTTGCTGTTGCCTCAGGTAAGGGTGGGGTAGGAAAGTCGAGCGTAACGGCAAACTTAGCTGCCGCCTTTGCCGCCGCTGGATATGATACTGCGGTTATTGATGCTGATATTTATGGTTTTTCCATGCCTCGCTTAATGGGTGTTACAACACATCCTACGAATTTGAACGGCATGCTTATGCCTGTTGAGGCATGGGGAACAAAAGTCATGTCTATTGGCATGTTTGCTGGCTCTGATCGTGCGATTTTATGGCGCGGTCCTCGCTTACAACGTTCTTTAGAACAATTCCTCTCTGATGTGTGGTGGGGGGAGCCAGATGTTCTTCTTATTGATATGGCTCCAGGCACAGGAGATATGGCTATTTCCGTGGCTCAAGCCTTACCTAATGCTGAACTGATAGTGGTTACTACACCACAGCCTTCCGCTTCCGATATTGCTGTGCGCGCTGGCTTAGTAGCATTACAAGTACCGATGGATGTGGCAGGTGTTGTAGAAAACATGTCTTGGTACGAGCATAAGGGCGAAAAGCTACGTTTGTTCGGCGAAGGAGGAGGTGCGCGTGTAGCAGCTCAACTGAGCGAACAGTTAGAAAATAAGCTCGGACATCGTGTGCCTTTATTGGCTCAGCTTCCTTTAGAAACAGATATTCGTGAGGTGGGTGAATCAGGTCGTCCAGCTGTTTTGAATGCTGATGGTTCTTTAGCCAGCACGCCACTAGCTCACGCTTTTAGTTCTATGGTGAACAGTTTAATGGAGCGCGATTATGGTGATTAAGTTCCTGCCAGGATGGCGTTGGCTGCGCGGTAACAAAGTTTCCCTCGATACAGTAGAACCTATACGCTCGGATTTACGCGGTAAGAGACTGTTTGTTTTAGGCTCGTCAGTGACGTGGGGTTTTGCTTCTGGTGGGGTGGCTCTGCCTGAATTTTTGGCTCAACGTTTCGGATTGCAGGTTACCAAGGACGCTGTGAACGGAACATCTTTAGCTGGTGATGGGGCAGATACGTATGTGGCACGTTTGCGTGCACATACTGCGCTTACCGATGATGTGGATATTTTCTTACTTCAGTTATCGACGAATGATGCGCGCCTTGGCTACAGCACTGCAGAAAGTATTGCTGCGATAGAACAGATTATTGATTACGTGCATAATCAATGGCAAGCGCCCGTGATTATGTATACGAATGCGTGGTTTAAGAGTGATGATTATGCTCAGCTTGTTACTGCTGTGCATGATGTACAGGTTAAGCGCGCAGATTTCGAGATTATTGATTTATTCAATAATGAAGCTTTTAACTCGCAGTCTCGCACAACCTATATGGCAGATCCTATTCACCCTACACGTGCAGGATATATTCAATGGTGGGGTCCGCAGGTTGCTCAGGAATTATCAGTTCTTCTTCATAAACTCGTCAAGTTTTAAGAGAGTGCCAACAGAAACGAAATCGCTTATAGAATGATCTGCTCCGTCAATCGACATGAGCTGAGCATGGGGGAAAGTTTTCTGCGCAGTTTCGCTATAACTGTACGGAACAACTGTATCCGCAGTGCCGTGAATAATAAGAACAGGTCCAGCATATGCGCGCTGTGCTGTAGGAATATCAAGAGTTAAGGCATCAGCAATATAGCGTTTACCCACAGTGTGGTCTTTGTAGGAGACCGTATCGGGTACCTGAGAAATATCTGTGTAGCCGAGCTCTTGCATACCTTGCTTGACGAGGTCGGTAACATGGAAAGCAGGAGCGAAAAGAACCATTGCAGCAATATCTTGGGCGCGCTCTGCTGCTACCAAAGTACTGATTAAAGCTCCATGACTAATCCCCGCAAGATAGATATGAGATGAGTCAACAGTTTTCTGAGACTTCCAATAATCAAGCACAGCATTCAAATCTGCTTTTTCGGTTAAAGCAGACATGTCGAGCATATCGGGGTCTCCGCTGCGGGTTGAATTACCACCACCATAAAAATCAAAAGAGTAGACCATATAGCCGCGTTGAGCTGCTAAAGTAGCAAATTTTGAGCTCACATCAGCATTGGAATTATATCCGTGTGACACAATAATCAACGGCAAACTAATATCTTTATAATTTCCTGGTGCCACAAGATAACCGTACAGATTGCGCCCATCGTGAGACACGGAAATATCTTCAGTCACAATATTTTTAGTATCGGCTTGCTTCAGTTCCTTGTTCTTCAGCTTGCGCGCTGCTGATTGCGGCTTAAAGAAATCTGGAACAAGCGAAGTAATAGCTGCATATCCGCCGCCAATAACGAGGGCGAGAGCCAGAAGAAGAATAAGTGCTGTACGGATTTTCTTAGACATATCTTTACTATAGCAGTGTGCCTCATCATTGTTTTCACAACGATGAGGCACACAGATGCGCAGTGAACTTTTAGATATGGAAGTAGAGCTGATACTCCAAAGGAGTTGGCTGCAAACGAGCAGCGTCAATCTCTTGCTTCTTCAAATCAATCCATGTTTCAATCAAATCTTCTGTAAATACGTTACCTGCAGTTAAGAAGTCATGATCTTCTTCCAATGCCTTCAAAGCGTCATCGAGAGAAGCTGGAACCGTCTTAATGCCCACCATTTCTTCTGGTGGAAGCTCATACAGATCCTTATCTACTGGAGCAGGTGGCTCAATACGGTTCAAAATACCGTCCAAGCCAGCCATTAACTGAGCAGAGAAAGCCAAGAATGGGTTAGAGCTTGGATCTGGAGCACGGAACTCAATGCGCTTAGCAGCAGGAGACTTACCTGCCAAAGGAATACGAATTGCAGCAGAACGGTTACGTGCAGAATACACGAGGTTTACTGGAGCTTCGTAGCCTGGAACCAAACGCTTGTAAGAGTTGAGGGATGGGTTGGTGAAGGCGAGTACAGCATCAGCATGCTTAATAAGACCGCCAATATACCAGCGAGCAATGTCAGACAGGCCGCCGTAACCGTTCTCATCGTAGAACAGTGGCTTGCCGTCCTTCCACAGCGACTGATGGCAGTGCATACCGGTACCGTTATCGCCTGCAATTGGCTTAGGCATAAAGGTTGCAGCCTTACCCATCTGAGCTGCAGTGTTGTGCACGACATACTTAAACTTCATGAGGTCGTCGCCAGCGTGCATCAAAGTGTTGTAGCGGTAGTTAATTTCCTGCTGACCTGCGCCACCTACTTCGTGGTGAGAACGTTCAAGAACTAAACCAACTTCCTGGAGGTTGTGCACCATTTCATCGCGAAGATCTGCGCTCTGATCCAAGGGTGGAACAGGGAAGTAGCCACGCTTAGCCTGGTTCTTAAAACCAATGTTTGGAGTGCCGTCCAAGTTGGTCTGAGCTCCGGAGTTCCAACCAGCTTCATCGGAATCAACCTCATAGAAGGAGGTGCGCATAGAGTTTTCGAAACGAACCTTATCGAATACGAAGAACTCAGCTTCAGGGGCGAAAGAAGCAGTATCTGCAATACCGGTGGACTTCAAATATGCTTCCGCCTTAGCAGCAACCTGACGAGGATCTCGAGAATAAGCCTCACCCGTAATTGGGTCAACAATAGAGAAGGCTACATTCAAAGTCTTGTGCTTACGGAAAGGATCGATATAGGCAGTGGATACATCAGGAATCAAGTTCATGTCCGACTCGTTAATTGCCTGGAAACCCTGCACTGAGGAACCATCGAATGGCATGCCATCAGTAAATGCACTGTCGAGGAACTCGCTTGCTGGTACATTAAAGTGCTGCTGAACGCCAATCAAATCAGTGAATCGAACAGATACATATTCAATGCCCTCAGAATTGATGAGAGCTTCTACATCTTCCTTTGTAGAAAGAGTCATGAGACTAACCTTCGTTTGTTGGGATCACGTACATTCCCCATTCTAAGAGACAGGGCAGTCTGAAAACGTCTTTTCAGGTTACAAGTTTGTTACGGTTAGTTACGCGGTGGGGCCTGAAGGCGGTTAGCTATGTAGCGTCGTGACGGTACATAGGTTAGCGACTTTACGGAGGTGTGCTGTTTTTCCGTGGAATAAACTCCGTTGTAACGATACTTATGCCACGGAATCGGGGGTGTCTGCCGTACCTCCCAATCGTTACGTAACGTTTGAGCAGTACAGTCCCAAACGCACCTTCAAAGCACCCTGTTTCGCCTGTATCGCTCACTTTGTAAAAGCGCTTTGAGTGTTGCGGCAGTTTCCCGCTCTGTGTGAACGTTCCCAAAAGCAGTAACGCTTAAACCGTGCGTAGTGTTTGGGAGAAACAGCCGCCGAACCCCCTAAAATCAATGCTTGCAGAGCAGTGCCACTCAAACGCTCGGAACGGATTGGGTAGTACGGACGTTAGCACCTCACCTCACCCAACGCATAAAAAATCGCAGAACCGACAACTCACTAAAAGAGGTAAATCGATTCTGCGATCTAAGAGATAGAGCTATACAGCGCTTTAACGTCCGCGCATAGCACGGCGGCTTTGATGCTGCGCTGCGTAAGGATCAATACCAGCAGGAACGCCCATGCCTCCCATACGCTCAAGTGTACGCAAACGACCGTTTAAGTGATCGAGTTCCTCAGTAGTCAGCGGCTTCTTATAGCGCTTACGCATTGCTTTATTGAGTTTGGAAATAGGAGTTTGTCCCTCATCATTACCAGCGTTAATAACAATAATGCGGATTTCAGAACCTTTTGTTACGCGACGAATCTTAGCCTTTTCAGACTCAATAGCTTTAGCTACGCGCTTTGTTGGGCCTTCAGAAACGAGGTATACGCCATACAAGCTGGTTCCGCGCCAAATCATATCTTTTGTGCGAGGATCAACCCAAACTGGCTGTTCAGAGAAAGTAAAAATGCGTTTGCTCAAAGACTGCAAAACAGCACCAGCAGCACCTGGATTACCTTCAATCTTCTTATATCCCACAGTTTCGCTACGTCGAGACAGCACGAAAGTTGCAGCCAAGACACCCAACATAAAGGCGAGAATAACAGTCATAATCCATGTGAACCAGTGCAGTTTGAGGAAGAAAGCAATAACTATAATCGCTACGAATGGAATAGCAAACGCACCAATGAGCCACCACGTAACTTGAGGATCATCCGCGCGCGTAAAATCATAGAGCTGCTTCATCTGACGCAGAGTGCTATTACGCTCTGGCTTCTTCTTTTCTTCTGCCATAACCTATTTTAACCTTGCCTTATCTCGTCCAACAGTGGATAACGATCGTGTAATCTTCGATACATCATACTGTATCGAGTCGAAAACCCTAGTATAAGCTACCTTAACGCACGTTAAGAGGGCGTCCATCTGCTTTCAGTAAACTTTCTCCCAAACTTTCGCTTATAGTAGGATGAGCAAACAGAGCGCGCGCAGCCTGACTGAGAGGAATACGATTTTGTATTATTTCGCGTGCTGCTCCAGCAATTTCTGATGCTTGAGGTCCTGCCATATGCACACCAAGAACAACCCGTTCTGTTTTCTCACTATTAAGAGCTGAAACTATAACCGTTGTTCCATTTGAACCTAACATAGCGACGCGCGGATTAGATAATTGCGGCACAACAGTTTCTTCTACCTGTTCGAAACCAGCGTTTTGCGCTTGGCTTGACGTGTAACCGATAGATACAGCGTCAATCATGCCATACACCACTTGAGGAATAGTCAAAGGATCAACTGGCTGAGTAGGAAGACCAGCAATACTTTCAGACACAACAAGAGCTTGTTCAAAAGCCTCGTGAGCAAGCATATAACCGTCCGTAATATCTCCTACAGCCCACACATTTTCAAGATTTGTGCGACCATATTCATCAGTAATCACGCGGTTTGTAGATGTGAGAGCTATGCCTGCTTGCTTAAACCATGAAGCAGTTGTGCGAGGGGAGCGTCCAATAGCAGCCAAGACGAAATCAGCAGGAATAGTTTTTTCTGTAACCGTATCTTTTTTAGGATCAGCAATAGAGTAGGTCACCTCACCATCGCCTGCACCAGTAAGAGTGCTATGCGATTCAAAACGCACACCATCGCGTTTAAGCGTGCGCATAAGCGTTGAACTAACGTGCGAATCCCACCGTGATAGAGGCGTATCTTTACGAAGAAGAACTGTTACATGAGTTCCGAGAGCATTCCAAAATTGTGCAAACTCCAGAGCAATAGCACCAGCTCCCACAATAACAATATTATTGAGAGGAATATCGAGGTCTAAGGCTTCATCGGATGATAATACAGGAACTTTCTTATCGGCAATAGCCTCAGATACAGCGGCAGAAGTTTCGTGAAAGAAGTCAAAACCTGGCAGCGGCATGGCATATGATCCAGTTGCTAAAACAATATGGTGAGCGCTTAATTCGCGCGTGCTTTCGCCATCAGTAACGCTTACGTTATGTGCGCCGCTCAGCGAGCCTTCACCGTGAATAATATCGATAGATCGCGCTTTCATATGCTGGGTGAGACCTTTTACTACGCCTGCTACAGTTTTATCTTTCGCGGTTTTAAGCGCTGGCATATTAATACTGTTGACGCTAATATCCAATCCCCATGAGCTTGCGCGATGAACGTCATGAAGAGTATGAGCTGCGGTTAGATATGCTTTCGTAGGAATACAGCCGCGATTTAAGCATGTGCCACCCACAACATCGGTTTTTTCAATAACAGCAGTTGATAGTCCCAGCTCACTTGTGCGCAAAGCAGTGGCATAACCGCCCGGGCCAGAACCTATTATCAGAACGTCATAATCATAAGTCATACGCTCAAGTTTAGCGTGTAAAGGTTAGCGGATGTAGGGTACTTGCTAGGAGATGAACTTTATTGGACATTAAAGCGCGGCGTGTGAGGTTCTGGTCACGAGTAAACTATATGTATTCAATCACGCTTCACAAGAGTAGCATTGGATTTCTTGAAACAATGATGTTCCGAGCACATTTCATAGTGAGGGTTATGATGATGAAAGTTTTATCCACACGTCATAGTGTTTTACCTGCGGTGCTCGCTTTACTTGGGTCATGGATATCGTGCGCAGTATGTATCTACGTGGGTAATATGCCTGTTATTCAAGGACATGCGCAATACAAAGCGGGTATGAGATTTCTTCTTGTGGCGCTGTACTTCTTAGGAATTATGCTATCCGCACTTTTTATGAACGTTGCGAAAAGTATAGCGCAAACCAGAAGAACGTATTTTATAGTTCTGCTGTGCATACATTTTATAGCTGTGTTACGTTTAGCGCTGATGGACGGGGGAACAAATATTCCTCTGCTTGAAATAGCAGTATTATTTGTGAGCGCTGTTCTTCTTGCGATTAGCGGAATAATACATATTATTCAGGCTATAAAAGCATGATTATATGATGATTATGAGAGCCATGGGTGCTTCTTGTTTGTGAAGCAAGGAGCACCCATGTATGTTATGTGTGTTTTATTTTCTGCCCTTATGCAAACTTGACCATACTGCTGGTAGCAAAATAATTGCTGGTACAAGACTTAATGTTGGAAGTATCTGCCACGTGTAATGCTGAGAGATAATCCACCCCAACCAGCTTCCTCCTGCAGCTGCAAGAGCAGAAGCTAAACGTGCCCAGCCGCTAAACTTAGTCAGAAGATCATGCTCAATCAAAAGCTGGCGAGATACTATAAGAGGGCGAGCTGTGCAGGAATATCCTAAATCCATCAAAGCCCATCCAATCAGAGCGCTCCAAAAAATCGGAATACTTAAGAATATTAACCCTATAATCATGCTGATGACCCCAGCACATCCAATGATTCTGAGGCTCAACTTTTTCGATGCTCTCAAATACATATATGAACTTGCAATCGTGGCAACACCCGTTACAGCATAAATAACTGTAGTAATATGCGAACCGAGCTTATCCGCATATCCCAGCGTTGTGTACCCTCCGTAGAGGGAAGGAATAAGGCTAAGAAAGAAAGTGCACGAGAGCAAAATAATGCGCATAGATTTGGTGGTATGACGCTGTGATATGCCGTGCTGTGCGTCTGTTTCATTATCGTCGTTATCGTCATTAAGGGAAGCGCTGGTAGCTGATAGTATGCTACCTCGAGAAAGAAAACGAGTTAGCGTACAGGCGAAAGATAAAACAGAAGATATGATCAGAACGAGAGTAATAGAGATAGATGTGAGCGCCGAGCCCAGAACCGTTCCAAACAGTGTTCCACCCACAGACATAATAATGCCTACATAACCGCTATATTCAATAAGCATCTCTTCATTATCGCCAGAAATATCTACTTCAAAAATTTCGCTGGCTACGTCAATTATTTGTCCTGTAACGAGCAGTAAGCATCCTAGGGCGAGTAATGACCATTTCCATCCGAGCCAACTGTGGGGAAGAATAGCCACAATAAGGCAGAGAAGGCCTTCGCAAAATTCAGCAGCAGACAGGGAAGCGAAACTGCCGAATTTATCTACAATCCATGCAGCAGCAGGAGACATAAAATCGCTTATTACACCGAATGTGCGGTTAAAAGCCAACGCCCACGCAGGAAGACCCACAATAATAATGGATGGAACAACAGAACCTTCGAAAATGGAATTACTTATTTCTGAGAATGTGAGACCAAGAAGAGCCCATCTGAGGGCAGTAGATAGTTTGAATAAATTTTTCATGAGTTATATTTTTTACGCGCGAGATTGATGGTAGTGATGTTTTGTAGCGGTGGTTGGTGAAGGCGGCGGTTTTCTGATGACGGTTGATGTTGGTCGTGATGTTTCTGCGGGCGTTGCCGCGAGGGGAGCGATTTTGGTTTAAGCTAAGCAGTATTCCGCAGGCTCTTTATTTTATGGTGCTTGATTTCTTATGAGCATGATTTCCATCTTAGGTTTTTGAAAATAACGATATGAAATCGTAGGGTCACTATGCGAAACTGTGCAATTCCTGCTGATTGAGGGTATCTCAGGTTTGGCAGTTCTCAGAGTTATGACAAGCATATGGTTTTGTTGTTGAATCTGCTTGGATTGAAGTGTCTAAGGTTTTGTTTTCTATGTATAATCACTATTTCCCCATCAACTTCGATGAAACAAAACCCGAGACACTTCACAATCAACGAATAACACTCCACCAACAATTTTGTCGTATAACCAGGATTGTCTCGGTTTAGTTTAGTGATGAGAGTGCTGTACATTGGCGGTATGTACGCTTACATTGATGAATCTCATTCTGACTCTGGTAAGGCTATTGGTGGAGATATTTATTACATTGGTGCTTTGCTTGTTAATGATGAGCAGGTGCGTTTTATTGATCAGAAGCTTTCAGAGTTGAGGGATAGGGTTCATCAACGTTTTGGTGTTCCAGCTGATGTTGAATTTCATGGGCACTGTATGTTCCAATACAAGTATGGTTGGGAACGTATGAAGGGTCTCCATTCTCAGTCTGCGGGAATTTATCGTGCTGCTATGCGTATTCTTGCTGAGTCTGGTGCACAGATTGTTATCCGTTGGTGTGTCGGACAGTTGAGCGGTTCTTTTGATATGCTAAGAGGTCACCATCAGGTGACCTCTTGCTGGACAGCAAGTCATATCCGTGGGATATGACTTGTCGTGTATTAGCGTTGTATCAGATTTATCCACAAGAATGAGGATAACTTTTATTTTTCTCGGTGCGTTGGGCGTGTCGTATTGAAGGGGCTCGGGTTTTTGTTCCGTCGAAGCAGATCAGACTTGGCAAATATTTTCATCAAACGAATATTCGCTCCGTATCCAAAGTAGTCAATCCATTGTCGCCATCCGTGTCATCGCAAAAGCTAAACCTATCGCGACCTGCGCACTTACACAAAAACCCTGACACCCTCTTATTTCTCAGCAAGCGCTCAAAAGGTGGAGAGCGAGTCAGAAATATTAGTGCTGAGCTAAAACGCAAAAGTTAAGGGTGCATATTGCTTAGCAAATTGCTAACAATACGCACCCTGAAAACTTATGTAAAAACTGAGAAAATCGTCAGTTTATTCAGGCCATACACCATGCTTCTTATGACGAGGCTTTGGCAAACGCCATGCGCGAATCTGCAGAGCACGACTCCATGCGTAATAACCAGAGCGCATACCCTTAGCAACAGCGCGCTCGCCAAACTTGGCAATCAGCTTTTTCTTCAAACCGCGCCACATAATAAAGCTATCAATAATAATGGCGAACAAATATACATACATGAGCACCAAAATAATCAAAGACAGCTGTGGCATAAAGTAGGTTGCCGCAACAGAAATAAGGAGCAGGGCAACCACAACAATCATGAAATATTCGCCCAAATTGTAGCGGGCATCCACATAGTCGCGAATATATACGCGCCATGGAAGCTGCTCGCTCTTAGGCATTTTGCGCAAATCTCCCGAACGCATGGCCTCGTACTCAGTATTTTCACGCTCACGGCGACGAGCCTGAGCAGCTTTACGCTGAGCCTTACGGTCTTTTGGCGCAAGCGGAGTTAAACGAGCGTTTTCCGCGTCGCGACGCTTTGGTGTTGGACGACCTTTGCCAGCAGTTTCACTAGAGGTATGCGTCTCAGCATTGGCAGCATTGTCTAGCTGATCGTCGCTATCAGTTTTGTTTTTTTGAGCAAAAGGATTCCATTTCATTCCTTTAGATTATGTAAAAGTATAGACCGCGTTTATGTGAAAGTATCGACCGCGTGCAATAAAGTCGTATGTACATGACCATATACGTTCATGCCTTGTGAGGTTATTCATGCCTTGTGAGGCGTGAAGTGCTGTGCGGCGTACTCGCAGCGGATGTGTGCGTACTACATTGTGTGCATACTACATATATGTGCGGCGTGCTTGGGACTGGCGCATGGCGCATGGCTGAGCTGCTACTTGGCTGCACTTGCTGCCGAACAGCACATGTTGCCAAACTGCGCAGCTGAGAAGATATGAAGGAAGATAATGGCTACTTTATCGCATGAAGAGATTCGAACACGAGTAGAGTCTGATTGGAATCGCATTGTTGATGTGCTCTCACGAAAAATTGCCCTAGGCGCAGTATCTGCTAAAGGCATTACGGCCGACCATATGAAGGCGTCGGCTGAGTTCGTGGCTGAAGAAATGCGCGCTGTGGGTGTAGATGCTCGCGTGGTGCAGTCTACAAATCCAGATGGAACACCAGGAGCGTGGGAAGTTATTGGCTCGCATATTGTTGATGAGAATGCGCCAACCGTGTTGTTGTATGCGCATCACGATGTGCAGCCTGTTCCAGATGAGTCTGCATGGGAAACTCCTGCTTTTGAGGGCACAGAAAAAGACGGTCGCCTTTACGGTCGCGGTGCTGCCGACGATGGCGGCGGCATTGCTATTCATTCGGGAGCTTTGCATGCTTTGGGCGATGATTTGGCTGTGAATATTCGCATCTTTATTGAGGGTGAAGAGGAAATGGGCTCGCCAAGCTTTATTCCTTTCATTGAGAAGCATAAAGCGGAATTCGAATCAGATGTGATTATTGTGGCCGACTCGGGTAACTGGTCAGATGAAATTCCAAGTTTGACCACGTCTTTGCGCGGTAATACTGAAGTAGATGTGACTGTTCGCGTGCTGGGTCATCCTGTGCATTCTGGTCAGTTCGGTGGCCCGATTCTCGACGCGAATACGGTAGCGGCTATGCTTATCGCCTCCATGTACGACGAGAATGGTGACTTGGCTATTCCGGGCGTTGAGTCTCAAGAACCAGTGGGCGGTTTGCAGCGCGATATGGACGAAGCAACCGTTCGCCGCGATGCTGCTGTTGTGGATTCCTACCAGTTTGCGGGAACCGGCTCCTTAGCTGCACGCATGTGGACCAAGCCAAGCGTGAGTGTGATCGGTTTCGACGCTCACCCTGTTGAAGGCTCATTTAACGTTATTGCCGACCACGCTCGTTTTAGGCTCTCCCTGCGTACCGCTCCAAGCCAGAAGCCAGCCGAAGCGCAGAAGGCTTTGGCACGATTCTTGGAAGAGCACGCTCCATTCGGTGCACAAGTAACTGTGGAGCTGGGGGAAAATGGTCAGGGTTGGGCTATGAACCCTGATTCTCAGGCAGTACAAGTTGCTGAAGAAGCGATGGCTACTGCTTTCGCAACTGAGCCAGTCAATAAGGGGGAGGGCGGTTCGATTCCATTCATTCCAGAATTGCAGCGCATCTTCCCACATGCCGAAGTATTGGTAACCGGCCCAGAAGATCCAAAGGCGAATGCACACTCGCCAAACGAGTCGATTTCTTTGTCGGCTTTGAAGAAGAACGTGGTTACAGAAGCTTTGATTTTGCAAGGCTTGGCGCTCAGGTAAAGCGCAAGTAACACCACAGTGCCCCACGCATGGGACGAATATTCCACGAGGATATTCGTCCCATATTGCTATAGTGGCTAATCGACACGGGTGCTGTGCCTATGCATGAAGAGTGGGTACGGCTGAGATATGAATTCGTTCGCCGCAAAAACAATAACATAATGAGAGCGAATTCTGACCGATTGAACGTTTACTAGGTAATGCTAGCAACGGATGTCATCTTAACCCGTGCCTCACGCGCATCACGGGGATGTGCGTATGACGACAGATCATAGGAGGCACTTATGAATTCTTCTTCAACCGTATCTGAAAAGCCAAATCTTAAGTGGCGCGTTGTCGATATTACTGTAGCCAGCGTTATTGCTGTAGCATCTTCGCTTATTTACTGGCTGGCTGCTTTGGCTTATGGTCCAGTATCTGCTTTGGATTCCTTTATCCCTGGTTTGTGGGGTGTTATTAACGGCTTCTGGCTGTTTGCTGGTCCTTTGGCTTTGATTATCGTGCGCAAGCCAGGTGCTGCGATTTACGCAGAAGTTGTTGCTGGTGTTGTCGAAGCTTTGCTGGGTAACCAGTGGGGTGGTACAGCAACCTTCCTCGTTGCTTTGGCTCAGGGTGTAGCTGCAGAAATCGTCTTTACAGCAGTGCTCTACAAGGTATGGAATATTTGGATTACCACTATTTCTGGTGCAGTCTCCGGTGTTGCTTGCTGGGCATATTCCTTCTTTACTAACTTGCAGGCTATCGATTGGAACGGTACCTACGGTTTCGCTAACTTGGTTACCACGATTCTGTCCGGCGCTATCGTAGCTGGTGTGTTCACCTGGTGGCTTTACTTGGGTATTGCTGCAACGGGCGCTCTCGATCACTTCGAGTCCGGCCGCGATGTGCGCAACAAGCAGAAGGCTAACGCATAAGTGGCTTCTCGAGTAGACGTTAACCATTGGTCATATCGTTACCCGTTAAATGAGGGTTGGGCGGTTGATGATTTAAGCCTGAACGTGGCGGCTGGGGAGAAAGTTTTGCTCACTGGCCGCTCCGGATGGGGCAAAAGCACGCTGCTTCAAGGTATTACCGGTATTTTGGGTGATGCCGAAGATGGCGGCGAGATGCGCGGAACGATTACCATAGACGGCGTTCCTGCTCTTAAAGCGCGCGGCCGTGTGGGCATGATTATGCAAGACCCAGAAAGTCAAGTAATTTTTGCTCGTGTTATGGATAACGCCACTTTTGGTGCAGAAAATTTGGGCGTAGACCGATCAGAAATTATTCAACGCTGCGATAGCGCTTTAGCAACGGTTGATTTAGATCCTGCGCACGGTATCGAGCCAGCTCGTTTAGCGCAGCGCCTCTCAGGAGGGCAAACGCAACGTTTATCTGTGGCCAGTATTATGGCGATGCGCCCCGATGTGATTGTATGCGATGAGCCAACAGCTAATCTCGATCCTGATGGAATCGAGCGTGTGGTGTCGTCCATTCTGGATGCTGCTACACAAACTGGTGCCACCCTTATTGTGGTGGATCATAATATAGGGCAGTGGATTCCTCATATGGATAGACACGTTGCTCTGGGAGAGCCGATTGAATTAGAAGAATATGCAGGACAGTATGCTCCGGCTACAGAAGAGGGTACGTCGGCTGCGTTAATAGCCGACAATTTATGTTTTGGCTATGAGGGTGAGCAGATTTCTTACCCGTTTAGCCATACATTTAATAGTGGAACAATCACGGCTCTTACTGGCGTAAACGGAGCGGGTAAAACGACACTGTCGCTTACTTTAGCGGGTTTGCGGCCAGAGCTGAGCGGTGCGGTTCGTGCAAGCGACACGGTTCGTGGAACTGCTCAAAGTGCTGAACCTTCGAAATGGAATACCAAAGAACTGGCTCAGCGCATTCAATACGTTTTCCAAAATCCGGAGCATCAGTTTGTTACGAGTTCCGTGCGTGACGAAATGATAAGCGCTTTGCGCATCTCGCACAGCGAGGCGAGCGCGGACGAGCTGGCTCAGATGGCGAAGGAGCGTTTGGATTATTATGATTTGCTCGAGCAGGTCGATCATAATCCATATTCGCTTTCAGGCGGGCAGAAGCGCCGCTTAACCGTTGCGTGCGCGATTGAAGTAAAACCTCAGATTATGATTGTGGACGAACCAACATATGGTCAAGATCCTCAAACATGGTTAGCATTGGTGCGTATGTTCGCTCAGTTACGCGATAACGGAACCTGCATTATTACTGTGACGCATGACCGTGCGTTTATTGATGCGCTTGGTGCTGTAGAAGTAGTGATTGAAGCGAATCCTGATTCCTACGAGAATAAGCAGCTACGTAACGAAAGTCAGTCTGCTATAGTGGCAAGCCTTAACCCAGTAACGCGTTTATTTGCTGGACTTTTTGTTGGTCTTCCACTGATTTTCTCGCTGGATATTGTTTCGTCAAGCACTGCTCTTGTTCTATCTTTAATAGCTATTTTTGCTCTCGGTTTTACTCCTCGTACGGTATTAAGGTATACGTGGCCAATCCTTATTGGAGCTGCAGGGGCCTTCATTTCTGTGGCTATTTATAATAAGGATCATAACGTGATGTTGGCTGCCGCCACAGCAATCCGTGTGCTTGCTATGGGAGTTCCGGCTGTAACCCTAGTCATGCGCATGGATCCAACAGATTTAGCTGATGCTTTTGTGCAAAAGCTGAAAATGTCTGACCGTTTTGTGTATGCGGCGCTCGCAGGTTTCCGCTTACTTCCTTTACTGCAAGAGGATATGGAGTCCATACATCAAGCACGCCGTATTCGAGGAATACAATCGCAATCGAAGATTCAAAAATATAAGAATGATGCGTTGAATATTCTTATTTTGGCTATTCGACGCTCCACGATGCTCGCCATAGTTATGCAAGCACGCGCATTTGGAGCACCATATAAACGAACAAATGTGCGCATATCACGCATGCATACGCGCGATGTTATAGCTTTTGTTATCAGCATTCTTATTCCTGTGATAGGACTGATTGCTGCGTATTACACAGGAATGCTTAATCTTTTTGGCAAATTTGTGTAAGAAAGAAAACATAAGCACAAACTCATATATTCCTTCCTAAATTAACTGGCAATTGTGCTCTACCGTGTGCTCATTACACAGCGGCGGTAGGGCGCAATTGTATCCGCTGAAGTTCGGTCGATATGTAGCGGAGCTTCGGACTTAGCGGGGTTTTAGGTTGCAGGTGTGTGACTAGCGGCTGTTCCTCACAATCAGGCTTCATACTGCGTTAAATTCGGAGAGCTATGCTCTCACATATACTGGCTTAACCGATTCATACACCTGTTATGCCAGTTTTGATGCGCAAAAATGGCTTCAAAACTGGCATATCGGTTGCGCGTATCGACTTTACGCATAACGAGGGCTGTTCACTCATGACGACAAAAGGAAAATAAACCAAAGCACATTCACATGGCAACGATGTCTCGACACATGACAGCCGGAGGAATCAACTGGAACCTACTGGGCAACATCTTCTGCTTAACCCTGCTAAGTTCGAAGAGCCTATTTAGCGAGGTTGAGTTCAGGTTTACGGCGTAGGTGCGCGTGCAACGCTGACAATGTGGACGCTATAACCAGAAAACGTTCGCGCTCCCCTCAATCTAACTCATATCAGTACTGCATCATAGACAACCTTAACAACCTCGAAACTCACATAGAAGCTGCTATCCGCCACGCGAAATCAGTCAAACCGCTACAATACTTCATAGAATACATGCATACTTTTGTGACCTCACTTGTACCTGAGAAGAAAGCAGATATAGTCATGCCATTGCATCGCGATATTATGGACAACCTTCAAGCTCAACGAGTGCGTCTTGTATCAGATTTAATAAACCGTAAAGCGCGCAAAAGGAGCGGATTATTTCTCGTTGAAGGTCCTCAAGCAGTGCGTGAAGCTGTGCGTTATGCTGCCGACAGTGTGCGCGATATCTATGTGCGCAATGATTACGCTACATCCGAGGTTTTGCGTGCGGTCGTGCGCGAATCAATAGATAAAAACCTGTATGTTCATCAGGCAACAGACAAAGTAATGCATGCCATCAGCTCTGATTGCCAAGGCATTGCGGCAGTTGTACACATGGAAGCAGTTGTGCGTTCTGCAGACGAGTTTCAAACAGATGCTGGCAGTCTAAGCGCTGCTTGTTGGCAGTTACGCGATCCGGGTAATGCGGGAACTATTATTCGCGCAGCCGATGCTAGTGGATGTCAAGCAGTAGTTTTAGTGGGCGATTGCGTTGATATTACTAATCCGAAAGTTGTGCGCTCTACAGCAGGCTCTCTCTTCCACATCCCCGTGTTCTATGCACGCGAGGAAGAGTTTTTCGAGGTTATGCGCGCACGGTCAGCCTGCATAACAGCAGCGGAAATTTACGGAACAGACAGCACTCCTGTTGTTCCTCTTCAGCAGGCTTTAACTTACACAGATAAGCGTCAAGCGAACGTTATACTTTTCGGAAACGAGGCGCGTGGTTTACCTGCAGATATCGTTAATCAGTGCGATCGTGCAGCCATTATTCCATTATATGGAAAAGCGGAATCTCTTAATGTGGCTATGAGTGCGTCCATTATGCTGTATTCTTTCGCCATGCATATGCGCGATACTCCTACTGAGTAAACGTGCGCGCAGTAAAAAATCACGAAGAATAATTCCTAGACACAAGACAATACACAGGCTGTGGAAAGTCTAAGCCAAAAGGAAAAATGGCATACAGACTGTTCTAAGGGAAGGTATAAGCAAGTGGCTGATAATATTCAGTTCGATGCTGCAGCAGTGCAAGCTGCTGTTCAAGAAGGCATTGGCAAGCTCAACAGTGCTGCAACTCTCGATGAGTTACATGCAATTCGAAGCGAATATGCGGGCAATAACTCTGCAATGGCTCAAGCTAGCAAAGCAATTGGTTCTTTGGCCGCAGATCAGAAGAAGGAAGCCGGCAAAGTTGTGGGCAAACTTCGCGCTGATTTTGGGCGTGCATATGCTCAGCGTGAGACTGCGCTAAAAGAAGAGGCTGAGCGTATTGCATTAGCGGCAGAAACTGTGGATATGACTCAGCCAGTGCGCCGCAATCCTTTAGGAGCGCGTCATCCTTTGCCAAAGTTGCTTGAAGATGTGGAAGACTTCTTTGTATCGATGGGCTGGCAAATTGCTGAAGGTCCAGAAGTTGAAACTGAATGGCATGATTTCGATGCCTTGAACTTTGGTCCAGATCATCCTGCTCGTCAGATGCAAGATACCTTCTATATTAAGGGTAATCAGGCGAAAGATTCCGCTGGTTTTGTGGGGTCTAACATGGTTATGCGTACCCATACTTCGCCGGTTCAGGCGCGTTCTTTGCTCTCGCGCGGTGTGCCACTGTATATTGCGTGCCCAGGTCGCGTGTTCCGCACCGATGAATTGGATGCTACACATACCCCTGTTTTCCATCAGTGTGAAGCTTTAGCTGTAGATAAAGGCTTGACGATGGCAGATTTGAAGGGCGTTTTAGATAAGCTTGCTGTGGCTATGTTTGGTCCTGAAGCAAAGACTCGCTTGCGTCCAAGTTACTTCCCATTTACTGAGCCAAGCGCAGAAATGGATTTATGGTTCCCAGATAAGAAGGGCGGTCCTGGTTGGATTGAGTGGGGCGGTTGCGGCATGGTGAATCCGAATGTGCTGCGCTCTGCGGGAATTGATCCTGATGTGTATTCCGGTTTTGCTTTTGGCGTGGGTATGGAACGTACTTTGCTGCTGCGTCACGATATTAACGATATGCACGATCTCGTTGAGGGAGATGTGCGTTTCAGCCAGCAGTTTGCGATGGGAGAGTAAAAGATGCCACTTATTGATATGAACTGGCTGCGCGACCATGTAGACGTGCCAGCTGAAGAAACTTATGAGCAGCTTGCGGCTGATTTGGTGAAGGTAGGCTTGGAAGAGGAAGAGATTCATACCTCTCAGGTAACCGGACCTATTGTTGTGGGTTATGTTGTTGACTTGACTCCTGAACCGCAGAAGAATGGCAAGGTTATTAACTGGTGCCATATTGACGTGGGAGAACACAATGTGCTTGACGAGGAGGGTAATAAGGTTCCTCGCGGTATTGTGTGTGGAGCGCCTAATATTGCGGCTGGTCAGAAGGTGGTTGTGACGCTGCCGGGGGCTGTGTTGCCTGGCGATTTTAAGATTGAGCCTCGCAAGACCTATGGGCATATTTCTGACGGTATGTGCGCATCTGAGCGCGAGTTGGGATTGGGTTCGGATCACAATGGCATTATTGTGCTCAATGATTATGGTTTAAGTGATGAGCAGGTTGAGGCTCTCCAGCCTGGCGACGATGCGCTGGGATTGCTTGGCTTAAATGAAGCAACTTTGGAAATTAATATTACGCCAGATCGCGGTTATGCCTTCTCCTACCGCGGTGTTGCACGTGAATTCCACCATTCTACTGGTGCTCAATTTAACGATGTTGTAGCATCATACCTTGAGCGTGCCGAACAGCTTCATGCAAGCGAACATGGCGATGTTGAGGTTATTATTGACGACACCAATCCTATTCACGGTGTTCCAGGCTGTGACCGTTTTTATGCACGTACTCTTACGGGTATTAATCGCGAAGGTCGTTCTACTCATCAGATGCGTCAGCGTTTACTGCGCTCGGGTATGCGTCCTATTTCAGCTGCAGTGGATGTTACGAACTACGTGATGCTTGATGTAGGCCAGCCATTGCATGCATACGATCTCGATAAGATTGTTCAGCCAATCGTGGTGCGTCGCGCTGTAGATGGCGAAAAGCTTGTTACTTTGGATGGTAAAGGGCATGACTTGGTCAGCGAAGATTTGCTGATTACCGATTCTCCAAACGGAGAGCGTGGTTCTCGTGTGCTCGGTATTGCGGGCGTTATGGGTGGTTTGTACGGTGAAGTTACCGAAGAAACCACCAATGTGCTGATTGAAGCAGCACACTTTGACCCTATTTCTATTGCACGCTCTGCTCGCCGCCATAAGATTCCTTCGGAAGCAAGCCGTCGTTTTGAGCGCGGAGTAGATACTCAGCTTCAAGCTGCTGCTGCCTTCGAAGCAATCGAATTGCTTATGGGTGTCTGCGGCGGTGTTGCCAGCGAGAATCCAACAGATGTGAATAACACTGAACAGCCCCGCACTATTGAATTCCACACATCCGAGGTGGCACGTTTAACCGGTTTAACCACCACAGATGAACAGATTGCACAGATTCTTAGCGATATTGGTAGCATCGTAAGTACTGTGTCTGAAGGCGTTTTGTCTGTTACTGTTCCAAGCTGGCGTCCAGATCTTACTGAAGCCTGCGATTTAGTAGAAGAAGTAGCTCGTTTGGTGGGTTATGACCAGATTGCTGTAACTGTTCCAGCAGTTCCTGCTACATCTATGACTGGCTTAACAGACTCACAGTTACGTCGTCGCCAAGTAGCAGATACATTAGCTGAATATGGTTTAACAGAAACTATCAGTTATCCGTTTGTGGGCGACGAGGATTATAAGGACTTCGCATACGATGCTGATGCCATCAAGCCAATCAGTGTAGAACTTGCTAATCCATTAGCAGGAGACCGTCCATATTTGCGCCGCGACATCTTGTTGACCCTTATGCGTACCGTTCAACGCAATATTCGCCGTGGTAATCCACAGGCAAGCTCCTACGAAGTAGGTCATGTTTTCGAAT
Organism: Alloscardovia omnicolens DSM 21503; assembly: GCF_000420505.1. Taxonomy (GTDB): domain Bacteria; phylum Actinomycetota; class Actinomycetes; order Actinomycetales; family Bifidobacteriaceae; genus Alloscardovia; species Alloscardovia omnicolens. The sequence continues at coordinate 29,237 of NZ_ATVB01000003.1, read as the reverse complement.
GGGATCCACAAGCTCCAGCAATTCCTGCATTACCTGGCGGGGTTCGTCCAAGCGATGAGCAGTTGGCAGCTTTGGATGCAGGTTTGCCATATCAGCCATTGCATGTTGCTGCTATTCTCACTGGTGATGTGCAAGAAACAGGCTGGATGGGCGAGAAGCGCACGGCTGACTGGACAGATGTAGTAGAAGCCGTGACCCGTATTTCCGAGCGTTTAGCTGCGAACTTTACGTTAGACCAGCTGCACGGTGATGATGTTCCAGCAACATGGCATCCTGGTCGTTTCGCACAGGTGAAGGTAGGGGAGCGTGTAGTAGGAATTGTGGGCGAATTCCATCCTCGTATTAACGAGTCCTTGGGATTGCCAGCTCATACTGCTGCATTTGAGCTCGATTTGGATGCTGTATTTGATGAGGTCACCTACGAGCCTGTACAAGCACGACCAGTGTCGAGCTATCCTCCGGTGCATCAGGACTTCGCTTTTGTGGTTCCACAAGCTATGACTTCTGCACAGTTAAGCGATATTATTCGTACAGCTGCAGGAGATTTGCTTGAGTCCATTACTTTGTTCGATGTCTTTACTGATGACAGCTTGGGTGAGGCGAAGAAATCTTTGGCATACGCTGTAACATTGCGTGCTGCTGACCGTACACTGACAGCAGAAGATACTGATGCTGTGCGTGCTGCTATTATTGACGCTACTGCAGCAGCAAGAGCTGTGCTGCGCGCGTAATAAAGCTACGTACTGGCACGGAAATACATAAGGAACCAACTGAAGGAAAAAGGTATTGTTCATGACAGACGATCTGAACACGCTTGATGATTCCAAGCACACTGACGATACAGACGCAGAGCAGACAGGTCCTGCTTACGGTCGTTTGGCATCCGAATTTCCTGGTTGGGATCCTTATGTGTACGGCAAGCCTGAACCAAGCCAGGGGCCTAAAGCTCAGGCGAAGTCGAAGCGCATTATGGTGGTTAGTCCTTTTGGCGCTCCGAGTGACACTTCTACTCAGGGTAATAATCAAGCACATGGACAGCAGTCTCACTCTGGACAGTCAGCTAATACGGATTATACGTCTCATAATGTGAATACGCCTCAGTTCTATGATCGCGATGGGAATCCTGTTGCATCATCTTTTGAGCGTTTTGAATTCGATCCAGATGATCCGAAGAAGAACCCGGCTTATGGTCGTTGGGATTTCTATGCGATTATTGCTTTTATTGGTTCTTTCTTTACGCAGACCACTCTTTTGGCTCTCTTTTTGGCAATTATGTCGTTAAACCGAACCAAGATATTGCATATGAAAGGCCGTACGCTGGCTATTATTGCTATTATTCTATGTGTTCTGCAGATAATATTATTCGCTTATATTGTGGCTACAGGAATGACTGAATTAGAATTCCTCAATATGGTGACAGCATGGATTCGTGCGCATATAGGTGCATAAAATATGTATGAATATACAAACCGATGTTCTCGATGAGCATCGGTTTTTGTATGTTGACAATACAGTGCATGAAGCCTTGAAAATATACGACACGCGCATGTTGTGAATAGGCATCATTCGTCGAGTAAATGTTGCATAATTATACAAATATATGAATAAGTAGGTGTGATTATGCAAGATCTTCATCTTGATTATCCACTCACTGTTGCTGTAGCTGGTGCCACAGGATACGCGGGTGGTGAAGCGTTGCGAATACTGGCAGCGCATCCAAATTTCGAAGTCACGTGTGTGGCTGGTCACTCGTCTGCTGGCAAGCGACTGGGAGAATTTACTCCTCATATACCTCAGCTCTCTTCGCTGACTATTGAAGACACAACACCAGAAGTATTAAGCGGTCATGATGTTGTTATTTTAGCTTTGCCTCATGGAGCATCTGGTGCTTTAGCAGCTCAGCTTGAAGATGTGCGCATTGTTATTGATTTAGGAGCTGATCATCGTTTGGAATCAGCTGAAGCATGGCAAGACTTTTATGGTGACGGTTACTGTGCGCCATGGACGTATGCTCTTCCAGAACTGATTACAGGAGGAGACGAAAACTTTGGTTTTTCGTATCAGCGTTCTCATTTGTCTAGTGCTCATCGACTTGCCGGACCTGGTTGCAATGTTACGGCAGTAACTTTGGCTTTTCAACCAGCTCTTGCTGCGGGTTTGGTTAACTCGCAGATCTCGGCACATGCAGTCGTGGGATATTCTGGTGCGGGCCGTAAAACAGGACGAGTGAATTTGCTTGCTTCTGAGGCTTTAGGCAATGCCACTGCCTATTCAGTTGCAGGAAGCCACCGCCATATTCCAGAAATTCAACAAAATTTTGCTCATGCTCAGGGATTAGATGGGCAAAACTATAGTGCGATTCAACAGTATAAGCTTGGCTTTACTCCTGTTCTTGCGCCCATGTCTCGCGGAATTATGGCTACGGTAAGCGCTGCTTTGAGTAACGAAGCTCTTGAGATGAGCGATGAAGAAATCCGTTCTGTTTATGAAAAGGCGTATGGCAATGAGTTCTTTATTGAATTACTACCTCCAACAGTATTGCCGGCTACTGCAGATGTTATCGGTTCAAATGCTGCGCACATTCAAGTAGCTGTAGACCGTCGTGCTGGGTTATTGTATGGCTTCAGTGCGATTGATAATTTGAATCGTGGTACAGCTGGACAAGCTATTCAATCGTTGAATATTGCACTGGGATTGCCGGAAGATGCTGGCTTAACCAAGATTGGAGTTGCACCATGAGTGTAGTTTTTGCTCAAGGTTTTTCTGCTGCCGGAGTACGAGGAGGAATTTCCTCAGTTGAAGGTAAAAAAGACGTGGCTGTTGTGGTGAATAACGGTCCACTCAATGTGGCTGCTGGTGTTTTTACTACTAACCGTTTCGCAGCAGCTCCCGTGCAGTATTCACGCAATATCATCGCATCGGGTCATGCTCGCGCCATGGTAATTAATTCTGGTGGAGCTAATGCGTGCACTGGTGAAGCTGGATATGCTCAAGTAGAGCAAACAGCTGACTATGCAGCTTCTTTATTGGGATGCGCATCTGACGATGTGCTTATTGCATCTACGGGATTAATTGGTGAGCTTTTGCCTTTAGATGCTGTATTCCACGGAGTAGAAAAGGCCGTAAATGCGCTTGATAGCTCCGAGGAAGCTGGTGCATATGCAGCTGAAGCCATTATGACCACTGATACGAGGCCTAAAACCGTATGTATAGAGGGAGCAGGCTACCGTGTGGGTGGTATGGTTAAAGGCTCCGGAATGATTGCGCCTCAGCTTGCCACCATGATTAGCGTTATTACCACAGATGCTGTAGTGTCTTCTGAATTAGCTCAGTCTGCTCTGCGTGAGGCAACATCGCGAAGCTTTGACTGTATTGATGTAGATGGTTGTATGTCTACTAACGATACGGTGATTGTGTTGGCATCGGGAGCTAGCGGCGTTGAGCCGGGCGCAGAAGAATTTACTGCTATAGTCTGTGATGCGTGTGCTCAGCTTGCTCGCCAGATTATTGGCGATGGCGAGGGAGCTAGCCACGATATTCGTATTGAAGTTCGTGGTGCAGGAAGCTATGCGGCTGCGCTTGCATGCGCACGTGCGGTGTCTTCATCTAATCTTCTTAAATGCGCTATTTATGGAAATGATCCTAATTGGGGGCGTGTTGTCTCATCCTTAGGAACAGTTCCTGTAGATATTGCTGCTTTCGACCCGCAGAAGGTAACTGTAGATATTAACGGTGTGCGTGTATGCGATGGGGGTAAACCAGGAGAGCCTCGCGAACGAGTGTCTATGGAGGAGAGGGAAGTGCATATTGATATCAATTTGCATACCGGATCTTCAGCTCAGGCAGTGGTATGGACCGACGACCTTACTTTCGACTATGTGCATATTAATGCAGACTATGAATCGTAGGAATAATGGATAGCGAATACAATCACGAAGCACTTCATATTGATGTGCATCAAGATTTAACCGATAGCCAAAAATCAGAAGTATTATTGGAAATGCTTCCGTGGCTTCAAGAATTTGCAGGCTCACTCGTTGTTATTAAATATGGCGGCAACGCCATGATTAACGATGAACTGCGTGCTGCTTTCGCTGAAGATATGGTATTTTTGCGTCAAGTTGGTTTGCATCCAGTTGTTGTGCATGGTGGAGGACCACAGATTAATCAGATGCTCACAACATTGGGTATTAAATCTGAATTCCGTGGTGGTTTACGTGTAACAGATGAACAAACCATGGATATTGTGCGCATGGTGCTTACTGGTAAAGTATCGCGTGAATTGGTGGGACTGATTAATTCTTACGGTTCATATGCAGTTGGACTCTCTGGAGAAGATGGTGGTCTTTTCTCAGCATGTAGACGCAGGCCTACGGTCAATGGGGAGCCTATAGATGTGGGATTAGTCGGAGATGTAGTTAGTGTAGATGCGCGTTCTGTAGAAGACCTCATTGCATCCAATCGCATTCCTGTTGTCTCCTCCGTGGCTCCTGATGAAGATGACGTTACTCAAGTGCTTAATATTAATGCAGATACTGCTGCCGCAGCTTTAGCCTGCGCCTTAGGAGCGAGCAAATTAGTTATTCTAACCGATGTAGAAGGTTTGTATTCTCGGTGGCCAGATCAATCATCGTTGGTCAGTCAGGTAGGTGTAGAAACTTTGCGTGAGATGTTACCTCAATTGGAATCGGGAATGCGGCCGAAAATGGAGGCTTGCATTCGAGCTATCGATGGTGGGGTAAACCAAGCTCATATTATTGATGGACGTAAGAAACATTCCATTCTCAACGAGATTTTTACTTCTGCAGGTATTGGCACCATGGTTGTTCGTGGTGAAGGTATGCATATGAGGAGTTTCCATGAGCACAAGTAATACATTATTAGAGTCGTATGCACAGCATCACATGAATGTTTTTGGAACACCTTTGCGTGTGCTTGACCACGGTGAAGGTTCCTATGTGTGGGATGTGGATGGTAAGAAATATCTTGATTTTCTTGCTGGCATCGCAGTCAACAGTGTGGGATACAGTCATCCAGCATGGGTTCAAGCTGTATCACAGCAAGCTGGTCGTATTGCCCATACGTCAAATTATTTTGCTACCGTTCCTCAAATTGAACTATCAGAAAAATTACTCGAGTTAGCCGATGCGCCTGCTGGGTCACGTGTATATTTTGCAAATTCTGGTACAGAAGGAAACGAAGCCGCATTAAAACTCATAAAGCTCCATGCAAACGCGCGTGGTCATGCAGATAATGCTCGTATTCTTGCGCTCACACATAGTTTCCATGGTCGAACTCTTGGTGCATTGAGTGTAACGTGGAAACCAGTTATTCGTGAACCATATAATCCACTTCTTCCTCATGTTGAATTTGTGGAAGCTGGCAATAAAGAAGCCCTGCAAGCTGCATTCGAGGCAGGTCCTGTTGCGGGCATTATTATGGAGCTTATTCAGGGCGAAGCTGGCGTGTTACCTGTAGGAACAGACTATGTGCAAGAAGCTCGTTGTTTATGTGACGAGCATAATGCTTTGCTTGTTATTGACGAAGTACAAACAGGTATGGGGCGCACAGGATATTGGTTTGCATTCCAAAATAAAGAGTTAAGCGGAGGAATACGTCCTGACGCCATAAGTTTTGCAAAAGGTGTAGCTGGTGGCTTCCCGATGGGAGGCCTCATAACTTTTGGACAGGAAGTTTCACAACTGTTCACTCCGGGTTCTCACGGCTCCACGTTTGCTGGAAATCCTTTAGCTACTGCCGCAGGGCTTGCTACAGTACGTATTGTAGAAGAAGAGCAATTGCTGAACAATGCACGCGAACGTGGTCAGCAGCTACGTGATGCCCTAGCACACAGTAAGAATCCATTATTCGTCGGTGTGCGAGGAGCTGGTTTGCTCAATGCCGTACAGCTAGCTTACCCATGTGCTCATGCGGCAGCATCGTGGGCTTTAGACCACGGTCTTATTGTGAATGCTGTATCTGAGAATGCTCTACGCATAGCTCCGCCTCTTAATATTACTGCAGAGCAGATTGAAGAAGGCGTTGAGATTCTCAATAGCATTCCATCGAATTTACCACGCGACTAACAGTCCATTCAGGCGAATTACTACATAAGAAAGAGAAAATGATGGCAGGAACATTACGTCATTTATTACGCGATGATGATTTAAATCATGACGAGCAGAAAACCATTCTTAAGCTTGGTTTAGCTTTCCGAAACAATCGCTATTTGTCTCGACCTTTCGAAGGTCCTCAGTCTGTAGCTGTGCTTTTTGATAAGCCAAGCACACGCACACGTTCAAGTTTTGCCACAGGAGTAGCAGAGCTGGGCGGATATCCACTGATTATCGATAAGGATGGATCACAGCTTGGACGTGGAGAGCCAGTAGCAGATACCTCCCGCGTGCTTACACGTATGACCTCTGCAATTGTGTGGCGCACATTCGGTCAAGATCGTATTGAAGAGATGGCGAAGTATGCAACTGTTCCTGTGGTTAACGCATTAACAGATGACTTCCATCCATGCCAGGTCTTAGCAGATTTGATGACTATTGCTCAGCATCAAGGTGGGGTTGATACTTTGCAAGGAAAAACCATTGCTTATCTCGGTGACGCAGCAAATAATATGTCTCACTCCTATGTGTTAGCTGGAGCAGTAGCAGGTATGCATGTGCGTGTAGCTGGACCTCAAGGATTCTTGCCACGTGCAGATATTCTCGCCGATGCTCAGCGTATTGCTGCAGAAAATGGTGGATCTATTCTGGTAACAACAGACCCTCGAGAAGCAGTGCACGATGCGGACTGTGTCTTTACCGATACGTGGGTATCTATGGGAGAAGAATCTGAATATCAACTGCGTTCCAAACCATTTGTTCCATACCAGGTTAATGATGAGCTTATGCAGTTAGCAAAACCAACAGCTCTTTTCCAACACTGCCTGCCAGCATACCGTGGTAAAGAAGTAACTGCTAGTGTTATCGATGGACCACAATCAGTGGTATGGGATGAGGCAGAAAATCGTTTGCACGCGCAAAAAGCAGTGCTCACATGGCTTATTGCTCAGCAGCGTGATGATGCGAGTCTTCTCGCTGGAATTGCTTAAATCAGCAGTGCTCATAAGTGTAGGTTGATAGTACAGAAAGTAATTACATAGTATGAATGAAGGTATTCCTACTACGCGCGCAGCACGTCTGCGCATAGTTGAGCGACTTATTACGCACAATATTATTGAGTCGCAGCAACAGCTCGTTCATTTATTGGCTCGTGAGGGTATTCAGGTGACGCAGGCAACACTGAGCCGCGATTTAGATGATCTCAAAGCCAGTAAAGTACGTTTACCATCGGGAGTTTTTGCTTATTCGGTAGCTTCTGATGATCAACATGCTACGGTGGGACCTCATTATATTGATGATGTTATGGCAGAAAAAGTACGCCAACGCATCGAACAGCAGTTAGCAAAAGTAATTAGCGGACTGATTACTGAAGTGGTGTGTGCGCAAAACCTTGTTGTTATTCACACGCCACCTGGAGCTGCGCAATATGTGGCAAGTGCAATCGACAAGCAACCACTCGACAATGTGGCGGGAACTATTGCCGGTGACGATACAGTAATGATGATTACCACCGATAATGAAGCTGCAGAAGAAAAGATGGATTGGCTTGTTTCCATAGCATCTGATGCTCGATAATTATCGCAACAGATAACATAAGACACAACTTCACGCGAGAGCCTTATAAAAGACATAGCTATACATACAATTAAAAACAGCACATGGTGATGTGACCGTATTAGAAAGGGTTGTAATGACTGACCAGAACCGTATTGTTCTTGCATATTCCGGAGGATTAGATACCTCTGTTGCTATTCCATATTTGAAAGATCGTACCGGAAAAGACGTTGTCGCTGTATCCCTAGATGTTGGTCAGGGTGGCGAGCGTCTCGAAACAATTCGTGAACGTGCTTTAGCGTGTGGCGCTGTGGAATCCTACATCGTAGATGCTCGTGATGAGTTTGCTAACGAATACTGCATGCGTGCTCTTAAAGCTAATGCTATGTATGAGGGTGTATACCCATTGGTATCAGCTATTTCTCGTCCTCTTATTACTAAGCATTTGGTGCGTGCTGCTCACCAGTTTGGTGCAGATACTATTGCGCATGGTTGCACGGGTAAGGGTAATGATCAGGTTCGTTTCGAAGTATCCATTCAGTCTATTGATCCAACCTTGGGTGCTATTAGCCCAATTCGCGATTTGTCTCTTACTCGCGACATCGAAATCCAGTATGCGAAGGATCATAATCTTCCAATCGAGCAGACTGAGAAGAGCCCATATTCTATCGATCAGAATGTGTGGGGTCGCGCTATTGAAACAGGTTATTTGGAAGACCCATGGAATGCTCCAACTAAGGATGTGTATTCTTACACTGACGATCCTGCATTCCCACCAGTAGCTGATGAAGTTACCATCGAATTCAAGCAGGGTGTTCCAGTGAAGATTGATGGCCGCGATGTAACCCCATTGCAGGCTATTGAAGAGATGAACCGCCGTGCAGGTGCTCAGGGTATTGGTCGCATCGATTTGATTGAAGACCGCTTAGTTGGTATTAAGTCCCGCGAATTATATGAAGCTCCAGGTGCGGTAGCTCTGATTGAAGCACATAATGAGTTGGAAAACTTCTGCTTGGAACGTGAACAGCACCGCATTAAGCGCGATATTGACAAACGTTGGGCAGAATTAGTATACGATGCTCAGTGGTTCTCTCCAGCAGTGAAGTCTTTGAACGCTTTCATTGACGATACTCAGCAGTATGTTTCTGGTGAAATTCGCATGGTTCTGCATGGCGGTCGCGCAGTAGTTGCGGGTCGTCGTTCTGAGTCCTCTTTGTATGACTACAATTTGGCAACTTACGAATCTGGTGATTCCTTCGATCAGAACGCATCCAACGGCTTCATTGAGATTTATGGTCTGCCAACTCGCGTTGCAGCAGCTCGTGATGTGAAGTTTGGTAATGCTGTAGAAGTGCCAAACAATACTGTGGCATAAGCTGTTGCCTGAAGAATAGTTTTCGTCTAAGGATTGTTCATACGTACAGCATGAGCAATCCTTAGTTTGACTGTAAGACGTATACATAAGTGAGGGAAGATATGGCAGAAACAACGCAGGTTACTCACGATGATGGCATCGCTTTATGGGGTGGCAGATTTACCTCTGGTCCATCTGAAGCTTTAGCACGTTTGAGTAAATCCACACAATTTGATTGGCGTTTAGCTGATGACGATATCGCTGGTTCACGTGCTCATGCGCGTGCTTTAGGTCGTGCCGGACATTTAACAGCCGACGAGCTAGAGCGTATGGAAGCTGCTTTAGATGAGCTGCAACGCCAGGTAGATACGCAAGAATTTGTTCCTCAAGAGAGTGACGAAGACGAAGCAACAGCTTTGGAACGCGGTCTGCTTGCTATTGCAGGCGATGAATTGGGTGGAAAATTGCGTGCTGGTCGTTCCCGTAACGATCAGATTGCAACACTAATTCGCATGTGGTTGCGCCGCCAAGCGAGATTCATATCTCGCGATGTGCTTGATTTGGTGCGTGCTCTTATTGAACAGTCTCAAAAGGCTGGACAAGCTGTTATGCCTGGTCGCACACATATGCAGCATGCACAGCCAGTTCTTGTATCTCACCAGCTCATGGCTCACGCATGGCCACTGTTGCGTGATGTGCAACGTTTAGTAGATTGGGATAAACGCGCTAACTTCTCGCCATACGGTTCTGGAGCTTTAGCAGGTAATACTCTCGGTCTAGATCCTCACGCAGTAGCTGTAGAGCTAGGCTTTAGCGATGTTACAGAAAACTCTATTGATGGCACATCATCGCGCGATGTTGTGGCTGAGTTCTCCTTCGTAGCAGCCATGATTGGTGTAGATATTTCACGCCTTTCCGAGGAAATCATTATCTGGAATACTCAGGAGTTCGCTTTTGTTCGTTTGCATGATGCTTACTCCACAGGCTCATCAATTATGCCTCAGAAGAAAAATCCAGACATCGCAGAATTGGCTCGTGGTAAAGCTGGTCGTGTTATCGGTGATTTAACTGGACTCTTAGCCACTTTAAAGGGACTCCCAACTGCCTACGCACGCGATTTACAGGAAGACAAGGAAGCAGTATTCGATCAGGTGGATACTTTGAGCGTCTTATTACCAGCCTTCACCGGTATGGTAGCTACCATGACTTTCAATTTTACCCGCATGGAAGAAGAAGCTCCAACAGGTTTTGCCTTAGCAACAGATATTGCTGAATGGTTAGTGAAGCAAAAAGTCCCATTCCGTAATGCACACGAGCTGTCTGGCGAGTGCGTGCGTATTGCTGAAGAACGCGGTGTAGAGCTATGGGATTTGAGCGATGAGGATTACTGCGGCATTTTCCAAAACTTCTTGAGTGCAGATGTAGCTCCAGGTGTGCGTGAAGTTTTATCTACACAAGGCAGCGTGAATGCTCGAGCAGGTCAGGGTGGCACCGCCTTCGACAGAGTAAGCGAGCAAATAGAAACAGGACGTGTAGCAGTAGATGCGCTTCAACAGTTTGCTGATTCTACGAGCGATGGCAGTGCTTTTAAAGCTCCAGGAAGCATCTAAAGTTCCTTCTCCATCATAAGGACGTTATCTTAGCACAACAGCACTTCGAGGTGGCGTCCTTTTGCTATGCTGACACTGTCGGGAGCTTAACAGCTGAGAGGAAGTGCTCGCTTCGACCGCACTTGATCTGGATAATGCCAGCGAAAGGGAATACATTGATGAACACACCACAGAATAACTGCAGCATCGCCATCCAAGTTTTGCCAATGAAAGTTGCAGATTACCTACCAGATATTGATCGCGTCATTTACTATCTACAAGATCGTTTTCCGCAGGCACGCGTTACTCCTTTCGAAACAGTGATTGAAGGAGAGTACGAGGAATGCATGGATGCTTTACATCAGTGCGCGTTAATTGCTGCACAAAACGGTAGTGATGATATTATCGTGAACGCTAAAATTGCGTATGGTCAAATTCTAAGTAGCGAAGAAAAAACCTCGAAATTCGAAAAATAAGACAATTAATCGACAACTAATCGTATACGCCAAACCTCACAACTCGCGTTCATAATAACATTGAGTTGCGGGGTTTTACATATGCTAAAAGTCTGGCTTTTATGGGAGACTAGAGGGTACGGTTTTACGCCGTTTATGGAACAAAGCAATAGCGTTTTCAGCGTTGGCTATGATGTGGAGGATTATTTTCCAATGGCTCAGGTAAGGACCTACAAGGAAGCTGGCTTTAACACGCTCCTTGAAGAACTGGAATGGCGTGGTTTAATTAACCAGTCAACAGATCGCGAACAACTCGCAGAAGCACTCAATTCCGAGCCAATCACATATTATTGCGGTTTTGACCCTACAGCAGCCTCCATTCATATTGGCAACCTCGTTCAGGTTCTTATGATGCGTCACTTGCAAGAAGCAGGTCATCATCCTATTGCCTTAGTAGGAGGTGCTACTGGTCTTATTGGCGATCCTCGTCAAAGTGGCGAACGTGTTTTGAATTCAAAAGAAATCGTGGCCACATGGACTGAACGTTTACGCAACCAAATCTCACGTTTCCTTGTTACTGATGGAGACAATCCTGTGCGTTTTGTGTCGAATTACGACTGGACTGCACAGATGAATGTTATTGATTTTTTGCGTGATGTAGGTAAGAACTTCCGTTTGGGAACTATGCTCGCCAAAGATACCGTGGCACGCCGTTTGAACTCCGAGGAAGGTATTTCCTTCACTGAGTTTAGCTACCAGGTGCTTCAAGGTAATGACTTCTTATACTTATACGATAACTTCGACGTCACTTTGCAGACCGGCGGAGCTGATCAGTGGGGTAACCTCACCTCTGGCTTAGATTTGATTCGTAAAGTACGTGGCGAATCTGTTCATGTGCTCACTAGCCCAATCATTACAGATTCTCAGGGTAAGAAGTTTGGTAAATCTGAAGGTGGAGCTATCTGGTTAGATGCCAGCATGTTCAGCCCATACAAGTTCTATCAGTTCTGGTTCAACCAGCCAGATACTGAGGTTATTAAGCTGTTAAAGTTCTTTACTTTCCTTCCTAAAGAAGAGATTGAACGTCTCGAACAGGAAGTAGAAAGCAATCCAGGCGCTCGCGAAGCACAGCGTACGTTGGCTTGGGAAGTAACCAGTTTTGTGCATGGAGATAAAGCAGCTCAAGGCGCTATTGACGCTTCTGCAGCACTCTTTGGTCGTGGAGAACTGACTGACTTAGATGAAGATACCCTAGAAGCTGCTTTAGAAGGCGTGAAGATTGACGGTGAAGACGGTCAGAAGATTTTTGCTTCAGCTCAGCCGGGTATGCGCGTGGTAGAAGCTGGGGTAGCGAGCGGATTGTTCAAATCAATTTCTGAAGCACGTAAAACTATTGCTGGTGGTGGCGTTTACGTCAATAATCAGCGAGTAGAAGATCCTGAAGCTGTATTAAGCAGCGAGGATTTCCTCTTTAATCGTTTCGCCCTCGTACGTCGAGGCAAGAAGGCACTTGGAGCAGTGGAGGCTCAATAAATATGGCAGAAAATCAGTCTAGTCGTCGTTCAGGTGGCAAGGGCTCTCACGGCTCACAGCGCTCATTTGGAGGCGGTTCACGTCGTTCTAACTCTCATGGTTCACGCCCGCAATCGGGTGGACGTCGTTTTAATGACGGCAAGAATTCTTCTCGTCGCGGTGGTCAGCAACGCTTTAATTCCGACCGTCGTCGTGAAGATGGTGAAGAGCGTCGTTTCGATAAAAAGAATAGCAATGGTGAACGTCGCGGTTCATGGCGTGATGACCGTCGCAATAATAATCGTCGTGATGAGCGTAACCCTCGTTACAATCGCTCAGAGAACGCAGCAGAGGGTCGTGCAGACAGTCGTTCAGATCGTCGTAAAGGTTTCAGCAATCAGCGAGGAAATCATCAGGGACGCCCATCTTCGGCAAACTACGATAAGCCTCGCAAGAATTCTGACGGCACTTTAAGCTTCCCATCGCAAAATCCATATACAGATCGTCGCTCAGGTGAGCCTAAGATGCCAAAGGGTTTGGAATGGTCCATGCTCTCCACAGATGAAAAGGAACGTTTACGCGGTCTGTCGAAAGAACATGCAGAAAATATTGGTTTGCATATTTTGGCGGCATACGCTTTGGAAGAAGACGATCCTCAGGCAGCTATGGAGCACGCAAAGTGGGTGGCACGTCAAGCATCTCGTGTAGATGTGAGCCGCGAAACTTTAGCCTTTGTAGCCTATCGTCAAGGTGACTACAAGTTGGCTTTGCGCGAGTTCCGCACAGCATTCCGTATGAACGGATATGGTGATTATTTGCCATTTATGGCAGACTGCGAACGCGGTTTGGGCAATCCTCAAAAGGCTGTAGACATCGCATTGTCTGATGACGCAAAGTATCTGCAGGGCGAGGCTAAAGCTGAACTTTTCCTTGTTTATGCGGGTGCTTTAGCAGATCTAGATTTATTCGATAAAGCGGTAGAAATTGTGCACACTATTGCTCATGCCCAAGGTGTGGGAGGAGCATACCGTATGCGCGCTGTGCAAGCGGAACAGAACTTCTTAGAGCTTGCAGGACGCACTCAGGAAGCAGAAAAGCTTAACGATTTGCTCGATCGTTTGGAAGCTCAGTATGCCGATAACGAAGAGATAGATGAAGATGATGTTTTCGTTGATAACGATTTAGAAGTTATTGATGAAGATATGCTTGCTGGCTTGGGTATTGACCCTCGCGAGATGGCTGATTATCTCGACAGTGTTCAGCCTGACGAGCCAGAAGAAAGCGAGCCAGAAGAAACCGCTGAAAAAGAAGCTACTGACGAAACCGAGAACGAGGAGTAACACGTGAACTATCCCACCACAATCAAGGGGTGTAACCAACCGTTAGCAGCACAATATTCATTGGCTCTACTTGATTTGGATGGGGTGGTGTATCGCGGTGCTCATCCTGTAGAGCATGCTGCCGAAGGTATTGACTCTGCTGCGCGATTAGGTATGCATATTGCGTATACAACGAATAATCCATCACGCTACCCAGACGTGGTAGCAGAACAGATTAGTAGTTTTGGTGTTGATGCTCACGGCAGTGATGTTATTACGTCAGCTATGGTGAGTGCGGCAATGTTGAAGGAGAAGCTGCAGCCAGGTGCACGTGTCCTGGTTGTGGGTAAAGATCATCTTAAAACCGAGCTTACTCAGGCTGGTCTCGTTGTAGTTGATTGTGCTGCAGATAATCCTGATGCTGTTATTCAGTCGTGGTTCCCGGAAATTAGCTGGCAGCATCTGTCTCAGGCAGCCTATGCTATACAGCATGGTGCTCGCTATTTCGTAACGAATCGCGATATGACTATTCCGCGCGAAGAAGGTATTGCTCCAGGAAACGGTGCTTTGCAGCTTCCTGTTATTGCCGCCACTAACCAAGAACCTGAGGCTTCTGCTGGCAAGCCTGAAGCGGCTATGTATCATCAAGCACGTCATCTGTTCAGCCCAACCGAACAGATGGTAGAAACTGAAGACTGTTTACCAGTAGGTGATCGTTTAGATACGGATATTGAAGCGGCAAATCGCGGTGGCTACGACAGTGCAGTAGTGCTCACTGGAGTAGCGGATGCTGGGCAGATTATGACTGCTCGTGCGATTGAACGTCCAACATATATCTGTGCTGATTTACTCGGTTTGAGCCTTGCTCAGCCAGACGTGAAACGAGAGAATAGTCAGTTTATCTGCCGTGATGCTCGCGCTTGGATTGATGGTAATACTGTGCATATGGATGCATCTAACACGAGTCTTGATGGTTTGCGTGCTGCAGCAAGCGCTGCATGGGCAGCTGTAGATGAGGGATTGTGCGCTCTAGAAGACCTGCATCTGCCATTCTTCGCTTCGAATCTTCACGAAAACTAGGACTCATAATGAGCTACGCGCCCTTAGCACCCGCTGAAGATGCTGATTTTGAGCAGGTTATTGAGTACTATACGCAGGTTCTCGATGATTTACACGCACAATTAGACGAACAGTAATTCATATCATGGGTCAACGTTTAGATAAAGAGCTGGTAGACAGGGCTTTAGCGCCCACACGTAACCGAGCGCAGCAACTGATAGCATCGGGAGCTGTGCTGGTCAATGGTAGCGCGGACAAAGTAAAAGCATCACTGTCTGTAAGCGCGAACGACCGTATCGAGCTGAGCGATACTGTACGTTCTAGCGGCATGTATGTGTCACGAGGAGCAATCAAGCTTGTTGATGCTCTCGATACTTTTATTCCTCAAGGACTTCCTGCTCCACGCGGGAAAAAATGCTTAGATATTGGAGCATCTACAGGAGGCTTTACTCAAGTTCTGCTCGATAAAGGCGCCCAACAGGTTATTGCTTTGGACGTAGGACATGGTCAACTCGATCCGCTTATTGCGAACGATAATCGAGTGATTGAAATGAGTGGCGTTAATATTCGCGACGTGTATCTGGATGATTTAGAGTATAGTCCGCGTTTTATTGTCTCCGATGTCTCGTTTATTTCTCTCACCTACGTTATTCCTATTATTGAGCGCATAACGCATTCGGGCGCTCATGCTGTTGTGCTTGTTAAACCACAGTTTGAAGTTGGGCCGCACAAGCTGGGTAAAGGAGGTATTGTAACGAACACTCAATACCGTCAAGAAGCTATTGAAACTGTTCAAGAGTGCGCTGTGAACCATCATTTTACTGTGCGTGCTATTACGCCATCGACGATTACGGGCACGCATGGCAATCAAGAATACATACTGTGGATAACGCGCATATAAAATAATCGTGGCATGAGTGCACGCTAGAATAGTGAATCGCACGTGACAATCAGGAGGTAGCTATGAGCAAGGAAGCAGGTCAACAGCACACAGCAGTGGTGGTTACTCATGCAGCTCTACGCAATGATGCTACGGTAAATACAGCGATTAATCAGCTACAACATTTAGGTTTTTCAGTTATTGTTCGTGACGATATTCCTGATACACAGTACTTTGGTAATCATGCCACTCCAGTCAGCGATGATGTGGAAATAGTAGTGGTTCTTGGCGGTGACGGTACGATTTTGCGCGCAGCTGAACTGGTGAAAGGCACACATGTTCCGATTGTGGGTATTAATACTGGTCATGTGGGTTTCTTAGCTGAGTTTGAAAGTTTCGAGCTGGCAACTGCTATGGAAAAAATTGCGCAGCGTGATTACACCATCGAAGAGCGTATGATTGCAGCCGTAGAACTCTATTTGCCAGGTCGCGAAGAGATTTTATGCGATTGGGCTTTGAACGACATGATTTTAGAGCATGAAGATCGCGCGCGCATGGTAGAAGTGGGCATTAGTGTTGATGATGTTGCTACAAGTTCCTTCGGTTGCGATGGCGTGATTGTTTCAACACCAACAGGTTCAACTGCTTATGCTTTCTCTGCTGGCGGCCCGGTTATTTGGCCAGATGTTCAAGCTTTAGAATTAACACCTATTGCCGCGCATGCTCTGTTTACGCATCCTTTGATTATTGGATCGACCTCCACCTTCGATATTCGAGTACTTGAATCATCTAGTTGCGAGGGATGGATTTGCTGCGATGGTCGCCGCCAATGCGTGGTTCCGCGCGGCGCGCATGTGCGTATTCGTCAGTCTTCAAGTGTGTTGCGTTTAGCGCATTTAAGCGGCACTTTATTTACTGACCGTTTGGTACGTAAATTTGACTTACCCGTTAAAGGATGGCGTGAAACATCTTTGGAAAAGAAGGGGTACACGAAGTAGTGCTCGAAGAACTTGAAATTCACTCATTAGGTCCAATAACCAGCGCTCATATTGATGTGCACCCGGGAATGAACGCCATTACGGGTGAAACTGGCGCAGGTAAATCTATGCTTCTCAATGCTGTGGAGCTTATTTCTGGCGCTCCTGCTCAAGCTTCACGTGTCCGTCCTGATGCAGACCGCGCTTGGGTTCAAGCTATTTTTGATGTTACTGGAAATAACGAGGTCGAAGAGCAAGCGCAATCTGCAGGAAGCGACTGCGTTGATAATCAGCTTTTTATTAACCGCACAGTACCGTGCACTGGACGGTCTCGAGCTGTTCTCAACGGTCATAGCGTGCCGCGAACCGTTCTATCGGATATTAGCGAGCAATTGGTTACTATCCACGGACAATCCGAACAGCTCAAAATTGCTAGCACCTCAAAACAGCGTGACTTTCTCGACACTTATGCAGATAATATCGAGCAACGTGAGGAATATAGTCAAGCTTTTCGCGCCTATACCGAGTTAAAGAGCAAACTGGAGCGTGTGCATAACGAGCAGACGCAGTCCATTGCTCGTATCGATTATTTACGCGAATCTATAGCGCGCATAGAGGAAGTTCATCCGCAGGTAGGGGAGGATGAAGAACTTAAAGCTCGTCGCGATGTTATTGAACATTCTGCTGAAATTATTGCTGCTTATGGTACTGCTTTGCAGGCTTTAGAAGGTTCTGGAGACGATGCCAGCGGACAGTCGGTTCTCGATCTGATTGCTCGTGCAACGCACGCCTTACAGAGTCTTGACCATATTGATCAAGCAGCAGAGTTGAGTGAGCGTTTGGAAAATGCTTCGGATGAACTTCAGGATATCGTTTTTACTTTATCTCGTAGCGATACCGAGGATTTGAATCCTGCTGAACTCGATGCAATCAATGAGCGTATTCACGATATTGATGAGCTTCTGAAAAGATGGGGACCAGATATTGCGCATGTCTTGGAGTGGAAAGAAAAAGCGCAGTTCGAGCTTGAAGATTTAGATGCTTCTCCAGAGAAAATTGCTCAGCTAGAAGAGGAACTGAAAGAAGCCTACACGGTCAGCGTGAAAAAAGCGGCTGTGCTTACACAAACTCGAACCCAAGCTGCTGAAGAATTATCGCGAACCGTGACGAGCGAACTGACTTCCTTAGCTATGGAAGGTTCGGTTCTTCAGATTAGCGTGAGCGCACGCAACGATATTGACGCATATGGTGCAGATAATATTGTTTTTGAGTTTATTCCTTTCCCTGGTTCACCAGCTCTTCCTGTGGGCAAAAGCGCGTCTGGTGGTGAGCTGAGCCGTTTAATGTTGGCGTTAGAATTAGCTGCTTTTGAGAAAAAGCATGACGCTCGCGATAGCCGAGCTGCTGGTACTGTGCCGACACTGATTTTTGATGAGATTGATGCTGGCGTGGGCGGTGTTGCTGCTGCACAGTTAGGACAGCGTTTAGCTGTTCTGGCTCAGGGAGCGCAGATTATTGTGGTTACCCATTTACCGCAGGTTGCTGCATGGGCAGATCAACAGTTTGTTGTAGAAAAAGAGAAAACGAGTGATTCGGCTTCTACAACAGTTACGGCGGTTACAGGAGATGACCGTGTTCGTGAGATTGCTCGTATGCTTGCAGGATCTCAATCCAATACATCTCTAGAGCACGCGCAAGAACTATTAGAGCAGAGCACTTTGTAGGGCTTGTGTAGGATTGGATTCAAGCGTTCGTAACGAATCTGACCTGAAATGAGAGCACAGCGTATTGAGTAGTTTATACCTCATACTCAGCCATGCACTCATTAAAATGGTTCTTTGATTTTTTGAATACGCGAGATCTGTTGTGTTAAGGTCTGCATGTTTTTGCTGTATTGAGTGCAGTTATGTTTTGATGTAAATGGTAAAGCTTTTACCAGCTCTATTTTTGGCTTGAGATTACTGTATCTGCTACATTTAAGTTCAGCTGTAATAGATACAACAGCAATGAGTACATGACACGTCTTTCAGCCAGTAAAAAGGCTCCTGGGATTTTAGCGGGGTTTTAGGTTGCAGGTGTGTGATTAGCAGCTGTTTTGCACAATCAGGCTTCACACTGCGTTCAATTCGGAGAGCTATTGCTCTGACGCATTCTGCTTAACCGATTCATACATCTGTTATGCCAGTTTTGACGCGGAAAAATGGCGTCAAAAGTGGCATATCGGTTGCGCGTATCGATTTTACTCATAAAAATAACCACATTCGCATCGGGGCAATGTCTTAACACTTGACAGCCGGAGGAATCAAATGGAACCTACTAAACAACATCTTCTGCTCAACCCCGCTAAAAACTGAAGAGCCGCTAAAAATCCCATGAATCACTGAAGAGTTTTCCGAGATAATAATTGAGGATGACAGTTCAAAGTAGACTGTCATCCTCAATTATGGTGGCGTTAGAAGTTTATGCTGCGAAACGAGCTGCCATAGTCTTCACATACTCAGGCATATCGCTAACATCAATCTCGTCGGTAAAACGTGGAGACTGACCTTCCAAAGAACGCAAATTCTCTGGAATAGGCATGCCGCTGAAATCGCGAAGGGCATCCATGCAAGCAAAATCGCTGTCTGGAGTATCTTGTCCTAATGCTTCGAGTACCGCACGTGGGAACTTATATGGGCTAGCAGTAGACAAAATAACGCGAGGAGCAGTTGGAGTACCCTCAGTTGTGCCAAGCACATGGTAAGCGCAAGCAGTATGAGGATCGATCACATACTCATTATCTTGCCAGCATTCAGCAATAGCAGTGCGTACTTGATCTTCATCTGCCCAACCGCAGTCAAAGACCTCACGAATCTTCGTCATAATATCAGCAGGAACTTCATAACGACCTGTTGTAGCCAAATCATTCATCAAACGAGAAATTAACTCGGTATCTCCATCGCTGAAGTAGTAAAGCATGCGCTCCAAATTAGAAGAAATCAAAATATCCATACTTGGAGAAATTGTCGTGAAGAAATCACGGTTACGGTCGTATACGCCCGTCGTCAAAAAGTCATACAAAACGTTGTTCTTATCGCTGGCCACGACTAACTTGCCAACAGGCAAGCCCAATCGCTTAGCGTAATAACCCGCCAAAATATCGCCAAAATTGCCCGTAGGTACAATAAAATCAACCCCGTCTCCAAAGTTAATTTCCTGAGTAAAGAGCAGCTGAGCATAAGCGGTAAAGTAATACACAACCTGAGGAACCAAGCGACCAACATTAATCGAGTTCGCGCTCGACAAGCGGGTACCAGCGGTTTCTGCTAACTCAGTAGCAAGCTGTGCATCGCCGAAAATAGTCTTCACTCCACTTTGCGCATCGTCAAAGTTACCGCGCACAGCAACCACACCCACATTAGAGCCGGTCTGAGTAACCATCTGCAAACGCTGAACTTCGCTAACCTGACCTGCCGGATAAAAGACCACAATGCCAGTGGAATCAACATCCGCAAAGCCTTCCAATGCAGCTTTGCCCGTGTCACCACTCGTGGCAGTCAAAATCAGCACACGATTAGCTTGCTCCTGTGCCTCTTCCTGAGACTGTGCATCAGCCAGCGAACCCGTGGTATGAGCCATAAAACGAGGCAAAATCTGTAAAGCAACATCTTTAAAAGCGGAAGTTGGACCGTGGAAAAGCTCAAGCACGTAGTCCATGCCCAGAGACTTCAAAGGAGTAATATCTTCGTCCTTAAAGTTTGAGCCATATGCACCTTCAATGCAGGAGAGCAGTTCCTCGCGCGTAAAATCAGGAAGCAAAGCGTTTAAAACTTCTAAAGCAATCTCCTGATAGCTTTTTCCAGGAAGAGACTCTACATCGACACGAGTAGATCCTAAGGAATCGTTAACGAATAAACCACCGTCATCGGCAATACCTTGACGAATGGCCTGCTTAGCGGTCACCTGAATAGCTGTGCTGCGAGTGCTGTGAAAAAGTTCCACGATTTGCCTTTCACTCTAAGTGTCTATGTGTCTACGTGACTATGTGTCTACGTTTATTCTCGGTCGTTCACGCGATTACTTTTAATCTAGTCGATTACTTTTAATCTCGTCATTTTCCCTTAGTCTTCTTAATATTGCCACTTGAATGAGCTCTTAGAAGAATTATAAGAATAATGTCTCAATTTTACCGTGAGTACTGCCCTCAATGTGCCAGCCATTGCATACAATGAGACTATGACTGACACTTTTGAATCTGCAGCTGACTCGCAGGCTGGTTCTCGCGCTGACTTTAGCTCGAGCGGAACCGACGAAAATCTTGTAGCTGGGAACGCCCAAACCCAAACTGCCGCAGACCAAACCCAGCGCGCCGTCCAAGACCTGGCAACCCGCGCCCGAAAAGCGCAACGCGCCCTCGACACCATGACCACACATCAGAAAAACACAGTGCTGGCAGCAGTGTGTGATGCATTAGATGCCCAAGCCGAGCGTATTGAGCAGGCAAACGCCTTAGATATGCAAGCGGCTCGAGCAGAGGGCATGAGCGAAGGTTTGCTCGATCGTCTGCTCTTTAATGCTCAGCGTGTGCATGCCAGTGTGGAAGGTTTGCGCACAGTTATTGCTTTGCCGGATCCTGTGGGCGAGGTTGTGCATGGCATAACTATGGAAAACGGTATGCGTTTAGTGCAGTCGCGCGTACCTATGGGTGTTGTGGGTATGATTTATGAGGCTCGTCCAAATGTAACAGTGGACGTGATTGGCTTGTGTCTTAAGTCAGGCAATGCTGTTATTGTGCGTGGCGGTCATGCGGCAGAGCGTACGAATGCTGCCACTATTGCCATTGTGCAAGAAGTGTTGGAAGAACAGGGAATTAGTGCAGATGCTGTCAGTTCTGTAGATTCTTATGGTCGTGAAGGCGCTCAGGATCTTATGAAGGCGCGTGGCTATGTGGATTTGCTGGTGCCTCGCGGTAGTACTGGTCTGATTCAATATGTGTCGAATAACGCTACTGTTCCTGTGATTGAAACGGGCGCTGGCAATGTGCATATTTATATAGATTCCAGTGCTGATTTTGCTAAGGCATTGCCTATTTTGGTCAATGCTAAAACGCAGCGAGTGGGCGTGTGCAATGCTGCTGAAAAACTTCTTGTGCATGCTGACGTAGCCGCTGATTTCTTACCTGCCGCCGCCCAGGTTTTGAAAGAGTTTAATGTGAGTTTGCGTGCAGACCAACGTGCCTTTGAGATTTTAACTGCTGCCGGCTATGAAGCACAGCATGCCACCGATGAAGATTGGGATACAGAGTACTTAGACTATATACTCGGCATTCACGTGGTCGATAGTGTGCAGGAAGCTGTGGCGCATATTAACGCTCATTCGACCGGACATACTGAAGCTATTATGAGCGAAGATTATTCTATTATTGAGCAGTTTACACGCACTGTAAATTCTGCTGTGATTATGGTCAATGCCTCCACGCGCTTTACCGATGGAGGAATGTTTGGATTCGGCGCCGAATTGGGGATTTCCACGCAGAAAATGCATGTGCGCGGCCCAATGGGATTGAAAGAATTAACAACTACTCATTGGGTAGGTTACGGCACAGGACAGGTGCGTGCATAATGACTCTGAACGAGAAAACTCAGGCAAACGATATGCTAGCGAGCGCGGATATTCTTATTGTGGCTGAGCAGGAGAACCCTCGCACCCTGCTGCGTGTAGCTTCTGAACGTTTAAGTACTGTGCGTTACGTTTTCGTTGTAGCTATTGAAGATGGTATTGCTGGGGTAGAGGAGCGTAGTGCTTTGGAATATTCCGATGCAGTGCTCATTGGCTGGCCAGATAATGATGCAAACGATGTGCAAGATGCTCAGAATATAGAGAACGTAGCAGAACTGGTTATGGAGCTGGAAAAGCGCATCGTCGTTTTCCGCGAAGCAGAACTTAACGGTGATGCAGCGCGTATGGCGGATACACTTATTCATATCAGCGAATACGTTGCGCGTGTACGCAAAGCGTATCAACCAGACTTCCTGTTGCCAACGTACGCAGAAATCCGCCGTTATGTGCAACGTCAGTGGGATGAAGAAGAGCAGTTACGCGCGGACGAAGAGGCTGCTGATAACGCGAACAGCAGCGAAAACAGCAATAATCAAGCTGAAACAGACGCTACTAACGGCACTGAAAAGAAATAATATATAAGGATTATCCTCTCTATGACATCTACGACCGAAAAGACTGAAAAAGTTCATACGGTGGATACTGCAGACATGCGATCTATGTCTCAAATTACGTCTCGATTAAATGATCCGTCTCGCTTAGCTCTTAAAAAGAGGTCAAAGCGCGGACGTATCCATGAACATCCTCGTGTGGGCATTATGGGTGGCACTTTTGATCCTATTCATAACGGTCACTTGGTTGCTGCTTCAGAGGTTGCGTGGGTATACGATTTAGATGAAGTTATTTTCGTTCCAACAGGGCGTCCTGTTTTCAAACAAAATAAAGTGGTAACTAACCCAGAAGATCGTTACCTGATGACGGTTATTGCCACGGCATCTAACCCTAGCTTTACTGTTTCGCGTGTAGATATTGATCGTCCAGGTATTACCTATACCATTGATACTTTGCGCGATATTCGAACTATGCGTCCTGATGCTGAGCTTTTCTTTATTACTGGTGCGGACGCATTGGCAGAAATTATGAAGTGGAAAGATGCTGACGACATGTGGTCTTTGGCACATTTCGTAGGAGTAACGCGCCCTGGATACGCTATGGATACGAATAGTTTAAATGTTCCCGATGGTGTTGTGGACGTGATTGAAATTCCTGCTTTGGCTATTTCTTCTACAGATATTCGCCGTCGGTCTAGCCGTGGAGAGCCAGTGTGGTATTTGGTACCAGATGGCGTGGTGCAATATATTACGAAACACGGTTTGTATTTATCTCAAGCGCAGGAGAGCGTTTAGGAGATTACGCAGGAGAGCGCTAAAACTTACGAGCGTTCTAAGAGCAGATATAACGAGCTTATACAGTCTTGCCGCCCTAGAGGAACGCATACTTCTCCACGTGTTCCTAACGTGTTCTTAACGTGTTCATCTGAGCTTGTGTTCACCCATTTTCATCGTGTTTTCAACGCAAAACTCGAGTACTCTCAAGTGTCAATATTGGCGGTTACCATAAAAGCAATGTTGTCCATCAATTGGTTGGAGTTACTGTGAGCGCAGTCCTCGAAGGCAAGCCTGATAAGAATCTCATTTTGGTAACGGGTCGTTCCCACCCTAAATTGGCCAAAGATGTAGCAGAAGAACTTGGTGTTGATGTTCTCGAAACTACGCAATACGACTTTGCCAATGGTGAAATGTATATTCGCTATACGCAATCTGTTCGTGGCGCAGATGTTTTCGTTCTGCAAACTGCAACACAACCAACGAACAAGTTTATTATGGAGCATCTTATTATGATTGATGCTCTTAAGCGTGCTTCTGCAAATTCCATTACTGCAGTATGCCCATTGATGCCTTATTCTCGTCAGGATAAGAAGCATCAGGGTCGTGAACCTATTTCTTCACGTCTCGTTTTCGATCTTTTGCACACAGCAGGTGCAGATCGCATTATGTCTGTGGATTTGCATGCAGCACAGTCTCAGGGTTTCTTCGATGGTCCTGTAGATCATCTTCAGGCCATGCCTGTTCTGGTTGATTATGTGCGCGACTGCCTCGATTTATCTAATGTTGCTGTGGTCTCTCCAGATGCAGGTCGTATTAAGGTAGCTGAGCAGTGGGCACAGCGCCTGGGTGGCGCACCATTGTCCTTCGTGCACAAGACTCGCGATATTACTCGTCCAAATCATGCTGTGGCTAACCGCGTAGTGGGTGAGGTTGAAGGCAAGGATTGCGTGCTTGTAGACGATTTGATTGATACTGGCGGCACTATTGCTGAAGCTTGCCATGTGATTATGAACGCAGGAGCAAAGTCTGTAACTGTTGTGGCAACACACGGTGTGCTTTCTGATCCTGCTGTAGAGCGTTTGAAGAACTGCGGTGCACGTGAAGTAGTTATTACTAATACTGTTCCTGTTCCTCAGGAAAAGCGTTGGGATGGCTTAACTGTTTTAAGTATTGCGCCACTTTTGGCTTCTGGTATTCGAGCGGTATTCGAAGATACCTCTATGGCGAATGTGTTTAATAATTATCCAACACATCACCAGGGTCAGTTCCAGTTCGGCTAAAGACGTATGACGGCTAGAGAGGTTGTGCGTAGCGTTTGTGCTTTAGAGATTGTGCAACACGCTTCATGCTCACAGCGCAACCTCGAAACCGTTTTAACGCGCTAAAACGCTTAAAAACCGCTAAAATTAAATACTTCCACGAGAATTTCGACATGTGTGTTACAGAAGTTTCTATCCTGTGGTACAGTTCTCTAGTGGATATTCCCCCATGGTGTAATGGCAGCACACGGGTCTTTGGAACCCTTAGTCTTGGTTCGAATCCAGGTGGGGGAGCTGCTGGGAAGCCGGCGTCCAGCGTGGTCTGCGACGTCGGCTTTTTTATATAAATAACAATAGAAAGGTCGTGTACAGTGACTGTACAAATCAATACATGGCTCACAGACATGGATGGTGTGCTTGTTCACGAACAACGTGCATTGCCGGGTGCAGCCGATTTTATTAAGACATTGCGCGATAACGATCGCAATTTCTTGGTGCTCACCAATAATCCTATGTATACTCCTCGTGACTTGTCTGCACGTTTGAAGTTGTCGGGCATTGAAATTCCAGAAGAAAATATTTGGACTTCCGCTTTAGCAACCGCACAGTTTGTTTCGCAGACTATTCCTCGCGGTTCGGCATATGTGATTGGCGAGGCAGGCTTGACGACCGCTTTGCATGAGGCAGGCTACATTTTGTCTGATCGCAACCCGGATTACGTGATTTTGGGTGAGACGCGCAACTACTCGTTTGAAGCAATTACGACTGCTATCCGTTTGATCTTGGATGGCGCACGCTTCATTTGCACGAATCCAGATAATGCTGGTCCAAGCGACCAGGGTATTTTGCCATCCACAGGTGCGGTTGCGGCGTTGATTACGAATGTAACAGGTCGCGAACCATACTTCATTGGTAAGCCAAACCCAATTATGTTCCGTACCGCTTTGAACCGCGTAGGTGGCCACTCTGCCAACACTGCAATGATTGGTGATCGCATGGATACCGACGTTATTGCAGGTGTAGAAGCTGGTTTGCATACCTTCCTTACCCTCACCGGTGTAACACAGAAGGATCAGGTGGAGGATTATCCATTCCGCCCAAGCCACGTGGTTAACTCCATCGCAGATCTTATTCCTATCGCAGAGTCTGGCGTTGTAGAAGAAGTAGAAGAGTAGGATTCACACAGAATGAGTATTACAGCAGCAGTCGTATTAGCCGCCGGTGAAGGCACTCGTATGAAGTCAGCCACGCCGAAAGTATTGCATGCTTTAGCAGGAAAAACTTTCTTACAGCGCGTCATGCTGGCAGTTCAAGCTACCCAACCATCATCGATTGCTGTTGTAGTGCGCCATCAAGCTCAAAAAGTTGCCGAAGCAGCGCTCACCTATAATCAGAACGCCGTTATCGTGCAGCAGGATGAGCTTCCTGGAACCGGTCGCGCCGTGCAGTGCGCGATGAACGAGTTGCGAGACAACGGGGCAGATAAGGGCACAATCCTTATTACAGCAGGCGATATGCCAATGCTGGACGG
The DNA here is from genome assembly GCF_000420505.1 of Alloscardovia omnicolens DSM 21503. GTDB lineage: Bacteria > Actinomycetota > Actinomycetes > Actinomycetales > Bifidobacteriaceae > Alloscardovia > Alloscardovia omnicolens. The sequence goes on along the minus strand of NZ_ATVB01000003.1, from coordinate 2,709 downwards.
TAACACTTTGACCTCTTTAGTGCGCGAACATGAAAAAAGTGAAAACGTTGCTACTATTTTGAGCTGCGTTTTGGATAATCCGTTCGGTTATGGACGTATTATTCGTGACTCTGCTGGCGGATTCATTCGTATCGTTGAGCAGAAAGATGGTTCTGAGAAAGAGCTTGCTGTTCATGAGGTTAATACCTCTGTTTACGCTTTCGATGCTCAAGTTTTAGCGCAGTCCATCGAAAAGCTCAAGTCATCAAATGCTCAGCAAGAGTTCTATTTAACAGATGCCTTAGCGTATGCGCGCGAAATGGGTACGGTCGGTATTGTTACTGTTGATAATCCTTTGCGCGTTGAAGGCGTAAACGACCGTGTGCAATTATCGAAGTTAGCGAAAGCGCATAATCAAGAAGTTTGTGAGTATTGGATGCGTCAGGGCGTATCTATTCTCGATCCGGATACTACATGGATTGAGGATGACGTGCAGTTAGAAGCTGATGCTGTTATTTTGCCAGGTTCTTATCTGCAAGGTAATACTCGCGTAGCCGCTCATGCAGTAATTGGCCCAGATACAACGCTGATTAATGCTGCTATTGAGCGTGGTGCCACTGTTGAGCGTTCTCGCATCGAGAAGACTCATATCGGCGAGGAAGCAACGATTGGCCCATGGACGTATTTGCGTCCAGGTAATGAGCTTGCAGCACATACGAAGGCGGGTGCTTTTGTGGAAATGAAGAATGCTCATATTGATGAAGGTACGAAGGTTCCACATTTGAGCTATGTGGGCGATGCTCATGTGGCGCATCACACCAATATTGGTGGTGGCACTATTACCGCGAACTACGATGGTGTGCATAAGCATCATACTGAGATTGGCGCGCATGTGCATGTGGGTGCGGGCAATATGTTTGTTGCTCCAGTAACGGTGGGCGATAACGTAACGACTGGCTCGGGTTCGGTTGTGCGCCACGACGTGCCAGCAGATGCCATGGTGTATTCCGAAAATACTCAACATACAGTAGAAAATTGGAAACCACAGTGGGAACGCGACGAAAAGTCGTCAAAATAAACTAAAGGATAACACGTGACAGCTTTTAAAGAATCTATTGACGCAGCACGAATTGCTGCCGCTGGTGCAGACGAGATGAAGGGCGCAGATATTGTCGCCTTCGACGTATCTGAAACTTTAGGCTTAACAGATATTTTTCTGATTGCTACTGGCTCTTCACCTCGCCACGTGCTGTCTATTGCTGAGGAAGTAGAAAAGCAGATGCACCTGCAGTTGAGTACTAACCCTCGTGAACGCGAAGGCTTGGATGAAGGCCAGTGGGTGCTGCTTGATTTTGGTGATATCGTGGTGCACGTGATGGATCAGGATTCGCGTGACTTCTACGATTTGGAACGCTTGTGGAGCCAGTGCCCACGCATCGATCTGCAGCTTCCTGAGCACGTGGATACAGAAGACGCAGAGTAGAGCGAGTTTTATGACGTCTGCAAAAGAATCCGCGCTGAACGATATTACGGCTAGCTCGCAGGGTTTTGCACATCACGCACGCTTTGTGACGCTTGTTCGTCACGGCCGCACGCAGTATAACGCTGAGCACCGCTTGCAAGGTCAGATTGATATTCCTCTTGACGAGATTGGTCGCTGGCAGGTTGCGCGCACTGCAGAAGATTTGCGTTCTCTCTACGTTGATTCTCAGCCAGAGCGCAAACAGTTAGTTGTGGCCTCCACGTTGGGTCGCGCTCAGGAAACTGCGCACGCTTTTGCCGATACGCTCGGTTTGGATGTGCATGTTGATGAGCGTGTGCAGGAGCGCAATTTTGGCGAGCTTGAGGGCATGCCTGTTTCTGAGATGAAGGAGCGTTGGCCGCAAGATTTCGAAAGCTGGCGCAACTTTGGAAATGGTGAGCTCAACCATGGGGCAGAGCCTAAAGATGTTGTGGGTGCTCGTGGCGCGCAAGCAGTAAACGAGTGGGCGCATCGCGTTGATTCCGATACTGAGCTTTTTGTGTTTTCGCATGGCGCGTGGATTAACCAGACCGTGAACACGCTGATGGGGTGGAGCGATTTTCACGATGATTTCGCGGATCTCGTGAGCATGTCTAACGGTTTTTGGACGCGTCTGATGCTTTTCGATATGCCTGATGGTAGCGAACGCTACCGTTTGATTGATTACGCGCATGGTCCGGTCGCTGCTTATCGCGGGGATTGGAATAATCCGCAGATTTAGGCTTTTGCTTGCATGACACAGGTTGGTTGCACTTTTTCGCACCTTTGTGTATAGTGTAAAAGGCTTTGGGGCTATGGCGCAGCTGGTAGCGCATCTGCATGGCATGCAGGGGGTCACGGGTTCGAATCCCGTTAGCTCCACAAAATAACAGCGCTTTCCCTTGAAATAAAGGGGAAGCGATGTTTCTTTTTTCTCGACGTCATGAGAATTTCTAGAGTTTTGTCTTGTTCGTTTTGATAACCTAAAGCTAGGTCTGTGTGGACTAGCTTTAAGAGAAACTGGTTCTACGCGGAATGTATTTTCTCTACGAGGTATAGAGGAGGAGAGGAAGATGAAAATCCGTAGGATGATTATATCTGCGGTGCTTGCGGTGGCTATGTTTGCTCCGTTGGGTACTGCTGTGGCTGTCTCTGCTGAGTCGGATACGTCGGCGGTAACGACTGAACAGACAGATAAAGACAAGAAACAGGATACGTCTACTGGGTCT
>NZ_ATVB01000002.1 GCF_000420505.1 Alloscardovia omnicolens DSM 21503 | reverse complement strand
TCTACCAAGTCACGCTTCACGAACCACCCCAGGACTCCTACACACCGCAATAATAACCAGATAAGCCCAACCACAACCAAAACCCCACGAAAACCCTAAAAGCCACTTTGTCTGTCGGTCATACAGGAGAAATACGGAATATGTAAGGCTCAGTATGCTAGACCAGTCTAGATGTACTTTTCGCCTTTAGCTTTGTCTTGTCATGTTGTATATGTGACGGCTGAGATCGCGTATAAAGGCTGCCACGAAAGCAGCTTGCTTTTAGACCCTCGTTCGGTTTTAATCTTTACGCCTAAGCTCAAACATACAGACTAAAACACCACAAACACGGCGCATACCAACTCATACGCAAAGAACCACTAAATCCACTTGCATATTCAATATATGGAAAAGAGTGGCGTTTGGCGCTGGTGTGTGTAAAGTATGTAGCAGGCGTCACAAGCGCGTACTGAATATAAACAATCAATGATCGAGAAGAAGAATGACGAATACACATCACGATCCTGAATACATCAACACTTTGGCAGATAAATTTACCGTGCTGCCTCACAATAATCGCGTAGCAGATGCAAAGCGTGAGCAACTTATTGATAAGCCTGCTTTTGGCCAGATTTTCTCTGACTCTATGGTTCATATGACATGGACCGAAGGTGAAGGTTGGTCTGATCGTCGCGTAGAACCATACGGTCCTTTGAAGATGGATCCAGGCGCTTCGGTTCTGCATTACGCTCAAGAAGTTTTTGAAGGTTTAAAAACCTATCGTCATTCTGATGGTTCTTTGTGGCTGTTCCGTCCAGATGCGAACGCAGAACGTTTCCAGAACTCTGCTCAGCGTTTGGCTTTGCCAAGCTTGTCTGTAGAAGACTTCATTGGTTCTGTAGCTGCTCTGGTCAAGGCTGATAAGCAGTGGGTTCCAACACGCCACGACTACACGCTTTACATGCGTCCATTTATGTTTGCATCTGAATCTTTCTTGGGTGTGCGTAAGGCTAAGGAAGTTGAATACTGTGTTATTGCTTCTCCTTCTGGACCATACTTCCCACAGGGTGTAAAGCCAGTAAACATTTGGGTAGAAGATACTTACTTCCGCACAGGTCCTGGTGGCACCGGCTTCGCTAAGTGTGGTGGAAATTATTCTGCATCTCTCGTTGGCGAATACCGCGGTATTGCACAGGGTTGTGAGCAGGTTTGCTTCGTTGATGCTGCTACCAAGACGTATTTGGAGGAACTGGGAGGCATGAATATGTTTGCTGTTCATAAGGACGGCCACTTAGAGACTCCTAGCTTGAACGGCAATATTCTTCCTGGTGTAACTCGTCGTTCTATTATTCAGATTGCTCAGGATGAGGGTCGCGATGTTGTTGAAAAGATGATTAAGCTGGACGATTTGCTCGACGATATTCGTTCTGGTGAAGTCACTGAAGTCTTTGCGTGCGGTACTGCAGCAATTGTAACTCCGATTGGACGCTTCAAGTCCGAGAAGTTCGATGTAGCTGTTAATGGTGAAGCAGTAGGCGAGTACACTGCTCACTTGCGCGAGCATCTTATGGGCATTCAGTGGGGCGAAGTCGAAGACAAGTACAACTGGATGTGGAAGGTTTCCGACTAATTCCATTTCTGGTGGTAATGCTTTTAAAGCGCCTGCTCGGTTTAGCTGTTCAGCTAGTAAATGCCGGGCGGGTGCTTTTTTGTTGTAGTGTAGCGTGGTGTCAGTGTATGAGTTGGTTTTCCCGTGGGATAAACTCCGTTGCAACGCAGTTTATCCCACGGAAACTGAAGTAGATGCCGTAGCTTCCAATCGCTACGCAAGGTTTGAGAAGAGCAGTCGAAATCAGTCTCTCAGAGCGATCCATTTTATCTGTATCGCTCAATCCTTAAGAACGATATGAGTGTTGCAGTTGTTTCACACGCGGTGTGAACGTTCCCAACAGCAGTAACACTCAAATCGTCAGCAGCGTTTGGAAGAAACAGTCACAGAACCCCTTAAAATCAAGCCTCTCACAGCAGTAACATCCAAACGCTACGAACCGATTGAGAGATACAGCCGCTTAAATCAAAAGACCGCGCCATCCCCAGCAATCCTGAGGAAAGACGCGGTCTTGTAAGTAGTACGAAAACTACTTAAAGCCTATTAAAGCTTAGAGTGCGTTGATAGCAAGAGCCAAAGCAGACTTACGATTTGCTGCCTGGTTCTTGTGAATAACACCGCGACCTGCAGCCTTATCGAGCTTCTGAGAAGCAACAGCGAATGCTGCCTGAGCAGCTTCCTTGTCGCCAGCTGCAATAGCTTCGCGAGTAGCGCGAATGGTGTTCTTCAACTGGCTCTTTACAGCCACGTTACGCTTATGAGCCTTCTCATTAGTGAGAATGCGCTTCTTCTGCGACTTAATATTTGCCACTTTTATTTCTCCAAACGTTTGTTACACGGCATACAAGCCATAATCATACCATGAGTCATGTAGAATTGAATGCAGTTTAGCAGCATAGACCAAGGAAGAATTCATAATGCCTCAGATGACGGCTCATAATCAGCCAGGTTCTACAGATCAAAAGTTGGTGCGTAACTTCTGTATTATCGCACATATCGATCATGGAAAGTCCACGGTAGCCGACCGAATTTTGCAGCTCAGCGGTATCGTTGAGCAACATGAAATGCGTGACCGCTTCCTTGACCGCATGGATATTGAGCAAGAGCGCGGTATTACCATTAAATCGCAGGCTGTGCGCGTTCCATGGACTGTTGATGGCGTTGAATACACGCTCGGCATGATTGATACTCCAGGACATGTCGATTTTTCGTATGAAGTTTCGCGCTCACTGGCTGCTTGTGAAGGAGCAGTTCTACTGGTAGATGCAACCCAGGGTATTGAAGCACAAACATTGTCGAACCTGTATATGGCCATCGATAATGATTTAGCGATTATTCCTGTTCTTAACAAAATTGATTTGCCATCTGCAGACCCAGATAAACATGCAGACGAGATTGCAGGTCTGCTCGGTATTGATTCCAGCGAAGTCTTGCGCGTTTCAGGTAAAACAGGCGATGGGGTAGATGAGCTTCTTAACCGTATTGTAAGCGATATTCCAGCTCCAACCGGCGAAGCAGATGCAGAACCACGCGCTTTGATTTTTGATTCTGTCTACGACTCTTATCGTGGAATTGTGACTTATATTCGTATGGTTGATGGCGAACTTAAGAGCCGTCAAAAGATTCGTATGATGGGCTTAGGAACAGTACATGATCCGATTGAGTTAGGCGTTATTTCTCCTGAAATGCAGCCAACAAAGGCTCTAGGCGCTGGTGAAGTTGGTTATATTATTACCGGCGTAAAAGATGTGAGCCAATCTAAGGTGGGCGATACCATTACAGCTCAAGATAATATGGCTCAGGAAGCTCTGCCAGGTTATCGCGATCCACAGCCTATGGTGTATGCCGGTTTATTCCCGATTGATAATGCTCAGTTCCCAGATTTGCGAGACGCTCTCGATAAGCTCAAGCTCAATGATGCAGCACTCGTGTACGAGCCAGAAACTTCGGTTGCTTTAGGCTTCGGTTTCCGCTGCGGATTCCTTGGCTTGTTGCATATGGAGATTGTGTCGGAACGTTTACGCCGCGAATTTGGTCTTGATCTTATTTCTACTGCACCATCGGTAACCTACGATGTGGTAATGGATGATCGCAGCGAACATCATGTGACCAATCCAAGTGAATTCCCAGAAGGGAAAGTACGCTCTGTTACCGAACCTATTGTGTCTGCAGATATTATTCTTCCTAAAGAATTTATTGGCGCTGTTATGGAACTGTGCCAAGACCATCGCGGACAAATGGGCACTATGGAATATATTTCGCCTGAGCGTGTTGAAATGCATTACACCATTCCATTAGCGGAAATCGTATTCGACTTCTTCGATCAACTCAAAAGCCGCACGAAAGGTTATGCAAGTTTGGATTACCATGAGTCCGGTGAGCAGACCGCAGATTTGGTGAAAGTCGATATTCTTATTCAAGGTGAAACGGTTGATGCTTTTAGTGCTATTGTTCACCGTGATAAAGCCTATTCGTACGGTGTTATGATGACGAAGAAACTGCGTGAGCTTATTCCTCGTCAACAGTTTGAAATTCCTATTCAGGCGGCAATCGGTTCTCGCATTATTGCGCGTGAAACTATTCGTGCTTTGCGTAAAGACGTGCTGGCTAAATGCTACGGTGGCGATATTACACGTAAACGTAAGCTGCTTGAAAAGCAGAAAGCTGGTAAGAAGCGCATGAAGATGCTGGGGCATGTTGAAGTGCCTCAAGAGGCATTCATTGCTGCGCTGTCTACTGACGAGCCAACAGATCGCGATACTAAAGATAAGATTCGCGCGGCTCAGAAAGCTAACTAAGGTGGTAGAACACACTCCGTTTGAAGTTTATGTGCATGTGCCATTTTGCTTACGTCGGTGCGGTTACTGTGATTTCAACACATATACGGCCGTCAATTTAGGCGGTGGTGTGAGCCGTTCCTCATACGCAGATATGGTCATGCGCGAGATGGAGATTATTTATCGATGGCAGGAAGAGCAAAATTGTGTGGAGCTTGCTGCTCATACCATTTTCTTTGGGGGAGGAACGCCAACGATTTTGCCGGCATCAGATTTGGTGCGCATTGTTGAGCGAATCCGATCCCTGTGGGGTATTGAAGATTATGCGGAAATAACAACCGAGGCTAATCCAGATACCGTTAACGCGCAGTATTTAGAAACATTAAAAGAGGGCGGTTTTAACCGCGTATCTTTTGGTATGCAATCTGCTGTTCCTCATGTTTTAGCTACCCTTGATCGCACGCATAATCAAGATAATGTGGTGAGCAATGTGGCAGCAGCGAAAGAACTGGACTTACGCTCAAGCGTTGATCTTATTTATGGCACTCCAGGAGAGAGCATTGAAGACTGGCGTATATCTGTTGAAGCTGCATTAGAACTCAATGTGAATCATATTTCTGCGTATGCCTTGGCATTAGAACCAACCACAAAAATGGGGCGTATGATAGCTGCTGGAAAGCTGGAGCAGCCTGACGATGACGATGAAGCAACGAAGTATGAAATAGCAGACGATATGTTCGAACAGGCAGGATTGCAGTGGTATGAAGTATCCAACTGGTGCCGGCCTGGCAATGAGTCTGAACATAATCTGGGATATTGGCGCAATGTTGATTGGGCGGGTATCGGTCCGGGAGCTCATTCTCATTACAATGCTGCACATATACGATCATGGGATATTCATCATCCAAAACTGTGGGGTAATGCTATTCATGAAAATCGCGTACCATGGGCGGGAAGCGAAAGCATTGATGAGCAGATGAATATTGAAGAGATGGCACTGCTTGGTTTACGTATGCGCGATGGCTTAGATATTGCCAATTTTGAAAGCGCTGCAGCTATGACTATTCCTGAAGTCACCTTGGCTGAGTTTGAGCGGGAAGGACTTGTCACCATTGAGAATGGTCGTCTCATTGCCACACGCCGTGGTCGTCTGCTCAATGATTCTATGATTGCGCAAATTTTAGCGGCTGTTGGGCGCTAACAAAATACATGGGCATATGATTGAGTACAATATGCACTCAGGTCGTGAATATCCTGCCTGCACCGTTATACTAGGTGCAGACTAGAGATTGCTCGGTGAGAAATCATGCATATAAAGGAGTAATGATGCCGAATAGAGCAGAACGTCGTGCACAAGATAAGCGTCAGCGTCGAGGTCAAGCTGAGCCAGAACAGAATCAGCGTTCCCGTGCTGGTTTGTTAGATGAACAAACATTGCAAGACCGTTCTGTTCGTTTGAAAAACAAGCGTAACGGCGCATGGGTTCCAACTAGTTCCACTATTGAGGCAGAAGAATCAGATGATGTTATTCCTTCTGCAGATCCAAAACTACGCGGTTCAAGTGCGCAGGCTAAGGCTGCTAAAAAAGAACGCAGACTGCGTGAACGCGCTCTTAAAGAATTGCAGCGCCAAGAGGCAGAACGTGAAAAAGAAGCACAGCGCAATGCGAAGCATCCGCTGTTTGCTCGTTCACCTCGCTGGTGGACGGCTCTGGCCGCTTGGGTTGTAGCTGGTTTGTCAGTCGTAGCAGCCATTGTTCTTATGGTTCTTCACACGCCAACATGGAGCTACGGCATTCCTGTTATTCCGTTTGTTATCGCCTTTATTGTTTTGGCTGTATTAGCACGTTTAGAGCCAGAAAATCAGTATGAAGAGTTGGCTCGTCTCGATCGACTCGAAGATATTCGTGCTGCTCAGCATCAAGGTCAGCGCACACCTACAGCTCATCCGTTGAAGTGGTGGGTTCGCGTGCTCAATTGGATGCTCATTATTATTGCAGCAGGAGCTTTGCTGTCGTTGCTCTTCTGGACTCCTAATATTTGGGTGATTATGGGCATTGTTATTGCTTTTGCCCTCGGTGTGCTCAACTTGTTTATTGTGGCTGATTCTGCAGAAAATAATCCACACTTGGATCAATATGGCACAGCAATCTAAATAATTGGTTACAATCGATTCCATGACAGCTGCTGTGGAATTGAAGAATGTAATGTTTCGACGTCAGCGCAGAACTATTCTCGCTGACGTCAATTTATGTGTGCAACCAGGTGAAAAGTGGATTATTTTTGGACCTAACGGCATAGGTAAATCCACCTTAATTTCCATGATGGCAACACGTCTTTTCCCCAGCGAGGGCACTGTAGACATTCTGGGAAATCGTTTGGGCAAAGTCAACATTTTTTCTTACCGTCATCGTATTGGTTTAGCATCTGGTGCCTTGAATCGGGCATTCGATCCGCTTGATGATCCTCTCGATGCTATTGTATCGGCTTTAGACTCAAAAATCGGTCGTCGTGGAGAACACTATTCCACTGAGCAATATGCTGCCGCGCGTGAGCTGATGCGTCACTACGGTATTGAATACTTAGCAGGAAAGAAAATGTTTAAGCTTTCTGAAGGCGAGCGCACACGTGTGGGCATTTGCCGTGCTCTTATGACTAATCCTGACCTGCTTATTCTTGACGAACCGACCGCAGGTTTAGATTTGGGTGGGAGAGAACTTGTAGTGCATGCTTTAGCCAATCTTGCTACAGAAGAATCTGAGCGTAGTGCTCTGCTCGTTACGCATCGTCTAGAAGAAATTCCTGAAGGGTTTAATAAAATAGCTATTCTAGGGCATGTATCTCAAAGCAGGGCTGATGATATTGCTGCGCATGTACTCGAATCGGAAGAAGCTCCAGCAGATGGTTCTGCGATTATTAATCCGTGTCCAGGAAGTATTCTTTTTACAGGATCTCTTGAAGAAGGCTTAACGAGCGAGCGCCTCAGTAATCTTTTTGAGTTGCCGGTTAGAGTGGTGCATGAGCAAGGTCGTTGGTCAGCTTTTGCGCGCTAGCGGAAACTTCGACACGACAGTATTATTTATTTAGCTTAAAATTTGACAAACTAAATATCTCGTCTTAATGTTTAGTTTGTTCAAATGAAAATAAACTAAATAAGGTGATGGCTATGTCGGATTATGCAATTTTCCACAATTTAGCTCGTTTGCACCAGTATCCTTATGTTTTGTTCGTAGCGCATTTCTATAACTGGTCAGATAATAGTATTAATACGCTGCGTATGTTGAACACTCAAGGCAGCCTTACAGCAGGACAGATTTCTGAACAGCTGGATATTAAACCATCGAGTGTTACGCAAATTATTAACAAACTGGAACAGGTGCACGCTATCAAACGTGAGAAATCATCAGAAGATTCACGTGTCACTATTGTGAGTATTACTGATGATGGTCTCAGCATTTTGCATGATTTGGAAGATGTTGCTACCTCGATAGGGGATGAACTTCTTGAAGGTTTCAGCTCAGAAGATGTTAAGACGCTCAATACTTTACTAGGACGTTTAATAGAGAATGCATCACAAGAATCGATGCGAGATCATGTACGTTCCATCTTGGCTGATAATGAGCATTGGAATGCGATGGATAGTCTGGTACCAAACTTTAAGCGTTCACGTTCGATAGTTTTGGCACATACAGATCCGGAGATCTTTAATAAGAATTTAACTCCTGAGCAAGTTCGCATGCATATTCATAAGAAACATCAGCAACTCTTCCGCTCATAAGTTTTATCGTACAGAAAGGTTTCCCATGCTTAAGTTATGGAGGAGATTCCTCTCCAGGCATTGGTTGCAAGTATCTATCTTGGTACTTGTGCAGGTGGGGCAGACCGTGCTCAACCTGTATTTGCCTAATCTTCAGGCAGATATTATTAATGACGGTGTAACAGCAGGCGATGCGGATAAGGTATGGAGCATCGGCTGGACAATGATTTGGGTAGCACTTATTCAAATTATTACCAATATTATTGCCGTCTATTATTCTACGCATTTAGCTATGCGAGTTGGCTATGAGGTGCGTAAGGATTATTTCGCGTCGGTAGAGAAGTTGTCGTTACACGATATTGAGACTTTCTCCACGTCTTCGCTTATTACACGTGCAACCAACGATGTGCAGCAGGTTCAGATGGCAACTATGCAATCCATGCTGATTATTTTGCAGGCACCAATTATGTTTATTGGTGGCGTGATTATGGCCGCACGTGAAGATGGTCCATTAACGTGGTCTATCGCCATTATTATTCCTATTGTGCTTCTTGTTGCTTTTATTATTATGAGCCAGATGATGGGCTTGTTTAAGAAGTTCCAGAAGAAGCTCGATGAAGTCAACAAGTTGGTTCGCGAACAGATTAGCGGTGTGCGCGTTATCCGTGCTTTCACGCGCGAAAATACGGAACGTAAGCGTTTTGATGACAGTAACGATGCTCTTGTGCATCTTCTGCTCAATATTGGCCGATGGATGGGTCTCATGATTCCAACCATGTTCTTCATTATTAATGTATCGAATGTGGCTATTATGTGGTTCGGCGGTCATCGTATTGAATCGGGCGAGATGGGAATTGGCTCCTTACAGGCCTTCATTCAATATCTCATGATTATTATGATTGGCTTAATGATGTCTGCCATGATGTCCGTGATGTTACCTCGTGCATCTGTTTCAGCTAAGCGCATTATGGAGGTAGTGGATACTCGCAGCACTATTACAGCTCCAGCACAGCCGGTGCACAACGATAATCCACAGGGTGTTATTGAGTTTAAGAACGTCAGTTTCACCTATCCAGGTGCGGAAGAAAAAGTACTGAATAATATTTCCTTTGCTGCTCGTCCAGGGCAAACCGTGGCATTTATTGGTGCAACTGGTTCAGGTAAATCAACTATTATTCGTTTGGCATCTCGCATGTTCGATGTAACTGATGGTGAAGTGCTGCTTGACGGTCATAATGTTAAAGAGTACGATCCAAGCGATCTAGCTGCACTTTTCGGCCCTGTTCCTCAAAAGTCAGTACTCTTCTCAGGTACTATCCGTTCAAACCTGCTCTACGGTAATCCTGACGCTACTGATGAGCAGCTGTGGGAGGCTCTGCGTATTGCTCAGGCTGAGGATTTCGTGCGTGAACTACCAGATGGTTTAGAGGCTCATGTAGCTCAAGGCGGTACGAACTTCTCAGGTGGACAGAAACAGCGTCTATGCATTGCACGTGCTGTAGTTCGTCGCCCATATATTTACTCTTTCGATGATTCCTTCTCTGCATTAGATATGGCAACTGATAAGAAGGTGCGCGATGCTTTGGCTCCAATCACTCGCCAAGCAACTCAGCTTTTGGTGGCACAGCGTGCGTCTTCTATTCGCCATGCAGACATCATTATTGTTATGGATAACGGACGTATTGTAGGTCAGGGTTCACACGCCGAGCTGATGGCTACTAACGAAACATATCGAGAAATTGTGGAATCTCAAGGCGGTCAAGGTCCAGATATTGAATCCTTGAGCTTAGGAAAGGAGGACTAACATGGCAAGAAACGACACATCTCCTGTAGTGAAAAAAGGAGAGAATTTACGTGTTATTAGTCGTCTTGTGCGCTATTTAGCTGCCGACCGTGTGCGCATGACCATAATGATTCTCAGTGGTCTTATTGGCGTTACTCTCATTGTGGCCGGACCAAAGATTATGGCGCAGGGCACAGATATTCTCTTCACCGGTATTTTGGGCGTTATGCTCAAGAATACGATGCATATTCCTGAGGGAACATCTATCAATACGGTTATTGATATGCTCAAGCAGAACGGTCAAGACAAGATTGCTTCTATGCTCTCGAGCTATAACGTTGCAGTGGGTAAGAGCGTTGATTGGTCTGCTTTCGCCAAGATTATGCTCATTACCATTGGTATCTACGTTATTGCAATGACTTTGCGTGCCGTGCAATCCTTTATGATGGCTCGCACGACCAGTAACTTGGTTTACCGTTTACGTAACGAGATTATTGAGAAAATTAACCGTCTGCCATTAAGCTATTTTGATCGTATTCCACGCGGCGAAATCATGAGTCGTACAACAAATGACGTGGATAATGTGCAACAGTCGTTGCAGCAGATTTTGGCTGAGTTCTTCTTCTCTACCTTCCAGTTCGTTGCCACCATTATTATGATGTTGACGATTTCGCCAACTCTTACTGTGGTTGCCGTTATTGTTATTCCTGTTCTGCTTGTGGTTATTGCAGGTATTTTAAAACTGGTTCAACCTGAATTTATTAAGCAGTGGGAACACACCGGTAAGGTAAACTCGCATGTGGAAGAAATGTTCTCAGGTCATTTGGTTGTGCGCGCTTACGGTCAGGAACATAATGCTGAGCAGACTTTTGAAGAATATAACCAGGGTTTGTATAAGTCCAGCTTTATTGCAAACTTCTTCTCAAGCCTGATGAATCCGTTGACTTCTTTCGCTGGTAATGTTTCATTCGTTATTGTTGCTATTTTCGGTGGTTTGCGTGTGATTAACGGTCAGCTCACTTTGGGTGATTTACAGGCCTTTACTCAGTATTCACGTCAAGCAACGCAGCCTTTGGGTCAGCTTGCTTCTATGGGTTCTATGCTGCAGTCTGCTGTTGCGAGCGCTCAGCGTATTTTCGAATTCTTGGATGCTGATGAGGAAGAACGAGATAATCAGGATGCTCCTCGTTTGGCTGAGCTGACTGCTGCAAACGGCGGTGTGAAGGGTCATGTTGAGTTCGACCATGTACAGTTCGCTTATACTGCAGATAAGCCGCTTATTCGTGATTTGTCTTTGGAAGCTCAGCCTGGTCAAACTATAGCTATTGTTGGCCCAACGGGTGCTGGTAAAACCACTTTGGTGAACTTGCTCATGCGCTTCTACGAGATTAATGGCGGACACATTCGTTTGGACGGCGTAGATACGAAGCAGCTGACACGTCAGGATTTGCGTAGCCATTTCGGTATGGTTTTGCAAGATACCTGGCTGTTTGAAGGAACGATCCGTGAGAACTTGTTCTACGGTGTGCATGATGCGTCTGCCCGCACAGAAGAGCGTCTACTTGAGGCTACTCGCGCTACACATGTTGATGAGTTTATCCGTCGCTTACCTCAGGGTTACGATACTGTTTTGAGTGATGATTCCACAGAACTGTCTCAGGGTGAAAAACAGCTGTTGACTATTGCACGTGCATACTTATCTGATCCAGATATTTTGATTTTGGATGAAGCTACGAGCTCGGTTGATACCCGAACAGAGGTGAAGGTTCAGGAAGCAATGAATACATTGAGAACTGGTCGCACAGCCTTTGTGATTGCTCACCGATTGTCTACGATTCGCGATGCTGATATTATTCTGGTCGTCAATCATGGCGATATTGTGGAGCAGGGCAGCCACGACGAATTGTTAGCGTTGAATGGTGCGTATGCGAATATGTATAACTCTCAATTTGCTGGCAAAAGTGACGATAATTAAAAGTTGAGAGCACGGGGCGCGCTTGTTCTAGTGAGCAGGCGCGCCTTTGCGTATACAATAGTTGTTCGATGACGTTTGGAAAGGTGAGATGATGACGTATACACGAGGAGTTTTACGTGCCGGCCAAAAGGTGCAGTTAACCGACCGTAAGGGCAATATGCTTACCTTCCAATTGGTTGCAGATGGCGTAACCGATACAGCGCATGGCCAGATTGCGCATAACGATATTATTGGTGAGGCTGAGGGTCGAGTTATTGAAACTCACGCTGGCAATGCTGCTGCCAATACGAATATGTCGCAGACGCCACAAGGCAAACCGTGGAAGGCATCTCGGCGTATTGGTGGATGGCAATATACGGTTATGCGTCCACGTTTAGCAGACTATGTGCTTTCTATGCCTCGCGGTGCGCAAATTATGTATCCGAAGGATATTGCAACCGTTATTGAACTTGGTGATATTCGCCCTGGTATGCGCGTACTTGAATCCGGGGGTGGTTCTGGTGCTATGAGCTTGCATCTGTTAGAAGCTATCGGTGAGCAGGGTGAGCTAACAACAATTGAGATGCGCCCAGATTTCGCGAAAATCTGTGAAGCAAATGCTGCGTTATTTTATGGTTATGCTCCTTCATGGTGGCATATGATTGTGGGAGATTTTGATACGCAGATTACACACTGTGAATCACATTATTTTGATCGTATTGTGCTCGATCAGCTCGACCCATGGAACCGTCTTGAACAAGCTCATCGAGTTATTGCCCCAGGTGGCGTATTGACGTGTTACGTCACCACAACAACTCAGTTAAGCCGTTTGGTTGACAAGCTTCAAGAATCGGGCCAATGGACTGTGCCGCATATTCAAGAGAGTTTGGAAAGGTCCTGGAAAGTGGATGGATTGGCTGTTCGTCCTGAGCATTCCATGATTGGTCATACCGGTTTCCTTGTTTTTGCTCGTGCTATGGCTGACGGTTTTACCGCATTGAAAAAACGTGAACGCCCGAATAAAGATACAACAACAGATATTGATGAGAACGGCGTAGACTTGGCAAGTCTGGAGCTGCGCGATATGTCTGATAGAAAATTACGTAAGGTATTGCGTGATTTAGATGCTCAACTATCTCAACTGTAATGTTTGGTAGGATAAGACTATGGCTGTAAACCTAACAAAAATTGGTAAACGTGCACGCGATTATGAGTATGTTCTTATTCTTATGCGTCACGCTAAAACCGAGAAAAATGCATCAACAGATGCAGAGCGCGAATTAACTGATAAGGGACGCAAACAAGCCAAGCATGTGGCTAAAGCATTAGATGGAATCAATTTAGTTCCTGATGTTCTTGCGGTCTCGGGTGCTAAGCGAGCGCGTCAAACCGCAGATAAAATACTCAAAGTTTTTGGCGATAAACCGGACGTTTCTTATCATAAAAAACTGTATACAGACGGATTATCAGAAATCTCTGAAATCATATACGGTCAAAAGAAAAAGCATCATCTGCTCATGGTAATCGGTCATGAGCCAACAATGAGTGAAGCTGCCCAATGGTGGGCACGCTCAGCAGATAAACACGACAGCACGTATGATTTATTGCAGTTAGGCTTATCCCCAGCTGCCTGCGCTATCTTAGGTTCGAACAAGCCTTTCCATGAGTGGGATGTGCATGAAGCAGACGTTATCGCTGTTATTTCTGCGAAGGATTGTAACTAATATGGATGATTTCTCGCTATCGTCAACGCAACTCATTCGCACAGGATTTCAACAGATTAATCATGCGCTCAATGATGCACAACGCTTGCATCGCTGTCTCGATGCAGTAGCATCACGCTATACGTGTGCATGGTCTGTGGTCGATATTTTAGGTTATGCCTCGAACGCGGATAATCCTGATACAGCAATGCGTTATGTTGCCGATATTGCTGAGAAATTAGCAGAGCAGAAGAGCGATATTAGCACAACGTTTTTTACTGCCCGTAGCAGTGAAATGTCACGGCTTGTAGCTTTGTGTGGTGCCTCCGATGGACTAGGGCATTTTCTTAGTTCTCAACCTTCTTTGGTGACGGAAGTTTTTCAGGCAGCTGAACCTCAACAGTCTTTTGATGTTGATGAGAGCGCCAGCTATATTGAGCAAGTGCAGGATTTGCGCATAACCTATTGGAAAAACTTACTGCATATTGCCGCTGACGATGTAGCAAGCGATTATCCTTTGGACGTGCAGCCTGTTATTTCTCAACGTTTAAGCGCGTTGATTGATGATACTTTACGTGCAGCTTTGAAGATTGCGCAGTATAAAGTTCCTCAGGCAGCAGAATGTCGTTTTGCTGTTTTTGGTATGGGTAAGCTGGGCGCTCAAGAAATTAATTACGTTTCCGACGTTGATTTGGTCTATCTTGTAGACAAAACAGATGATTTTCATGGCGATCTTACTGTTGTGGGTACCCAGATTGGCTCGGTTTTACAAGCTGTCTGTTCTGCTGTTATTCCTGGAGTCAGCGTTCCCGCTCTGTGGGAGATTGATACTGCTTTGCGCCCCGAAGGTAAGGCTGGAGCTTTGGTGCGCACTGTGCAATCAGCGCGTATATATTATGAAAAGTGGGCGGAAAACTGGGAGTTTCAAGCTCTGCTTAAGGCGCGTTTTATTGCGGGAGATATGCAAGTTGGCGCTGATTTTCTCGATATGATTACACCGCTTGTGTGGTCTGCTTCTGCTCGTAAAAACTTTGTATATGACTGCCGCGCTATGCGCACGCGCGTTGAAGAACATATTCCGTTGGATCATAAAGACCGTGAGATTAAGCTGGGTAAGGGTGGTTTGCGCGATGTGGAGTTTACTGTGCAAATGCTACAGCTTGTGCATGGTCGCACCGATGAAACTTTGCGAACGAAAGACACATTGACATCGCTGAAGCATTTGGCTCAGGGCGGTTATATTAACCGTCAGCAGGCTGAAAATTTATCGCAAGATTACAGGTTCTTGCGCGTATTAGAGCATCGTCAGCAGTTATGGAAAATGAAACGCACTCATTTATTCCCACAGATTTCGAGTGCTCATGAAGATATTTTTACGCGAACTCGCCATATAAGTGAACGCGATATTGCTGAAAATCCCGATATTGTGCGTTTATCGCGAGCTGTGGGATTAACAGCTGTTCAATTGGTGGAGCGTTTTGATGCTGTGCGTTTGCAAGTGCGTCGCTTGCATATGGATATTTATTATCGTCCTATGTTGCCGCACTTGTCGGCTCTGTCTGAGGATGATATTCGTTTGTCTGATGAGGCTATGCGTCAGCGTTTTGAATCTGTGGGCTTTGCCGATCCAGATGCTGCTATGGTGCATGTTCATGCGTTAACTTCAGGCATTTCGCGCGCTAGCCGTATTAATCATATTTTATTGCCTCAGATTTTATTGTGGGTGGGCATTGGTCAAAACCCTGATATGGGGTTGATGATGTGGCGACGTTGGGTGGAAACTATTGGAAGTTCCGGTCCTTATCTTGGTTTTGTGCGTGATTCGCCTACGGCTTTAGAACGTTTATGTCATATTTTTGCTAATTCTCGGTATTTGAGTGAAGCCTTAATGAAGTCGTCTGAATCTACCACATGGTTGGGCGATGACAAAAGTTTGCAGCCACGGTCACACGATAGTCTCGCCACTCGTACGTCGGTGATGTTAAGCCGTTTTGCTGATTCTCAAGTGGAGTTTTCAACCTTGTTGCGTGCGATGAGACGCCGCGAGATTGAGCGCGTGGGCTTATCGTGGATGAGTGGCGTTATTAATTCTCAAGAAGCTTTACGCGCTATGACGCGCGTCTATGATGCTTTACTGGATGCTAGCTTACAGTGGGCAACCACTCATTTAATGAAGCAAGGCGACTATGACGAAGCTCCAGCACGGATGGCTGTTATTGCGATGGGACGATTCGGTGGGGAAGAAGTCAATTTTTCTTCTGATGCCGATGTGACGCTTGTTTACGAAGCCGCAGACGGTGTGAGCGATAATATTGCACGGTCTTTCGCTAGTTCTCAAGCCGATGTGATTCGCTCTATTTTGACTGATTTAGCCGGAACTGAACAGAAGCTTGATGTAGATATGGATTTGCGACCTGAGGGGAAGAACGGTCCACTTGTGCGTTCTTTCGACTCTTGCCGCGAGTATTATGCTTCCTGGTCGCAGACGTGGGAGAGGCAGGCTTTGCTGCGCGCTCGTGTGGCTGCTGGTTGCCAGGAGCTGGGCGCGCGTTTTATTGCGCAGATAGCTGATCCGCTCAGGTATAGTGCGGATGGTGTGACTGCTGAAGAAGCGCATAGTATTCACCAATTGAAGGCGCGCATGGAGGCTGAGCGCTTGCCGCGCGGAGTACGCAATGATCGGCATATTAAGCTGGGGCGTGGCGGATTGTCCGACGTGGAATGGACTGTGCAATTACTGCAATTGCGTTATGCCGCTCAATGGGAGGACGTTCGCACCACGCATACTATTGATGCTTTAGACGCTTTAGAAAAACATGGTGTTATTCGTGCTGATGATGCCCAGATTTTGCGTCATTCATGGCAGTTGTGCACTGATTTACGTAATGCCTCTTTCTTATGGTCAGGGCGTGCCCAGCAGGCAGATATTATTCCTGACGATTACTTCGATATGGGCGGTTTAGCCGTATGCTTAGGTCACGAAGCACACCGCGGTTTGCAGTTTATGGATGATGTGATTGGTGTTATGCGCAAATGCCGTGATGTGGTCAATCGTCTGTTTTATGGGCGTGAATAACCCTCTTCATGCGTGAAGTCGATACGCGCAACCGATATGCCAGTTTTGAAGCCATCTTGTGCATCAAAACTGGCATAACAGGTGTGTTAATCGGTTAAGCAGAATGCGTGAGGGCAAGAGATTATCGAGTGTAACGCAGTTTGAAGCCTGATTGTGAGGAACAGCTGCTAAAATCCTTCTCTCGTGCGTGAATCACTCTAGTTAAGCCACAGAATCTGACTGCATAAGGAATACATTGTGACGCATGGTACGAGCTTGTTCGCGAGTAATCTCTTTCTTATCCGCCATCGTACGAATAGTTTCTAGCTCAATGGCATAGGCCTGAGAAAGCACTTCGTTAAACTGATGAGGGAAAGATTCAAAAGTGGTAGCGCCCGGCTTAGCCATCGAAGGCATCTGCAAGCTCTTAATCAAGGTACGCAACTCACTCACAATCGTGGAACCCACTACCGGCGGCACCTGATCATAATTAATCAAAATGAAAGCATGGTGAATCGAGTCCTGTAATAACTGCAACTGGATGCGCGTTACTTCCGAGCGCCTATACTCCACGTCTTCTGAACGCGTGGTCACTTGCACTGTGCGCGTCCACAAGAATCGAATAGCTGCCCGCATAACACGAATCCATACCACAGTTTTCAAACGCAAAAAGTACATGCGAGTTCGCACATGTTTGAACCATCCAGCCCCGTCATGCGTCAAGGAGTATTCAATAGGCGCCAACAGACGTTGGCATGCATCGGTATATTGCGGGTTGCGGCGTGCATAATTTTCCAACCACGTACTTTGCCAATGACGCATTTCAATACGAGCAGAATGCAAAGTGGCTAATTCTTCAGGAGTCAGCACTTTGCCACGCTGACGCGCAATACGCGCATTGTACGAACGCATCACAGCTTCAATCGCTATATGCTGATCTGGATTATCAATACGCGAAATAGCCACCAGCGTACGGTTAAGCATCTCCAAGTTAGCCAAAGCGAATTTATGACCATCCTCATCTTTTTCTGCAGGCGCCAAAATAGGAACAATAATATTGGCAATCAACAAAGAAAGAATAATATAAACAGCAGCAATAAACAGGAAAGCCGTACGAACAGGGAAGTCCGTCATAGTATCAAGCTGTGAAGGCAAGCTAAACGCCAAAATCAGCGAAATAGTTCCCTTAGCTCCACTAAAAGTCATAACAGCAGCAGAATGCCAACGTTCTTTAGTCATTTTGCGGCGCAAACCTGTTTCATGAGACTTTGTAGTACGTAAGGTTGCCGCTATCCAGAAGAAACGCACCAGATAAAGCACCATGCACAAGACCATAGCAGTGAGCACCATGCCCACAGTATTGACCTTATCGTTCACAATCGTTTGACGCATAGCCAAAGGCAGCTCAATACCCAGAAGAACGAAAACAGATCCATTGAGCACGAAAGCAACCACATCCCACACTGCACCCGAGACGCGGTTGACTTCAGCTAAATCTTCACCCACACCCACGCGATGGTAGCGTGCCACCAAACCGGCGGCAACGACTGCAATAACGCCCGAAGCTTCAAAAATATCGTCAGCAACCCCAAAAACAAGCAGGGGGAACATCAGTTCAATCAAAATACGGTTCGTCGTGGTTTCCAACCGCATACGACGCAACCAAACAATCAAATGATTAAGCATAATACCCAGTACAGCGCCTACTGCAGCGCCGCCAATAAAACTGTAAAGCACGTTCAGCGAAAACTTCAGAGGCGAAAACGTTCCAGTAATCAAAGTAGCTAAAGCAAACTGGAAGCTCACAATACCGGAAGCATCATTGAACAAACTTTCTGTAGCTAAAACAGTTTCTTGACGCTCGGTCAGCTGAGCATCAGCGCCAATTTGTGACACCGCCACAGCATCTGTCGGACTTAAAGCAGCACCTAAGGCAAAAGCGGCAGCCAAAGGAATATCAGCCAT
This sequence comes from Alloscardovia omnicolens DSM 21503, assembly GCF_000420505.1. Taxonomy (GTDB): domain Bacteria; phylum Actinomycetota; class Actinomycetes; order Actinomycetales; family Bifidobacteriaceae; genus Alloscardovia; species Alloscardovia omnicolens. The sequence goes on along the minus strand of NZ_ATVB01000002.1, from coordinate 145,567 downwards.
CGAAAATGTGAGCGTATAACCAGCAATAACAATAGATAAAAGCACTAATCCCACAGCCAAAGACAGCGTAATGCCCAAGTTTTTACGCAAACCCGAACGGGAAATATGCATTGCCTCAAAATACAGCAGCGGCGCAATAAAAACGAGTAAGAAGAACTCCGAATCCAAGTTAATAAGCGGCAAACCAGGAATAAAGAACCACAGAATACCCAAAAAAATCTGTACCAGCGGCATAGACACACGAGGAATATAGGGGCTTAGCAGGGATGAAATAACTACGGCTATACCGATTTGAATAATGAGTAAAAACGATCCCATAACAAGCAGGCTACTTTCCCGATCATGAACGTTGCGCTGAAACGCTCATCATTCGCGCTCGCAACGAGCGTCTGAATGATTGTGAACGTCACTTTCTATGATAAAGGAAAGAGCGCCAAAACAGGGGAGCACAAGACACAAAAGTTGCACGAAAGTTGTACGAAATATTGTACGAAAGTTGCACAACCTACGAGACAAACTCAGGCGCAAAGTACGACATAAAATAAGTGCCGGACTGACGGTTCGAAAATAGCTTGACTGCTTAAGATGGACGTTTCGGAGATAGTTAGCCACACACCCCTCACAAACACGCACCTGTTATCTTGTCTTATTTTTGCACTACCCTTAATGAGGTCACAGCGCATGCAGTGCCCCTCGGTTCTTGTATGGAATTTTGGTTTCGTATGAAAAGTTTCGTATGAAAAGTTTCGTATGAAATCTCGATTTTGTATGAGGTTTCCACAGAAAGGCGTGCCCGATGTCTGCACAGTTAAGCTCTTCCTTAGCTGGAATGAGTGTTGTTACATTGGATGATTTATCCGTTCCTCAAATTAATGATTTATTATTAAAAGCTCGATATATTGATTCGCATCGAAAAGAAGTGGCTCATACATGTGACGGACGTGTATTAGCCACTTTATTTTATGAGCCATCAACACGTACTCGTCTGAGTTTTGAAACAGCTATGCTGCGTTTAGGCGGTCAGGTTATTGGTTTTGCGGGAGCAAGCCAATCATCTGCTTCTAAAGGTGAAACGATTGCAGACACGTTAAAAACTGTGTCGAACTACGTAGATGTAGTGGCAATGCGTCATCCTAAGGAAGGTGCTGCTTTAGTTGCTACACAGGCAGTGGATACACCAGTTATTAATGCGGGCGATGGCGGTCATATGCATCCTACTCAAACATTGGCTGATTTATCAACGATATACAATCATTTCGGTCGCTTAAATAAGCTGACTGTTGGTTTGTGCGGCGATTTAACTTTCGGACGCACCGTGCATTCGCTTATTGAAACTTTGTGTCGTTATGGCGATGTGAATTTTGTGCTTATTTCTCCTCAGGAGTTGCGCACGCCTCAATACGTGATTGATCGTATTAACGAAACGCCGTCATGCTCCTATATTGAAGTGCGCGATATGGTCGATGTTATTGGCGATTTGGACGTTCTGTATATGACGCGCGTGCAGCAGGAGCGTTTCTTTAACGAAGACGATTATCTGCGTTTGCGCGATACCTATATTTTAGATGCTGAAAAACTGTCTCACGGTCGTTCGAATTTAGCGGTTCTTCATCCTTTGCCTCGAGTTAATGAGATTGCTGTAGATGTTGATGATGATCCGCGCGCTTTGTATTTTGAACAGGTTAAGAACGGTATGCTTATGCGTATGGCTTTGGAAAGTTCGGTTGTGGGCGATGAACTGCCAGGATATAACGCTGAAGAGATGGAAAAGCAGGTGCGTATCTAATGAAAGTTACAAGCATTCACGATGGTATTATTATTGACCACGTTCCAGCAGGTCATGCTTTAAAAGTACTTGATTTTTTGGGCATTGATCCTCGTAAAACACGTTTAGCTCTTATTATGAATGCCGATAGTCAAACGCTGGGCACAAAAGACATTATTAAAATTGAAAGCGATATTGTTATTGACGTTAATATTTTGGCTCTGATTGCGCCAACTGCTACGGTCAATATTGTGCACGACGGTTCTATTACGTCCAAAGAAAAGCCTGTGCTGCCTTTGCACGTTACTAATATTATTACCTGCGTTAATCCTCGTTGCGTAACTTCTACTGAACGTGGTATTAAGCAGCAGTTCCATTTGGTGCGTGGTCATGAAGATGCTTTGGGCATGCAGTATCGTTGCGATTACTGTGACGAAGAAGCTAAACTGTAAAGCCTTATCGGTACAATCTTAGGAACGAAAGAAGGGGTAGTTATGACTGTCATTTTGCATAATATTCGCGTATGGGATACCGGTGAAAATATTACCGTGCGTGTTCCAGATGGGCAGGATGCTACCCGTTCTTTTAATGCCAGTGAGTGGATGATTGCTCCTGGTTTTGCTGATCCTCACGTTCATTTCCGCGATCCTGGTCAAACAGATAAAGAAACTATGCAGTCGGGTGCTGCTGCAGCGGCTCATGGTGGATACACGAATGTGTTGATTATGCCTAATACTGAGCCTGCTGCAGATGGTTGCACATATGACGGTGTGAATGCTTTAGAAGATTTGGAGTATCGCGGTAATCTTCCTGTGCGTTACTCCTTATGCGTGTCTGCTTCAAAGGGGCGCAGCGGAGATGAGGCATCTGATCCTGCTGATTGGAAAGATATGCGCGCTGGGGGAGAACGGCATTTTAATCACCCAGTTGTAGCCATGTCGGACGATGGTTCTGCAGTAACGGCTCGCACTCTCGATGACGTAGTGCGCAACTGTGTGGATTATAAGCTCCCATTTATTGACCATTGCGAGCATCATAAAACCGGCGTAATGAATGAGGGCGACACTTCACGTCGTCTTGGATTACCAGGTATTCCTGCTGATACTGAGCTTGCTATTGTTGAACGCGATATTCATATTGCACGTGTAACAGGCGTGCATTTGCATTTACAGCATGTGTCTACGGCAGCAGCTTTTGAAGCTATCCGTCAGGCAAAAGATGATGGTGTACATATTACCTGCGAAACAGCGCCACATTATTTAGCTTTAGATGATTCCGACGTAGAAAAATACGGAACGTACGCAAAAATGAATCCGCCTTTGCGTTCTGCTCATGATCGTTTAGCAACTTTGGAAGCAGTATGCGACGGTACTGTCGATATGATTGCAACTGATCATGCGCCACATACTGCTCAGGAGAAAGGTTTCGGCGCTCTTGACGCTATGCTCACCGCTCCTAACGGAATTATTGGTTTGGAAACAGCATACCCAGTTTTGCGTAAAGTGCTTGTAGAAGCTGGCTATATTGATGATTCTCGTCTTATTGAGCTGATGTCTGTGGAACCAAATCGACTGTTGGGTGCAGAAAGCTTTGATATTGCAGGTTACGCTCACGCTCATAACGCTCAGATTGATTTTACAAGCGAAGAAATTCGCGCATATACTACGCACGATTTATCTCAAACAGATATTCCAGGACAACATCCTGATGTTGTTATTCTTGCTCCTGATGAGCAGTGGATCATTCGTGCCGATAATTTTGCATCTGCAGCACGCAATACCCCTTTTAACGCGTGGTCTGTGCGAGGACGTGTGCTTGCTACTGTATGCAATGCTGTTATGACCTATTCACGTTTGGGTGAGTATGCCTTCAGCGAAGGAGAAGAATTGGCATGAGAGCCTTAATTGATGCGATTATTGCTAAAGATAATCCCAGTGTTGTCGGTTTAGATCCTAAGCCTGCACTAATTCCTCCAATACTATTGAACGGTGCTCGTACTGTGCGTGACGTGGCGGAAGCCTACTTTGCTTTTAATATTGCCATTATTGATGCTGTATACGATATTGTTCCCGCTGTAAAACCTCAAATTGCTATGTATGAAGCGCTCGGACCTGCAGGACTAGACGTGTATGTGCGCACCAATGAATATGCACAGACTCGCGGACTCTACGTGCTAGGCGATATTAAGCGCGGAGATATTGGCAGCACAGCAGCAGCATATGCAGCACATATAGAAGGCACACCAAGTATTAATGGTGTTGGCTCAACAGATGTGTGGCATGAAGATGCAGTTACTGTAAATCCTTATTTAGGTTCCGACGGTATTCTTCCCTTCGTACAGGCTGCTAATAACAGTAATAAAGATATTTTCGTTCTTGTGAAAACGAGCAACCCAAGCTCGAACGAACTGCAAGATTTGCGGGTAGACGGATCCGCGCATACTGTTGCTACTCAAGTGGCCGAACTGGTCGAGCAGTGGGGCGAAAACTCGCGCGACAACAAGTACGGATATTCACGTGTTGGCGCAGTCGTTGGCGCTACACATCCTGTTCTGGGCGCGCAGCTGCGCACCCTCATGCCGCATACTTTCTTCCTTGTTCCCGGTTACGGCGCACAAGGAGGAACAGCTGATGACCTCGCAGGGCTGTTTGACGAAAACGGTTTAGGCGCACTTATTAACTCCTCTCGCGGTATTATTGGAGCATGGAAGCACACAGATGAAGCGGAAACAATCAGAACTAAACTACAAGCACTTAATCTAGTTGCTACCAGTGCTCGCCAAGCCGCGCTCGCTATGAAAAACGATATCGCTCGCGTTCGCGCCTAACTAATGTAAGGACACTATGACTGCCCAAACCTTCCTTAAGACTAATCCTGAAGGCAAAGGATACCTGCCATCACGCCGTACCGTTGAGGTTGTAGGGCATGAGCTACTTACTGATAGTATTGTGCGTTTAACTGTACGCGATGAATATATTGCTCAGCATGGTCAGGCTGCACAGTTTGCGAACTTGTATTCGAAGAATAATCAGCAGATTTCTCCACGACCTTTTGGCATTGCTGAGATTAATGGTGATGAGGTGAGCTTTATTTTTGCTGTGGTCGGTCGCGGTACTGCTGAGTTTGCACAGCTTCACGTCGGCGATTCCATCGATATTCTCGGACCATTAGGAAAGCCTTTCGATTTAAGCGCGCCGGGACGATATTTAACCATTGGCGGTGGTTTGGGCGTGCCACCGGTTCTGCATGCGGCTGAAAAATTGGCTGGCCGTTCGGATGCAACATGCACAGCTATGTATGGGTATCGCGATGTGCATTTTGCTGATGATTTTGCTGCACGTTATTGCGATGATGTGCGCAGTATTGACAATGCTCAGGGCAATGTGATTGATTTGCTCAATAGCTGGTTAGAGGAGCAGCAAGGTGAGCAGCAAGCCCAGCAAGACGGTCGTCCTGATTTATCGGACGTGCATATTTTAACCTGTGGTCCACATCCCATGATGAAAGCAGTGGCTTCATGGGCGCGTGAACATGGGGTAGAAGCTCAGTTGAGTTTGGAAGAGCGCATGGGCTGCGGATACGGAACGTGCGTGGTGTGTATTACGCCAACAGTTGATGGCAACAAGAAAGTATGCATTGATGGTCCAGTCTTTACGCGCGAAGAGTTGGGATGGAACTAATCGCGATAGAATTAAGCGCAATAGAATTAAGCGGGGATGGAACTAATGGAGATGTTTGACGCAACCAAACCATACACGTTTACGCATGGCACTGTGGTGGCTGGTGTTGAATGGAAAAGCCCAATCGGTACAGCTGCTGGCACGTATAATCTCGATGCTTGCTCGGTGTATTACAATCCAGCTGTTATCGGTGCTGTATCTACAAAAGGTGTGTCTCCTGTGCCGTGGGAGGGTAATCCTGCGCCACGAACTGCGGAAACCCCAGCCGGTACGGTCAATTCTGTGGGTTTGCAAAACCCAGGTGTAGATCATTATCTTGAGGATGATTTGCCGCGTTTGAAGGCAATGGGCGCCACTGTTGTGTCTAATGTGGCAGGGCATAGCGATGACGATTTTGCTGAAGTAGTCGCTAAACTCGCCGATTCTGACGCGGATATGTTGGAGATTAACGTCAGTTGCCCGAATGTGAAGTCTGGTACGTCGGTGGGGAAGGATCCGGTGGCGTTGGCTAAGTTGCTTAAGCGTTTGCGTCCGCTGACCGATAAACCGATGATTATTAAGCTCACGCCGAATGTGGATGATGTGGTGCCGATTGCGCGTGCCGCAGCAGACAATGGTGCCGATGCTGTTTCTCTGATTAATACTTTCGTGGGCATGCGTATTGATACGCGCACAGGGCGACCGATTCTGGCTAATATTACCGGCGGCGTATCGGGGCCAGCGGTGCATCCGATGGCTGTGGCGATGGTGTATAAAATTCGTCAGACTTTCCATGATTTTCCGATTATTGCGATGGGCGGCACCTTTACCGGTGAGGATGCTTTAGAATTCCTCTATGCTGGAGCAAATGCTGTGGAAGTTGGTTCGGCGGCTTTAGTAGATCCTGCTGCACCTGTTCGTATTGCCTGCGAGTTGGAGGAGCTTTTAGACGAGCGACCTGAGTTAGCTGCTGCCTTAGCTGAAGGCAATAACTGGATTAATATTCACGATAATAAGGGAGAGTACCGTGAGTGCATCAACTGATTTTACGAAGTTTCTGCTTGACAGTCAGGCGTTAAAGTTCGGTTCTTTTACTTTGAAGTCCGGACGTCAGTCCCCATATTTTATTAATGCTGGTTCTTTTAATGACGGTGACCGTATTGCTCGTTTGGGTCAGTTTTACGCTTCTGCTATTGAAGCAGCACAGTCCAGCGGCAAATTAGAACAGTTTGATACTGTTTTTGGTCCTGCTTATAAGGGCATTCCGCTGGCAGTTACCACGTCTATGGCGTTAAGCTCGGCGCGCGGCTGTGCTGTGGGATACACTTTTGACCGTAAAGAAGCCAAGGATCACGGTGATGGCGGCATGTTTGTGGGCACACCGCTTCGTGACGGCATGAAGGTTCTTCTTGTAGATGACGTGATGACCGCTGGAACTGCTGTACGTGAGGTTTTGCCTAAACTGAAGGCAGCTGCAGATGTTGATGTTGTTGGTTTAGTTTTGTCTGTTGACCGCATGGAAAAAACCAAGGATTCCGATGTTTCTGCTGTTCAAGCTGTAGAAGATGAGTTCGGTTTCCCTGTTTTTGCTATCGCAACTATTCACGATATTATTAGCGCTGCGCGTGAATTACGTCATGCTGATGGTTCAGCAGTTATTACTGACGACATCTCGCAACAGATTGACGAGTATTTTACGCAATACGGCGCATAAAATAAATTTTTTGAATCTCGCAGGGAGTATTTTCACAATACTCCCTGCGTTTTTTCATCAAAAAAAACTAGAATAATGGCACATAATATTCATTCACAGTGATGTGATATATCGTGTGAGGCACAATACTAGAGTGCTTCCATTCGGAAGATTCATATCATGTATAAGTTCGATACAGGAATTCGTTTTTGTATTTATGCAGGTTGTGCTCTTGCTGCGTATGGAGAAGTGCTCGATGGTTTCGCCCAATCCTTGCCTGTAATTTTCTGGAGTATACATGCTGCAATCGTTATTTTAATGATTTATGTATTGTGCAAGCAGAAGATAAAACAGGGCTATTTCTTAGGCATATAGGTGTGCTTGTATGTCTTTATGCTATAGCTTTATGGGGAACGCCATGGGGATGGGCATTTATTGTAGGAGTACCTATTGTTATACGATGTTTCGAGAATTACCGACTGTGGCACATTTGAGATTAAAAAGGATGGTCGGTGGCGCATGCCACCGACCATGTATACATATGAATTAATCTTCAATCGTTTCGTATCCGTGACGATGAATAACTTCTTTGAGTTTTTCTACATAATTATTCGCTGCATGTGAAAGGCGAGCGCGTTCGTTAGTAATCCAACCAACCAGCATACGGTCATCGCAGTCAAGTGGAATGGTCACGATTTTTTCTGTATTTAAATCTTCGTTATCAATACCAGAGGAAATGGTATAGCCGTTCAACCCCACAATAAAGTTCAAAATGGTTGCGCGATCGGTTACGTTAATTTGTTTGGACGCATATTCTGGCCAGCGTGCTTCTTCAGCGAAATAGAAGCTTCCTTCTTCGCCTTGCTCAAACTGAATAAATGGGTATGGCTTCAAGTCGTCCATGGTCAGTTTTTTGCGCGATGCGAGAGGATTTTCACGTGAAATAAATACATGCAAACCTGCTGTAAAAAGCGGATGGAATTCCAAGTGCTTTTCGCGCAGCAGCTTATTAATAACGTTACGGTTAAAATCAGAGGTATATAAAATGCCAATTTCTGAACGCATATTGGCAACTGATTCAATAATTTCGCGAGTACGTGACTCTCGAATAGAGAATTCGTATTCTTCGGAATCAGAAGCGTTAATCATATCGACAAAAGCTTCTACAGCAAACATGTAATGCTGGGTCGATACCTGGCATAACTGTTTACGAGGTTTCGTGTTCTTATAGCGTTCCTTCATCAGCTCAGTCTGATCAAGAATCTGACGCGCGTACTGCAAGAACTCAACGCCGTCAACGGTTAAAGCAATACCTTGAGAAGAGCGGGTGAAAATCTCAATACCCATCTCTTTCTCAAGTTCTTTAACTGCAGAGCTCAGCGCTGGCTGAGAAATATATAAAGCGTGTGAGGCTTCGTTCATGGAACCGCATTCCACGATTTTCACAATATATTGAAGCTGAAGAAGAGTCATAATGCTAAGACTATCAATCAGTATTTACTAAATTACTCTAAAGCAACCAAATCATAGTAGGAATCATTCCATAAGTCTTCATCGCCATCTGGCAGAAGAAGAACGCGGTCAGGGTTAAGCGCCTGAACAGCCCCCTCATCGTGAGTAACAAGCACTATAGCCCCCTCATATTTGGAAATAGCACTTAAAATCTCATCACGAGAAGCAGGATCCAAATTATTTGTCGGCTCATCAAGCAAAAGAACATTCGCCTTAGACGTTACCAAAGTAGCAAGCGCTAAACGAGTTTTCTCGCCACCCGAAAGCACCCCTGCAGGTTTCATCACATCATCACCGGAAAACAGGAAGCTACCCAAAATAGTGCGCGCCTGCGTATCATCCAACTCAGGAGCAACAGATTGCAAGTTCTCCAAAACAGTTGCCGAGGTATTCAACGTATCATGTTCCTGAGCAAAATAGCCAATCTTAGCGCCATGTCCCAGTTTCACCTCACCAGTATCTGGCTCATCTACACCAGCTAAAATACGCAAAGTTGTGGTTTTACCCGCACCGTTATAACCCAAAATAACAACGCGTGAGCCTTTATCTACTGCCAAATTAATACCAGCAAACACAATATTCGAACCAAAAGCCTTCGAAATATCCTCAGCCATAATAGGAGTGCGTCCGCATGGTGCAGGAGTAGGGAAACGCAAATCCGCCACCTTCTCCTTCTTACGCATCGGTTCAGTCTCTTCCAACAACTTCTCAGCACGACGCATCATATTCTGAGCCGCCACAGCCTTCGTAGCCTTCGCATGCAAACGAATACCTTGCTGCATCAAACGCTCAGCCTTCTTCTGAGCCACTTCGCGCTCGCGGCGGCGACGTTCTTCATCCACTGCACGTTGCTTCAAATATGCTGCCCATCCAAGCGAATACATATCAATCTGAGCGCGCTGAGCATCTAAATGCCACACCTTATTCACTGTTTCTCCCAGTAATTCAGTGGAGTGAGAGATAACAAGAAAACCGCCAGCATAGCTCTTCAAATACTTTTTCAACCATTCAATAGAATCAGCATCCAAGTGGTTTGTCGGCTCATCCAAGATCAGGGTGTCGGCATCGGAAAACAAGATTCGCGCTAACTCAATTCGACGACGCTGACCGCCCGACAGTGTTCCAAGCTGACGGGGCAGAACATCTTGACTAATACCCAAACTTTCAGCCATAACAGTGGCATCGGACTGTGCAGAATAGCCGTTAGCATTCTCAAAATCCTGCATCGCCTTGTCGTAACGGCGCATGGCTTTGCTCATAATATCGGGATCTGGATTAGTCATGTCGCGCTCGGCTTTGCGAATACGCGAAACGATAGTAGCAATATCACGGGCGGACATAATACGGTCTAGAGCTGTTTGTTCAGGATCATCTGCATGAGTATCCTGAGGCAAATATCCCAGCTTGCCTGAATAGGTTACTTTGCCGGCAGCTGGTAACATGTCTCCCGTAATAACGCGCGTTAACGTAGTTTTACCTGCACCATTTCGGCCTACTAAACCAATGCGATCGCCTGCAGATACGTGAAAATCTGTGGGCGCCAACAATTGTCGAGCGCCAATACGAATTTCCAAACCCTGAGCAGAAATAGCCATTCTTTACCTCAAAAACCTCATATCACCCGAGAACACTGTTCGAAGACGTCGCTCTGAGTAATTACTTAACGCCAATCACTCAACGTAATTACCTGCAAGTCGAAACGCCCATATAAATGTGCTCACAAACTGAGTTCGATAGTAGTAGAAACACGCGAAAAGAGCGAGAACACTACATACCGAGGGGTACATACTACCAACACTCACTTGAGGTCGAGCATATTCATAACGCCAAGAGAAGGAAAGCATCATAGATATTTTTCGAAAATTTGTTCGAATACTTTGTTAAAATGTAATCCGATATATTGAGGAGATGATAGTGACACAGGATATTATTATCGAAAACTTGAACGATGTGCCTTTAGACCGCAAAATCGTGATTCAAGGCGCACGAGAACATAATTTGAAGAACGTTAATCTGGAAATTCCACGCAATAAAATGGTAGTCTTTACCGGATTATCTGGTTCTGGAAAATCGTCGCTTGCTTTCGACACTCTCTTTGCCGAAGGTCAACGTCGGTATGTGGAATCTCTATCTGCATATGCGCGCCAATTCTTAGGTCAAATGGATAAACCAGATGTAGACATGATCAATGGTTTAAGCCCTGCTGTTGCTATTGACCAGAAAACAACGAACCGTAATCCTCGTTCTACTGTGGGAACTATTACAGAGGTTTACGATTACTTACGTTTGCTTTTTGCCCGCACAGGTATTCCTCACTGCCCAGTATGCGGTGAACTGATTACTGCACAAACTCCTCAAGCTATTGTTGATTCTTTACTCAAACATGATGAGCGCACACGTTTCCAAATCCTTGCTCCTGTTGTGCGCGGACGCAAGGGTGAGTTTGTTGAGCTGATAGATAGCTTGCGTGCCGATGGTTACGCTCGCGCTTTAATTGACGGCAAGCTCGTACAATTAAATTCCGAGATTAAACTCAAAAAGCAGAATAAGCATACTATTGAAGTGGTGATTGATCGTTTAGCTCTCAAAGAGGGGATACGTCAGCGTTTAACTGATTCGGTGGAAACCGCTTTACGTTTATCACACGGTTTAGTTATTGCTGATTTCGTAGATCTCGATGAGAAAGATCCTGCTCGACGTCAACCATTCTCTGAAAACCGTAGCTGTCCTAACGGTCATGATTTAGAGTTAGATGAAATCGAACCACGCACTTTCTCTTTTAACGCACCATATGGTGCTTGTCCACAATGCACTGGTATTGGTTCAAAACTCGAAATTGATCCAGAACTCGTTGTGCCGGATGTTACCAAATCTTTAGAAGAAGGCGCTATTGAGCCATGGAATACCTCTAAAACTCAGTCAGAGTATTACATGCATCTACTCGAAGGCTTAGCCGATGATTTAGGCTTCAGCCTGAAAACCCCATGGAATAAGCTCGATGAGGATGTTCGCGATGCTATTATGCACGGTCACGATTTCAAAGTGAATGTGCGCTACAAAAACCGTTGGGGACGCATACGAGAATACTCCACAGGCTTTGAAGGCGTTGTGCGCTCCATGATGCGTCGCCATGACGAAACAGACTCCGACAATATGCGTCAATACTATGAAGCATATATGCGTGAAGTGCCATGCCAAGTATGCAAAGGTAAAAGACTTAAGCCAGAAGTTTTAGCCGTAACCGTAGGCGAGAAAAACATTATTGATGTATGCGATATGCCTATTGTTCGAGCCTTCGAATGGATTAATAATCTCCACCTCGACGGCGCAGCAGCACTCATCGCCACAGAAATCGTTAAAGAAATCCGTGCACGTCTTGGATTCCTTAACAACGTAGGTCTCACATACCTCACTCTCTCGCGTGCAGCCGCCACACTCTCCGGCGGAGAAGCACAACGCATCCGTTTAGCAACCCAAATCGGCTCAGGTCTCGTAGGCGTTATGTATGTGCTCGATGAACCATCTATTGGCCTACATCAACGCGATAATGAACGACTCATTCACACCTTGCATGAACTGCGCGACTTAGGCAATACCCTCGTCGTCGTAGAACACGATGAAGACACTATTACCACTGCAGACTGGTTAGTCGATATTGGTCCAGGAGCCGGCGAACATGGTGGAGAAATTATTTATTCCGGTCACGCTCAGGGCATTACTCAAGCAGGTCGCTCCATTACAGGTGCGTATATTGCTGGCCGCAAGAAAATTGCCGTACCTGAGAAACGTCGCCGCGTCTACAAAACAAAAAACCTGAAAGTAGTGGGAGCGCGCGAAAATAATCTAAAGAACTTAGATGTTGCTTTCCCATTAGGCGTGCTCACAGTTGTCAGTGGCGTATCCGGCTCCGGTAAATCAACACTGGTTAACTCGATTTTGTATCCGGTCTTGGCAGATAAGCTCAATGGCGCTCGCATTGTTCCAGGTAAACATATCCGTATTGAAGGCGTTGACCAGGTCAATAAGGTTATTCATGTTGATCAAAATCCTATTGGACGCACCCCTCGATCCAATCCAGCTACCTACACCGGTGTGTGGGATAAAATCCGTAACCTCTTGGCTAAAACACCTGAAGCACAGGTACGCGGTTATGGTCCGGGTCGTTTCTCCTTTAATGTGAAAGGTGGTCGTTGCGAAGCCTGCCACGGAGACGGAACAATCAAAATCGAAATGAACTTCCTACCAGATGTTTATGTCGATTGCGAGGTTTGCCACGGCAAACGCTATAACCGTGAAACTTTAGAAGTGAAATATAATGGAAAATCTGTAGCCGATATTCTTGATATGCCTATTGAAGAAGCTGCACGTTTCTTCAAATCATATCCTGCTATTGCGCGTTACCTCGACACCCTCGTAGATGTTGGTTTGGGATACATCCGTTTAGGGCAGCCTGCACCAACGCTGTCGGGTGGAGAAAGTCAGCGTGTTAAACTAGCTACTGAGCTTCAGAAACGTTCTAACGGCGATACAGTTTATATTCTTGACGAGCCAACCACTGGTTTGCATTTTGAAGACGTGAACAAGCTGATGATTGTTCTACAAGGTTTGGTCGATAAAGGAAATACAGTTATTGTTATTGAACATAACCTTGATGTTATTAAAAGCGCTGACTGGATTATTGATATGGGTCCAGAAGGTGGTGACGGTGGCGGCACAGTTGTAGCTGAAGGTACTCCTGAGCATATCGCAGATGTGCCAGATAGTTGGACAGGTAAGTTCCTTAAACCGCTGTTAACTAAACATAAAAAGCAATAGAGGAAGTACATGAGCTCTCTCATTGAAAAACATTCTCCAGGAGTATGGCGCAAAACGGCTCAGCAGATGATTAAAGATTCTGCTGAGCAGACGGCTCGTGCTTCATCTGAGCATGCTTCTGAACAATCAACAGGAGTTAATGCTAACGGAGCGCCTCTCTTAGGAGATACCCGCGATCTTTTCCGACCGAGAACTTCCGATATTCCTGCTAATCCTGGTGTGTATAAGTGGCGAGATGAAGATGGTCGCGTTATTTATGTAGGTAAAGCAAAAAACCTACGTAACCGTCTCTCTAATTATTTTCAGCCACTGAACCGACTGCATCCTCGCACTCAAAATATGGTACTCACAGCTCGCAGTCTCGAATGGACTGTGGTGGGCACAGAATTAGAATCTTTAACCCTCGAATATACGTGGATTAAAGAATTCGATCCGCGTTTTAATGTTGTTTTTCGTGATGATAAAACATACCCGTACGTAGCCATCTCTATTAAAGAAGAATATCCGCGCGTGTGGGTTACTCGTAATAAAAATAATCGTAAAGCACGCTATTTTGGACCTTATGCCAAAGTATGGAATATGCGCCAAACCCTAGATTCCATGCTTCATGCATACCCTGTGCGCACATGTTCTCCCGCTATTTTTAATAAAGCACAAAAAACTGGCAGACCATGCTTACTCGGTCATATAGGTAAATGTTCCGCACCATGTGTGGGGCGAATTTCTGCGCAAAAACATCGAGAGATGAGCGAACAATTAGTAGCCATTCTCACTGGCCGCTTGGGGTCGTCTTTCCGCAAAACTCTAGAAGCCCAAATGAAGGAAGCCAGTGCTGAACTCGAGTTTGAGAAAGCAGCAAAACTGCGCGACCAAATAACTGCTTTAGATTCGGTTCTTGAACAAAATGCTGTTGTTTTTTCCTCCGATGTGGACGCAGATATTATTGGTATCGACACTGATGAACTTGAAGCCAGCGTGCATACTTTCTTCGTACGTGCTGGCACTATTCGCGGTGAACGCGGATGGTCTGTTGAACGTGTGGAAGATGTAACCAACGCTCAATTACTCAGTGATCTCATCACTCAGGTCTATTCAGCTGCTGTGGAGGAACAGGCAGATGATCGAACGAGCGAGCAAGGTCTTGCGGCTATTAAAGTTTCAGAAAACCGCAGCGCTCTAGCTCCAACCCAGCAAGCAACTGCCACAGACAGTATGAGCCGCGCTCAGGCAACAAAACAACGCCGCGAGCGTGAAGAAATGACGGGGCGTAACGATTTACTCTCACCCATTTCTCCTATTCCGCGTGAGATTATTGTGCCTTTTATTCCCGACCGTGTGGATGATTTAGAACAATGGCTGAGTACTCTTCGCGGTTCTTCGGTTACTATTCGAGTAGCTGAAAGAGGGGAGAAAAAGACACTTCTTGACCGCGCTACAGCAAATGCTCAGCAAAGTCTCAAAAGAGCTAAATCTAGTCGAGTTACTGATTTAGCTGCTCGTTCGGAAGCATTGAACGATATTGCAGATGCTCTTATGTTAGACAAAGCACCGCTACGTATTGAATGTTTTGATATTTCCAACGCTTCTGGTGGTTCTTTCCAAGTGGCGTCGATGGTTGTTTTCGAAGATGGCATAGCTAAGAAAAATTACTATCGTCACTTCGCTATTCGTGGTTCAGATGGACAAGGAGCTGTGGACGATACTGCTGCTATCTATGAAACTCTGACGCGACGTTTTAAGCATGGTAATATTTCGGGCGATACAGGGGAGAGCTTAGAAGATGAGAAACGCGCTGAAAAAACGCAGCTGAATGATGTTGTCCAGCAGGATACAAACCGTCGTCGTTTCGCATACAAGCCAAATCTCATTGTGGTTGATGGTGGTCAGCCTCAAGTCAAAGCAGTTCAAAAAGCACTACAGGACTGCAATGTTCATGATGTAGCAGTATGCGGTTTGGCCAAAAAACTCGAAGAAGTATGGCTACCGGACGATGATTATCCAGTTATTTTGAAGCGCCAATCCGAAGGAATGTATTTACTGCAACGAGTACGCGATGAGTCTCATCGTTTCGCTATAACCTATCATCGTAAAACACGGCGAAAAGGAGCTTTACGCTCGGCTTTGGATGATATTCCTGGTATTGGTCCAGCTTTCCAAAAGAAACTGCTCAATCACTTTGGTTCTGTTCGTGCCATGCGTGAAGCCAGCGTAGAAGACTTCCTGCAGGTTCAAAGTGTTGGCCAATCCAAAGCAGAAGTGCTTTATAAAGCTCTGCATGTGGAACAATCCGAAGAATAAAAAAACCGTTTCGTCCAGACGACTCAAGAGTATGGAATTATGAACGCAGATAACACATCTTCCAGCACAGGTAACCAAGCAGCTGTTCTCGGTTCACCTATTGCGCATTCGCTTTCACCAGTACTGCACAACACGGCGTATGAAGCCTTGCAGTTAACGGATTGGCAGTATGGTCGCCACGATATTACTGCCGAAACACTCGAAGATTTCTTCTTAAGCATCAATGATTCATGGGCGGGCGTGAGCATGACCATGCCACTGAAACAGAAAGCTCTGGAATTTGGTGAAGTCAGCGATGAGCGCGTAGCTTTCTTAGGAGTGAGTAATACAGCTGTTTTTGACTGGCAACGTAGCAATCCTCAGCATGAGAATATGCCACATATTAGTTTGTATAACACTGATGTTGATGGTGTAAAGCTCACTTTTGCTGACGAATTCAATATTGGCAACGCAAGCGATGCTCGCGTATGCATTATTGGTTCAGGATCAACAGCAATGTCTGCTATGGCAGCACTGATTGAAATAGGAGCTCGAGACTTTGTCATCTGTGCAGCGGATGCTGAGCAAGCATCGGCTATGCGCACAAAAATGAGTTCTTATCAGAAGTCACAGGCTCACATTGATGTGCAGCCGTGGGGTAGTGCTGTTAAGCACATACAGCAGTCAGACATTATTATTTCTACAGTTCCAGCTCATGCTACCGATGGTCTTGCTCAAGAAATCAATAATCTTGCTGCAAATATTTCGCTTACTAATAAGCATCTGCTCGATGTTATTTATGATCCTCGCCCTACTCAGTTGATGCAATCACTGAGCGCACGTGAGGCGATTGTGCGCGGGGGAGAGCATATGCTGTTGCGTCAGGCTCTGGCACAGGTCGCTTATATGACGCATCTGCCAGTACGTCATGTTATTGATACTGCGTTCGCTCATATGAAAACTGCATTATTTGAACAGCTCTAGCGCTAAACTAGGAAGCTATGGAGAAGATGGTCTCACACACGAATAGCACAGAGTATATCTCGTCCACCGATACCGAGCAGAACAGCACCAATGATTTTGAGGTTCTGCTTATTACAGGCATGTCTGGTGCAGGACGTTCACGCGCTGCAGACAGTGTAGAAGATATCGGTTGGTATGTGGTCGATAATCTTCCTCCAATGCTGCTCATTCCGTTAGTTGATATGATGACCTCATCTGGTTCGAAAGTGCATAAACTTGCTGCAGTTATTGATGTACGTTCACGCAGCTATTTCGATGATCTCAGCCAAGTTCTTGCACATTTAGAGGATTTAGACGTAAAAACGCGCATTCTCTTCCTCGATGCTAGTGATGACGTTCTCGTTAAACGCTACGAATCTGTGCGACGTCCTCATCCCCTCCAAAATGGAAATCGCCTTATTGACGGTATTAATGAGGAACGCGAACTTCTCGGTGCACTCAAAGAGCGAGCAGATATTATTTTAGACACATCCCGCACAAGTATTCATCAGCTCTCAACTCAGCTGTATGAATCTCTTGTAGGAACCGGCGCCAAAACCGTCAATGTGCATATTTTCAGCTTCGGTTTTAAGCACGGTGTTCCATCCGATGCGGATTTTGTTTTTGATGTTCGATTCCTTCCTAACCCTTTCTGGGTGCCAGATTTACGTGCTCTCAACGGTATGGATGAAGCAGTATCGGACTATGTTTTACACAGTCAAGGTGCTACGGAGTTCTTAGACGCTATCGAAAAATCGTTAAACATCGCTTTAGATGGTTATGCGCGTGAAGATAAGCATTTCGTTACGATAGCAATTGGTTGCACAGGCGGGCAGCATCGCTCTGTAGCCATGAGCTACGAGCTAGCAAAACGTCTCAAAGCGAACGGCTTAACAGTAACCGTATCTGGACGAGAGCTAGAAAGAATGCGTCACAACTAACGACTTTTGTCAAGAAATAATCAAGAAAATAATCTATCCACGGTTATGGTTACACTAAACTTCGGATAATTTGCTTTCAAAACCCAAGGAGGCGCCGTGTCACTGCTCGACGAGGTCAAAAACGAACTCGCAGCAATCACTGATGACTCGTCATTAGCCAAGCAAGCTCAAGTCTCAGCTATGTTGCGCTTTGGTGGCGGTATTCAGGTCGTTAAAAATATTCCTATTGTTGTCAGTCAGTTCACCAGCGCAACCGCAGCGCGTTGGCTTCAAAGCTCTATTCGTGAGATTTGGGGATACGATGCGGAGTTGCGTAAGGGAACATCAACCTTACCTTCTGGCGAAACAGTAGAATATTATCTTGTTGCTATTACGCGTGATGGTAAGCGTCTCGCTCTTCAATCCGGCCTTCTCGATCAGCGTTCTATGGAAGTGCATGGCATAGCTCCTGCCCATATTCAAGGTAATATTGCTCAGGTCAAAGCCGCTTGGCGTGGTGCATTCCTCGCCAAAGGACGTTTGAGCGATCCAGGAAAATCAAGCCTTCTGGAAATCGTATGTCCAAGCGTTGAGGCAGTAAACGATTTAATTATTGCTGCTCGTCGTCTCGGTATTACTACAAAACCTCATCGCGTCCATTCATCTGTACGTGTGCGTTTAAGCGATCCTGATGTTATTGAACGCATGCTTATTTTGATGGGTGCAAATACAACTGCCCGCGAATGGAGCGGCAAGCGCGTAGAAGGAGAGAGCCGAGGCAAGGCAAACCGTCTGGCAAATTTCGATGACGCTAATATGCGTCGTAGCGCTAAGGCTGCTGTAGAAGCTAGTCAAAAAGTGCGTAAAGCTTTCGAAATTCTGGGCGATGATATTCCTGAGAACTTGCGCGCAGCCGGTCAGCTTCGCCTCGATCATGGCGATGCTAGTTTGGAAGAACTTGGCCGTTTGGCAGATCCTCCTATTACGAAGGATGCCATTGCAGGTCGAATCCGTCGTCTGCTACAGCTGGCAACAAAGGTTGAGAAACAGCGTGCAGCAGCAGCGGAAAAGAACTAAACTTCATAAAGAGCGACAATAGAAAGGAAGCTTATGAAGACTCTCAAAGATTTGGGTGATTTGTCTGGCAAGCGTGTGCTTGTTCGTGCTGATTTTAACGTACCACTCGATGGTACGACTATCACTGATGATGGTCGTATTCGCGCTGCACTGCCAACAATTAACGCGCTGCGTGAACAGGGTGCGAAGGTTATTGTTATGGCACACTTGGGCCGTCCAAAGGGACAAGTTGTTCCAGAGCTCAGCTTGGCTCCAGTAGCAGCTCGCTTGGGTGAATTATTAGACGCTCCTGTGGCTTTGGCAGCTGACACCTATGGTGAAGATGCTCAGGCTAAGGTAGCAGCTATGAACAATGGTGATGTTGTTCTGCTCGAAAACGTGCGCTTCAATAAGGAAGAAACCTCCAAGGATACTGATGAGCGCGCTGCTTATGCAAAGAAGATTGCTGCTTTGGGCGATGCTTTCGTTTCTGATGGCTTCGGTGTTGTTCACCGTGCTCAGGGTTCTAACTACGATGTAGCAACCGATTTGCCATCTGCAGCAGGTTTACTTGTTGAAAAGGAAGTTACTGCTCTGTCTAAGGCAACCGACAACCCAGAGCGTCCATTAACTGTTGTTTTGGGTGGTTCTAAGGTATCTGACAAGCTCGGCGTTATTTCCAACCTCTTGAACAAGGCTGACCGTTTGGTTATCGGTGGTGGTATGGTCTTCACCTTCCTCAAGGCTTTGGGCTATGAAGTAGGAAAGTCTTTGCTGGAAGAAGATCAGGTTGAAACCGTTAAGGGCTACTTAGCAACTGCTAAGGAAAACGGTGTAGAAATCGTTCTTCCAACCGATATTTTGGCTGCTGATGCCTTCGCTGCAGACACCGCTTATGAAGCTGTTGCTGCGGATGCTATTCCTGCAGACAAGATTGGTTTGGATATTGGTCCAGAATCTCAGAAGCTCTTCCACGACAAGATTGTTGATTCCAAGACTGTTGTATGGAATGGTCCTATGGGCGTATTTGAGTTCGAAAACTTCGCAGGTGGTACCCGCGCTGTGGCTCAGGGCTTGATTGACGCTACAGCAGATAACGGCGCATTCTCCATTGTTGGTGGTGGCGATTCTGCTTCTGCAGTGCGTAACCTCGGTTTCGATGAGAGCAAGTTCTCTCATATTTCCACCGGCGGCGGAGCTTCCCTCGAATTCCTCGAAGGTAAGACTTTGCCAGGTTTGAGCGTTCTCGACTAAGAGCGGCGATAACGTTAGAGGCGACGTTATGATGGCAGCTGTGCGTAGTTTTCTACAGCGTATAGCTGCCATCTTTTATACACGTACTCTTTTTTATACACGTACACAGAAAAGTGAGCACAATATGAGCAGCACACGACGTCCCCTTATTGTGGGCAATTGGAAGATGAACCTTGATCATCGCGAAGCAACCTATTTTGTGCAAAAACTCGCATGGTTGCTGCGCGACGCTCACTTTGATTACGAAGACTGTGATATCGCTTTACTTCCACCTTTTACTTCGATTCGCAGCGTACAAGTTCTCGTTGAAGCCGACCGTTTGCACGTTGATTACGGCGCTCAGACTGTATCTGTTACCGCTCAAGGAGCTTTTACCGGCGACGTATCTGCCGATATGCTCTCGGCTTTAGGATGCCGTTACGTTCTTGTTGGACATTCCGAACGCCGCCGCTACCACTCAGATGACGATGCTAACCTCGTCGATCAGGTTCGTGCTGTTTTAGCTGACGGCATGCAACCAATTTTATGCGTAGGCGAGGGGTATGAAGAACGTCGCGAAGGTATTGAACTTGATTATGCAGTGGGCCAGGTAGAAGATATTACCCGCGATTTGTCCGAAGAAGATGCGCGCAAAATGATTATCGCGTACGAACCAGTATGGGCGATTGGCACCGGTTTAGTAGCCACTCCGCAGTCCGCCCAAGATGCGGCTGCAGCTATTCGCACGCACTTGACTCGTACGTATTCTCCTGAGACCGCGCAAACTGTGCGCATTTTGTACGGCGGCTCCGTAACAGCGCAGAACGCGACGTTAATTATGAACGAGGCACGCGATATGGATGGATTCCTGATTGGGGGAGCGAGCCTGAACCCAGAAGAATTCTCGTCTATTATTCGCTTAACGCACAAGGCAGCTAAAAAGCGCGTTTAGTTTTGATTTTTCGAGGCTCTACTGTATTCTTAAAGAGGTTTTTATTGGAGGTGCAATGAACTGGTTGTTCGTTCTTAAGGTAACACTCGAAGTTATCGTTGTAATTCTGAGCGTTATGCTCACAGCGCTTATTCTGATGCACAAGGGTAAGGGCGGCGGTTTGTCCGATATGTTCGGCGGAGGTATTTCTGCAAATGCTGGAACATCTGGTGTGGCAGAGCGTAACTTGAACCGCATTACCGTAACCATTGCATTAATCTGGATTGCTTTGATTATTGTTCTGGACTTCATGGTGAAGTACGGTTGGGGAGCTTAAGCTTCTTTCTATAGAGATTTTATTGTGGGGACTCACTCGAGAGGGTGAGTCCCCATTTTTATTTGCCCTTCATCTCATACGCAAATGCCCCGCTACCTTTTGATAGCGGGGCATTACAGTTAAGAAATAGTTGAAACTAGATCACAACTATGCGTTTACGCGGTCAATACCTGCCTGAACATCAGCAATCACGGAATCCCAAGACTTGATGAATGCAGCCACGCCATCAGCCTCGAGCTTATCGGTAACCTTCTTGATGTCAATGCCGAGCTCAGCAAGCTTGTCCATAACAGCATGAGACTCTTCGTAGGTGCCCTTAATGGAAGGAGCGCCGTTACCCTGCTCAGCTAAAGCGTTGAGGGTCTTCTCTGGCATGGTGTTTACAACATCTTCTGCCACGAGTTCATCCACATACTTGGAAGGGGAGTATGCTGGGTTCTTGGTACCAGTAGAAGCCCACAATGGACGCTGACGCTTTGCACCAGCAGCTTCGAGCTCTGCCCATGCTGGATCGTTAGCAAACTTGTTCTCGAACAATTCGTAAGCAATGCGTGCGTTTGCAACTGCAGCCTTGCCTTCGAGAGCCTTAGCTTCGTCAGTACCAATCTCTTCGAGCTGAGCATCAATAGCAGAATCAACGCGAGATACGAAGAAGGAAGCTACGGAAGCAATCTTGGTGAGGTCGTGACCGTTAGCGTGTGCCTGCTTAATACCTTCAATGTAAGCGTCGATAACCTGCTCGTAGCGCTCGATGGAGAAGATCAAGGTTACGTTTACAGAGATACCCTTAGCAAGGGTAGCAGTGATTGCTGGCAAACCTTCGAGGGTTGCAGGAATCTTGATCATTGCATTTGGACGGTTAACCTTTTCCCACAATTCCACAGCCTGCTTTGCAGTGTTCTCTGTGTCGTGTGCAAGGCGAGGATCAACTTCGATGGAAACGCGACCGTTTACGTAATCGGTTGCTTCTGCAATCTCACGGAAGATATCGGTTGCGTTACGTACGTCGGTGGTGGTGAGCTCGCGAATAGCGGTTTCTACATCTACCTTGCCGAGTTCCTTAAGCTGCTCATCGTATGGACCAACCTCAGCCAATGCCTTCTGGAAGATCGAAGGATTGGTGGTTACGCCAACAACGTTCTTGTTAGCAATGAGATCCTGCAAAGAGCCAGACTCAATGCGGGAACGGCTCAAATCATCGAGCCAAATGGAAACGCCAGAGTCGCTGGTCTTCTGTGTATGCACATTCTGTGCCATATTATTTTCTCCTTATGTGTGGAGGTGTTTTATAAAGGGCGGTTTAGCGCGGTAATACGTTAAACCGCCCAGAAACTTTTAGTTATGCACGAGCAGCTGCAATAGAAGCCTTAGCTTCTTCAACAACATGCTCTGCAGTAATGCCGAGGGCAACCATGTTCTCGTCGCCAGCACCCTGGAGGCCGAAGCTCTCAATGGATACAGCCTTACCGTAAGAACCGAGGTACTTGTACCAGGAGAGTGCAAGACCTGCTTCAACGGATACGCGTGCCTTAACAGCTGCCGGGAGCACAGATTCCTTGTACTCTTCAGACTGCTGCTCGAACCATTCCATAGATGGAACAGATACAACGCGAGCCTTAACACCTTCAGCAGCCAAAGTTTCAGCAGCCTTTACAGCGTGCTGTACTTCAGAACCAGAACCCATGAGGATTACATCTGGAGTGCCATCGGTATCTACGAGAACGTATGCGCCGCGCTTTACGCCATCCTTAGCCTTAGCAATAGTTTCAGCCAAAGTTGGAACGCTCTGACGAGTCAAAATCATTGCAACTGGAGCCTTAGAATCACGCTCGAAAGCGTAACGGTAAGCTTCAGCAGTTTCGAACTCATCAGCTGGACGTACAACTTCCAAGTTAGGAATTGCGCGCACAGAAGCGAGGTTCTCTACTGGCTGGTGGGTTGGACCATCTTCACCAACTGCTACGGAATCATGAGTCCATACGTACAGGTTAGGAATGTTCATCAAAGCTGCGAGACGTACAGTTGGACGCTCGTAATCAGAGAACATGAAGAACGTACCATTGAATGGACGAGTGTGGGAGCCAAGAATCATACCATTGGTAATAGCACCCATAGCAAGCTCACGCACGCCGAAGTGCAGCACGCGACCACCTTCAGATACGTTTGGCCAAGTCTTGGTTGCGTATTCTGCTGGAAGGAAGGAAGCAGCACCCTTAATAGTGGTGTTGTTCGAACCACCCAAATCTGCAGAACCACCCCACAGTTCTGGCATAACAGCTGCAATAGCATTCAAAGCTGCGCCAGAAGCCTTACGGGTTGCTACAGAAGCACCAGCGGTAACGCCAGCCTCGAGCTCGTCAATAGCCTTGTTGAAGTCTGCTGGAAGTTCGCCAGCAGCCATACGATCGAACAAAGCAGCCTTATCTGGGTTTGCTTCACGCCATGCCTTGAACTGCTCATCCCATTCCTTGTGAGCTTCAGCGCCGCGGTCTGCAACCTTGCGAGCGTGTGCAAGAGCTTCATCATCTGCTGGGAATGCAACTTCTGGATCGAAGCCGAGAATCTCCTTCAAGCCAGCTACAGCTTCAGCGCCGAGCTTAGAACCGTGAGAAGATTCGTCGTTGGTCTTGCCTGGTGTTGGCCAAGCAATCAAGGTGTCGACCTTAATGAAGTGTGGACGATCAGTTACCTGCTCAGCCTTGTGCAAAGCTGCAGCAAGAGCTTCGGTATCTTCCTTGTAGGAACCGTCTGGCTGTACGAAAGATACTTCGTCGGTGTACCAACCCTGAGCTTCGAAGCGCTTCAAAATATCTTCAGAGAAGGTCAAGTTAGTATCGCCTTCAATCTGAATGTGGTTAGCGTCGAAGATTACGGTAAGGTTGCCGAGCTTCTGGCCGCCTGCGAGGGATGCTGCTTCAGCGGAAATACCTTCCTCAACATCACCTTCACCGCAGATAACCCATACCTTGTGGTCGAATGGGGAAGTACCTGCTGGTGCATCTGCATCAAGCAAGTTACGCTGGAAGCGCTGACCCATTGCAAAACCAACAGCAGAAGCCAAACCTTGACCCAATGGGCCAGTGGTCATTTCGATACCAGGAGTCAAACCATACTCTGGGTGACCAGGAGTACGAGTGCCCATAGTACGGAACTTCTTCAAGTCATCAAGAGTCAAGTCGTAACCAGAGAAGTACAATTGTACGTACTGAGTCAAAGAAGCGTGACCACCGGAAAGGATAAAGCGGTCGCGGCCTTCCCAGTTAGGATCTTTTGGATCGTGCTTAATGAAGTGCTGGTACAGAGTGTAAGCAATTGGTGCGAGAGAAACTGGGGAACCTGGGTGACCAGATCCTGCCTTTTCTACTGCATCTGCTGAAAGAACCTTAGCGAGCTTAACTGCACGCTCGTCAAGTTCAGTCCATGTGAAATCGACCATGTAGATCAACTTTCCTTCCAATAGATGAAGTAACTTCGCGCTCAACATAGTGCGTTCGGCTACTCGTTTACGTTCTTCATAGTAATTGGGTATAAAGACCTTTGACGCCTTTATTTTCTTGCATGGCTTGGAATTATGCGAGCACAAAGAGCGTGTTAGGCATGAGCCAGTTTGCTCGTTCAGCCTTCGGCTTGACCAGCATGTGCGTTTTTGTTCGTTAGAAGCGATTATTCCATGCCGATGTTTACTCTTAAAGATAGAAAATGTAGTTGTGTAAACAAAGGACACCATGGCAGATTATTACGAGACTCTTGGTCTTTCACGCAATGCAACAGATGATGAGATTAAGAAGGCATATCGCAAATTAAGCCGCAAGTATCATCCTGATTTAGCAGGACCTGAGTTTGAAGACAAGTTTAAAGAAGTCAATACTGCATACGAAGTACTGTCGGACCCAGATAAGCGTTCCATGTATGATCAAGGGGTTGATCCACTTTCTCCTGGTGGAGGAGCAGGTGCTTATGGTGCTGCTGCAGGAGATTTTGGAGATATCTTTAATTCTTTCTTTGGCAGCGCTTTTGGCGGTCAGTCCGGACCAATTTCGCGTACACAGCCAGGTCGCGATTCCTTAGCAAGTATGACTATTGACTTGAAGACCGCTGTTTTTGGCGGAACTGAGTCACTTAAAGCTACGCTATACAGCGTATGTGATGCTTGTTCAGGAGCAGGTAGTGCTGATGGTAGCGCACCAGTTACATGCCCAGATTGTCATGGTTCCGGCTCGGTTCAGCGCGTGGTACGCACTATGTTAGGTCAAATGATGTCATCTCAGCCATGCGAGCGTTGCGAAGGGTTTGGCACTATTATCGAAAATCCATGCGCATCTTGTTTGGGGCATGGTCGAGTAAAGAAACAACGCACTATTTCTGTATCTGTTCCAGCCGGCGTACAAGATGGCACGCGTTTGCGCTTGGGAAGCCAAGGAGAAGTAGGCGAAGGTGGCGGCCCAGCTGGTGATTTGTATGTGGATATTACAGTACGCGCCCACGATACATTTACCCGCGATGGCAATGATTTGCATTGTTGGATTCGCATTCCTATGACATGGGCTGTGTTAGGTCATACCACGCAGATTGAAACTTTTGACGGTGAACGTGAGATTTCTATTCCAGCAGGTTCACAGCCGGACGACACTCTTACTCTCAATGATTTGGGCGTTACTCGTTTGAATCGTACCGAGCGAGGAAACCTTGTTGTTCATTTGGACGTGACTATTCCTAAGAAGCTCAGTAATCAGGAAAAGAAACTCATTTCTGATTTTGAAGAGCTTAATAAGGAGTCTCAACTCAGTGACAAGCCTGAGCAGAAGTCAAAAACAATGAAGAAGGGCAAGGGCTTCTTCGAAAAGTTACGCGAAACCTTCGCTTAAGTTGCACAAGTAATAAGGGCTGGATACGACGTATCCAGCCCTTAACTTTTAGCGTTGTGCTAGCAGTTGCCTGCACATCGATCGATACTGGCTCACATAACCACCACCAAAGAACACGCAATGTCCAGCAATAGGGTAGAGCTGCCACAAAGTTCTACGCTCGTCGAACCCTTTTTTCAGTGGATGAACGCTTTCATACCCGCGCATAATATCGCTCATAAAACTCATGCCGAACAAAGACAGCATAGATAAGTCCTCTTCTCGATGTCCTCCATGGGCAGCAGGGTCAATGAGCACAGCTTCTACCTCATCATCAGCAGATCGCGTCCACATTACATTGCCACTCCACAAATCACCGTGAATGCGTGCCGGCTTATCTGAGGCAGCGGCTCCCATAAGTTCTGGCAAAGCGTCACATACTTCCTGCGTTAAATCAGCGTCTGCAGCAGTCAAAAGTCCTCGGTGTAAACCTAAATCAACCATAGGAATCAAACGACCCTGAGCGTAATAATCCACAGCATTATCCCAATCGCCTGTATCCATGGCAACAGGATCTTGGAGCGGACCAAAATAACATGTTCCCTCATAATCTGCAGGAGCAGCTCCAAAAGTTTCTGCGCCATAATCATGCATGCGAGCGAGACTTCGCCCAAATTGATATGCTGCATCTGGCGTAGCGCTGGCAGGGGAGATACGCTCAATATCTAAATAATCACTTGCCCAATCATGCACCTGAACAACACGCGATCCTCCCACTTTTTCAGCTTCCTTGAGCCAGAGCAGCCCTTTTGCTTCACACTCAAAGAAACCTTCTGGGGCAAAGGAACGAGATTTTCTATGAATTGCCATCTGTGCCATGAGACGCTCCTTCCAAGCGGTATATGCTCTCATTCTAATGCACAGGTAAACAAAGAAACTAACGTAGATGTGGCGAACCCGGCATATCGGGCGCATCGTCTGTTTTATCCCATCCAAAATCTCGTAAGAATTTCTCAGCGTCATCAATCATATTTTCCGCAGCTTCGGAGGTAATATAATCGAGTCGTTCCTGATTATCTCTGTAGGACTCAACGGTTTTCATATACTCAGCAATATCAGGATTCGTCCTTGCTAATGCATTTGCTTTCTTGCGCCACTGCTTAACTTGCTCTGGCAAGCCGTCATCTTTAAGATATACATCCAGATAGTCAGATAAGGCATCGATAACGTTCCACATAGCCAAAGGATTAGGTTTTTCTTGATTGTCCACATACGGGGCATAAGATGGCACGGACACATACATTGAGTGAGAGATAAAACCACTGTCTACTGTTTCATAGCTGAGAACGGTAGGAATACCTATAGGACCGTTATACGATTGGGGAGTGGCAGTGTTATCGGCTGCATTGTGGAAAACCATAGGCAATGGCCGGCGATGCGTGCAATCGCCATATATAGCACTGACTGTTATGACTTCATCTACTTCATTTTCATCAGCAATACGGAGAGTGCGCTGACAATATTCAGTCCACTTAAAATTAGGTTCTGGAGCAATCTGAATAATAAGGCTTAGTTCAGGATTAATATCGATTTGCGTGAAGCTCGTTTCTGGCCATAAAATTTTACGCTTACCTTCAACGCTTACGATGACTGGACGATTATCTGTATAGTCGTAGAAGCTGCCACAACAGATATGATCGACCTCATGTGCTGATTGAGAATAAGCGCGTAAAAGAAAATGCAAAGCCTGCGTTGCTGCTAACCCAGCGTCATTCCACCCTTCGAAAGCACTGATTAATACAGTACGGTGTTTGCGCGGTTCTTCACCAAACTGATCAGAAAAAGCATCAAAAGCTTCAGGCTCAAAATTCTCTCTAAAATCTGTCATAAAACTAGCATACGAGAAGAATGGATATAAGAAATATTGTTCTCGCCGCCGGCATATTTTTTGAGCCAAGGGCTAAAGTGACTCATGGAGATTAGTGGGTTGCGTAGGTTTTATTGGTTTTAGGAGCGTGGAAGTTGTGAGCGCGCAACGCTGACAATGCGTGCGCCCGAAAAAGGTTCTCAATTCTCTCCCATGAGTACATAGAAGTTGCTAGCGCCGAACGCCAACAACGTTCACGTCCATCGTTGAGAGTGATTGGAATCCTCATCCGAGCGTGGAATCATGGAGCGCTAACCAAGTCACGATTCATGAACCAACCGTCCAAGCGCACTACTTACTTCAAGAATCCGAAGAATAAAACCTAACCAAACGCAGGCACGAAACTAAACAAGATCGCAATAAAACCCCCAAGAACCGCGAAAATTCCATTGTATATATCTGAAGACTCCCAATCCTTTTGAGGTAAAATGAATGAAAACTTGCACAACGTATAGCAACACGCCGATACTTGACCAACCATAGCCACATCGTTATAGTTATATCTCGTGCTCAGCAACTTGCACAGCACATTGCGGACATAGCTTAGTTGGTAAAGCGCGACCTTGCCAAGGTCGAGACCGCGGGTTCGAGTCCCGTTGTCCGCTCGTGGTCAGTCGAGTTGACCTCTTACGGTGAGTTAGCCAAGCGGTTAGGCAGCGGCCTGCAAAGCCGTATAGACGAGTTCGACTCTCGTACTCACCTCTCTTTTATTAGACTGGGCGATTGGCGCAGGGGCTAGCGCGCTTCCCTGACACGGAAGAGGTCACAGGTTCAAATCCTGTATCGCCCACAGGCTAAAGCTAGTCAATAAAAGCGTATAAATGAATATGTAAGTATACTTGGGCGATTGGCGCAGGGGCTAGCGCACTTCCTTCACACGGAAGGGGTCACAGGTTCGAATCCTGTATCGCCCACTCTTAATTTGAGTACTCTCTTATTCTTTCTTTTATTTTCCGTTTTTCTTTTTCTCTCACAGTTTCCTTGATTCCCAGAGTATTTCCGAGCTACGCCACACCTCATTCCCAACGTCCTCTCGTACTTCTAAGCTTGCTATGAACATATAGGCGGTCTGCACCTGTAACGCGGACCTCAAGATGAAAAGGAACGAACTGTGTCAGCAGCTTCTCTTCATATCACCCTTAATGGTGATTCTCATGAAATCGAGCCAAACATCACTGGTGTTGAGCTTTTTGCAGATAATAAAGATATTATTGCTGTTCGCATTAATGGTAATCCTCGCGATCTTTACACTCCTTTGCATGAGGGAGATGTAGTCGAATCTATTGCCATCGACAGCGAAGATGGTCTTGCTATTATGCGTCACTCAGCCACTCACGTTATGGCTCAGGCAGTGCAAGAAGTGCGTCCAAACGCCAAGCTTGGTATTGGTCCTGTTATTAAAGATGGTTTCTACTACGATTTCGATGTGGACGAGCCTTTTACTCCAGACGAGTTAAAAGACATTGAAAAGCGCATGCAGCGCATTATTAAGTCCTCTCAGCGTTTTGTACGTCGCGTAGTAACTGAAGAAGAAGCACGTGCAGAAGAAGCTGACCAACCATATAAGTTAGAGCTTATTGGTGCTGCAGAAGATCAGATTAGCGCTGAAGAAGCTATCGAAGTATCCCAGGGTGAATTAAGTTTCTACGATAACGTGGATCGAGATGGTAACGTTGTATGGAAGGACTTGTGCCACGGTCCTCATCTGCCTAATACTCGCTTTATTAAAGCATTCAAAGTTCAGCGCGCAGCTGCAGCATATTGGCGCGGTAATGAGCACAACCCAATGCTTCAGCGTATTTACGGTACCGCTTGGCCTTCCAAGGATGAGCTTAAAGCTTATATGACTCGTTTAGAAGAGGCTGCTAAGCGCGATCATCGCAAGCTGGGTGCGGAGATGGATTTGTTCTCCTTCCCAGATGAAATTGGCTCTGGTTTAGCAGTATTCCATCCGAAAGGCGCCGCCATTATTAATGCTATGAAGGATTACTCCAGCAAGCTGCATGAAACCAGCGGCTACTCCTTCGTACAGACACCTCATATTACCAAGGGTGGTTTGTATGAAACTTCCGGTCATTTGCAGTGGTATAAGGATGGAATGTATCCTCCAATGCATTTGGACGAGGAGCGCGATGAGGACGGCAATATTACTAAGGCAGGCTTCGATTACTATTTGAAGCCAATGAACTGCCCAATGCATAACCTCATTTTCAAGTCTCGTCAGCGCTCTTATCGCGAACTGCCTTTGCGTTTGTTTGAGTTCGGCACGGTTTACCGTTATGAGAAGTCAGGCGTTGTACATGGTTTAACTCGTGTGCGCGGTTTAACTCAGGATGATTCCCATATTTACTGCACTCGCGAACAGATGCGTGATGAGCTCAAGAGCCTGCTTGAGTTCGTTTTGAATCTTCTGCGCGATTTTGGTTTGAATGACTTCTACTTGGAGCTGTCTACTAAAGACGAGCACAAGTATGTGGGTTCCGATGAAATCTGGGAAGAAGCAACGAACACGCTCGCTTCTGTTGCTAAAGAATCTGGTTTGGAGCTTGTAGACGATCCTGCAGGCGCTGCTTTCTATGGTCCTAAGATTTCCGTTCAGGCACGCGATGCATTGGGTCGCACCTGGCAGGTCTCCACGATTCAGCTTGATTTCAATCTTCCTGAGCGTTTTGATTTGGAATATATTGCAGCCGATGGCACGCGTCAGCGTCCTGTAATGATTCACCGTGCTCTGTTTGGTTCGATTGAACGCTTCTTTGCTATTTTGCTTGAACATTATTCTGGCGCTTTCCCTGCTTGGATTGCTCCAGTACAGGTTTTGGGGGTGCCTGTAGCAGAGAACTGCTTGGATCATGTCAACTCGATTATGAGCAAGCTTGATAAGACGATGGTGCGCAGCGAGGTTGATTCCTCGAACGATCGCTTCGGTAAGAAGATCCGTAACGCATCGAAGTCGAAGGTTCCGTTCATTTTGATTGTGGGCGAGGAAGATATGAACAATAACGCTGTATCTTTCCGCTTCCGCGACGGTAGTCAGCTCAACGGTATTGCAGTCGATACTGCAGTTGAGTGGATTAATCAGGCGATTGATTCGCACGCGCTGATTAATTCTGTGGATGACTTCACAGCTCATACCGACGCTCACGCTGAGTAAATAAACCTCGAAAAGACCTTGTCTTTGTGGCAAGGTCTTTTCGTATGCGTAAAGTCAGCAAGTATGACAGATGTACAGATTGATGACCCTCAGAATTTTCCACCGCAGGAAGATCATTACGAACGCTTGTGGACTCCACAGCGCATGAGCTATGTTTTGCGCGATTCCAAGCCACAAACAGACAAGCCAAAGCAGCCAAAACCATGCCCATTCTGTGAAGCACAGACAAAGAGTGACGAAGACGGTCTTATTGTATGGCGCGGTAAAAACGTGTTTATTATTATGAATCTGTATCCGTACAATAGTGGCCACGTTATGGTGTGCCCAAACGAGCATGTGGCTTTGCTCACCGATGTGCACAGCGATGCAGTTCTTTTCGAATTCGAAAAAGCTACTCAAATGGCTATGCAGGTTATGACCAATGTGTCTCATCCTGACGGTTTTAATATTGGCGTAAATCAAGGAGAAGCTGGGGGAGCAGGAGTGGCTACCCACTTGCATCAGCATCTCGTACCTCGATGGAATGGCGATTCAAACTTTATGCCTATTGTTGCGCAAACGCGCACCATACCTATTCTTTTAGAGAATCAGCGTGCCGCCTACGCAGCAGAAGCCGCTCGTATCGCTCCTGAGTTCGGACTGTAAAATCATGCTCGAAAATCTGCGCTCACCGCTCAAGAAAATCATTGAGCCACTCGCAGCTGCCTTAGTGCGCGCCCATATTAGCGCAAACGCAGTTACGGTAGCCGGTTCCGTGCTCACCATCGTGGTAGCTATCTGCACGGGAATGAGCGGCTATCTGTTTGCTGGCGCGGCCGTGCTTACTGTTCTCGTACTGTTCGATTCGCTCGATGGATCGGTGGCAGCTCTCAGCGGTGGCAGTACTGCTTTCGGGGCGTTCCTCGATTCAACTCTCGACCGTATTGCAGACTGGGTGCTCTTGCTCGCAGTCATCTTGTATTTCGCGCTGCACACGCCTATCGATAATGCGTGGACCATCATCGGAATAATCAGCGCGTTAACAGCTATGCTCACGTCTTTTGTAACGCCCTACGCGCGCGCTCGAGCAGAAGCGGTCGGCTTCGAAGCGAAAAACGGTATTGCTACGCGTGCAGATCGTATCACCATCATCCTTATTGCGCTGGCTCTACGCGGTCTGGGGGCTCCCGTGGCTGTGCTCGCGCTGGCAATGCTGCTGCTCACCGTACTGGGAATAATCACAGTTTTTCAGCGCATAGCTACGGTCTACAAGCAATCAGTGCACTCTGTCTGAAGGGGTGCATAAAATAAACACGGTTTATTCGTACGTATATTACGAGGAGAGTCATGTCAGGACATTCCAAGTGGGCTACCACCAAGCACAAGAAGGCCGCTATTGACGCAAAGCGTGGTAAGCTCTTCGCAAAGCTCGTAAAGAACATTGAAATCGCAGCACGTAACGGTGGTGGAGATCCTGATGGTAACCCAGCGCTCTACGATGCTATTACCAAGGCTAAGAAGAACTCTCTTCCAGCAGATAACATTACTCGCGCAGTTAAGCGCGGTTCTGGTGAAGAAGCAGGTGGCGCAAACTACGAGGAGATTACTTACGAAGGTTACGCTCCTGGCGGCATCGGCCTTATTATTAACTGCCTAACCGATAACCGTAACCGTGCAGCTGCAGACGTGCGTTCTACACTGTCTAAGAATGGCGGTTCCTTGGCAGAAAACGGTTCTGTATCCTTCAACTTCGAGCGTAAGGGGCAGATTGTTGTTCCAGCTGACGGCGTTGATTTCGATAAGCTCTTCGAAGTTGCTGCCGAAGCAGGTGCAGACGATGTGGTAGAAGAAGACGATGTCTTCACTATTACCACCGCCCCAAGCGATGTTGTAGCTGTGCGTAAGGCTATTCAGGATGCAGGTTTCGACTACGATTCTGCAGAATCTACTCTTATTCCTTTGAACGAAGTCGAACTCGATTTCGAGGCCGCTTCTAAGGTGAACCGTTTGATCGATGCCTTGGATGAGCTCGACGATGTTCAGGATATTTTCGCTAACTGGACCGCTTCTGACGAAGTGATGGCTCAGCTGGACGAAGAGTAGAGATTACTGAGTGATTATTTTAGGCGTTGACCCCGGGCTTACTCGCTGCGGAGTCGGTGTTATAGAAGCCGGCCATTCGCGCCGGCTTTCTTTTATTCATGTAGACGTTATTCGTACGCAGCCAAATACTCCTCAGGATGCGCGTTTGCTCACGATTTTTAACGGTTTGAGCGCTAAGCTCGACGAGTTTGCTCCCGATGTTGTCTCCATTGAACGAGTTTTCGCTCAAGAGAACCGTGCTACTGTGCTCGGCACAGCTCAAGCAGCTGGTTTAGCTATGGTAGCAGCAGCTCAACGGCGTATTCCTGTAGCATTGCACACGCCAACTGAGGCAAAACTTGCCATTACTGGTAATGGGCAGGCTGATAAGCCTCAGATGCAACGCATGGTTACTAAAATTTTGGGATTAAATTCCATTGTTAATCCTCCTGATGCAGCCGATGCTTTAGCCTTAGCTATGTGCCATGCTCTGCGTCCAGCGGGAGCTATTGAAGGCGGAGAGCGTGAGCAGCATCTCACTGCCGCACAAAAGCAATGGGCAGACGCTCAACGCAAGGCACGATTTGGCCGTGGTGTCCGCCGAGACATGTAAGCTAGATATACTTTTCGAACAAATGTTCTAACTTTTAATCCTGTTGAGGTGGTGGCTATGATTGCGAGTTTGCGCGGTGAAGTTGCTGGCGTCTACGCCGATTCCGCGATTATTGAAGTAGCGGGAGTAGGGTACAGCGTGCGCATGTCGGGTAAAGATTTAAGCCAACTGCGTGCAGGTAGAGAAGTTTATGTTCTTACTACCATGACGGTTTCTCAAGATGCTATAGCCCTGTATGGTTTTTTGCATAAAGCAACGCAAGACTTTTTTGCTCAGCTTACTAAGGTTAATGGCATTGGACCGCGTGTAGCCATGGCTATCTTATCGACGTTAACAACCGAAGATCTTATTAAAGCCATTCGCAATAACGATGTTACTGCACTGACTAAAGCTCCTGGACTTGGCAAGAAGGGCGCACAGAAAATTATTGTGGAACTAAGTGGGTCGGTCAATCTTGACTCCTTAGTCTCTGATTCATCTTCTGATTCCGCGCAACCAGCTCCTCATGGTGCATCTACAAGCGATGAAGGCGCACGCCAAGTGGTTCAAGGCTTAGTATCCTTAGGCTGGCAGCTTAAAGATGCTGCAGCAACTGTTGAGCAAACTATGACTGATTTAGGATTAGAAATTCCGTTACATACTTCTCAAGTTCCAGTCGTCTTGCGTGAAGCTTTAACTCGTTTAGATAGGGGACGTTAATGTCTGATTCTATGAATCAACCAGACATGCTCAATATGCCAAATGATGCGCGCGAAGAAGGTCTGCGCATGATTTCCGCTGAACCTCATACTAATGAACAGGTCAGCGATGAAGAGTTGCGTCCAGACACTCTCGATACTTTTATTGGGCAGCCACAACTCAAGGCGCAGATGAAGCTATTTCTTGATGCAGCTCAATTGCGCGCTGTTCCACCTGATCATATTTTGCTGGCTGGTCCTCCAGGTCTTGGTAAAACTACTTTATCTATGATTGTGGCACATGAATTAGGAGTACCGATTCGTGTTACCTCTGGACCTGCAATTCAGCATGCAGGAGATTTAGCATCGATAGTGTCATCTTTAGAAGAAGGCGAAGTTCTTTTTATTGATGAAATTCATCGTTTGCCCCGAGCTGCAGAAGAATTGCTGTATATTGCAATGGAAGATTTCCGTGTAGACGTTATGGTGGGTAAGGGGCCAGGTGCTTCCTCTATTCCGCTGACTTTACCACGTTTTACTGTTATTGGTGCTACCACGCGCGAAGGCATGCTACCATCTCCGTTGCGCGCACGCTTTGGTTTTACAGCTCACTTGGATTATTACCCAACAAGTGAGTTAAAAAAACTTATTCTACGGTCTGCCGATGTGCTTGGCATTCGCGTTGATGATGATGCAGCTTATGAGCTTGCCATTCGCTCTCGTGGCACACCACGTGTAGCTAACCGTCTACTTCGTCGTGTGCGCGATTGGGCAATTGTTCATTCCTTAGATGTTGTTAATTCAGAATCTGTGCTCGATGCTTTGGAACTGTATCAGATTGATTCCCAAGGTCTAGACCGCTTAGATATTGCTGTGCTTACAGCAATGTGCAAGAATTTTGCCGGCGGACCTGTAGGACTCAACAACTTATCTGCCATGGTGGGTGAGGAGTCTGAAACAGTAGAAACAGTATGCGAACCGTATTTAGTGCGTGAAGGCTTTATGACACGCACTCCACGCGGTCGTGTAGCTACTTCAAAAGCGTGGAATCATTTGGGTTTAACGCCTCCTGATGATGTCACATCACTGTTCTAGAATCTAAAAGTATTTTTTATCTCTCAAGGAGTTTTACATGGGTTACGAGATGCTGATTATTCTGCTCATTGCCATGATTGGTTTCACTTTTTGGAGCACTCGTCAGCAAAAGAAGCAGCAGCAAAAGGTACAAGATTACCGCGAAAGCTTGAAACCAGGCACTGAGGTTGCTACTGTTTCCGGTCTGTTAGGAACCGTTGAATCCGTTGATTTAGATCGCGATGTTGTGATTATCAACTCTGAAGGTAGCTTAACCAAGTGGCGTATTCAAGCAATTACAGAGCCTCCAGTTATTCCAGCATATGTAAGCGATGATGACGTTGATGAAGATGGCAATCCTCTAGAGTCTGAAGACCTAGACCAGAAGGACGCTACAGAAGCTGAATCAGAAACCGTAACTAAGTAGAATCGATAATCTTACCACAATGACTTCTGATATTTCGTTATCAAGCCCCAACTTACTTCCACAAGAGGATGCAGACTATCTGTGCTCTCTTATTCGCACTATTCCTGATTTTCCATCTGAGGGAATACTTTTCCGTGACTTTATGCCAGTTTTTGCTCAAGCAAAAAGCATGAATCTTCTTATTCAAGGGCTTGTTAATGCTTTACCTGTTATGCCTAGCGAATTTGACTATATCGCTGGTTTGGAAGCACGCGGTTTCCTTATTGGTACGGCATTAGCTCAAAAACTCGATAAAGGTTTTATTGCTGTGCGTAAAGCAGGCAAGTTGCCACCACCAGTGCTTTCTCAAAGCTACGACTTAGAGTATGGCAAGGCAACTATGGAAATCGAAAAAGATTTAGTTAAGCCAGGTTCTCGCATCCTCATCGTCGATGATCTCATCGCAACTGGTGGTACTGCATGGGCGGCAATGAAATTATTCGAAAGTATTGACTGTTCTGTTGCTGGCTTTAGCTTTGTTATGGAGTTGGACGGTTTAGATGGCACAGCCAAGTTAGATAACCATCCTATGTCTACCATGATGGTTATGCCTGCTTAAATAACCGCGTTCTACATGGCAGTGTGAGGAGCAATAAGAATGGATTTATACGAATACCAAGCTCGTGAACTTCTGCAGGAGAATAATGTTCCTGTTCCAGAAGGGATTTTCGCAAGCACAGTAGATGAAGCTGTTGAAGCTGCACGCTCTATCGGCTATCCATGCGTCATCAAGGCACAAGTACGCATTGGGCATCGCGGTCAAGCTGGTGGTGTAAAAATCGTGCACGATGAAGAAGAAGCTCGCTTTATGGCGCAGCATATTCTGGGAATGACTATTCATGGTCATAAAGTGCGAGGTCTGCTCATTGTTAAAGCAGCATCAATTTTACACGAATACTATGTGTCCATTTCTGTAGATCGTTCTTCACGTGATTATGACGTTCTTGCCACAGCAGCTGGCGGCACTGAAGTTGAAGAAATCGCACGCGAACATCCTGAGCATGTTAAGCGATTGCACATTAATCCTTTGGATAATTTCGATTTCGAAGCTGCTCAAAAAATGGCTCAGGAAATTGGTTTCCACCATGCAGACAATGACCAAGCTGCTCAGGTTCTCTTAGACATGTGGCATACATTTATTGAGAATGATGCAACGCTTGTGGAAATCAATCCTTTAGCTAAGATTGGGCACCCAGAAGATGAATCATCCAAACGCTTAATTGCTCTTGATGCTAAGATTTCTCTTGATTCCAACGCTGCTTTCCGTCACGATAACTGGCACCGCTTCGACACGACTTTTGAACAAGATCCACTCGAAGCTCGAGCTGCGCAGTATGATTTGCACTATGTACACCTCGACGGCGAAGTAGGAGTTATTGGTAACGGCGCTGGTCTGGTTATGAGCTCCATCGATGCAGTAGCTGATGCAGGTGCACGGTATGAGCAGCCTATTAAACCTGCCAACTTCCTCGATATCGGGGGAGGAGCATCAGCACAGATTATGGCCGAAAGCCTGAGCATCGTTATGTCGGACTCAAAGGTTCAGTCTGTTTTCGTGAACGTTTATGGTGGTATTACTTCCTGCAAACTCGTTGCTCAAGGTATTCTTCAAGCAGTAACGCAGCTGGAAGAATCTAGCGAACAAGTCAAAGATATTGTTATCCGTTTTGACGGTAATGAGGGTGCTGAAGGACTAGAGATTCTTCATCAGGCAGCACATCCACGTATTCATGTTGCACATACCATGATTGAAGCTGCTGAAAACGCTGTACGCAAAGCTGCTGAAAACGCTGTACGCAAAGCTGCTGATGCACTGCATATCACAGCTGTAGAGAGTGCAGACAGTGCAAACAGTGAGGAGGCATAATAATGAGTTTTATTCGTCCTAATGCTCCTGTAATTGTGCAAGGTATGACTGGACACCAGGGAATGACCCATACCGCACGTATGTTGAAGGCTGGTACCAATATTGTAGCTGGTGTTAATCCACGCAAAGGCGGTCAATTCCTTCAATTTGAAGACATGCAAGGTACGCGCGATGTAGCTATTTATGCCACTTGTGCTGAAGCAAAAAATGCTACTGGTGCTCAAGCTTCTGTTATTTTTGTGCCACCACGTTTCGCTAAATCAGCTATGGTAGAAGCTATTGAAGCTGAAATTCCACTCATCGTGGCCATTACCGAAGGCATACCTGTAGCAGACACAGCATACTGCGTTGCATTAGCACGCCAACACAATGTGCGTATTGTAGGACCAAACTGTCCAGGGTTATCCACCTATACGTCAGCGGATGAACAAACTGAAGGTTTATACGGCGTTAATTTAGGTATTATTCCCGATGGTATTGTATCCACCGGTAGCCTTGGTTTAGTCTCTAAGTCTGGTACCTTAACCTATCAGCTTATGTCCGAACTTGCTGATTATGGTTTCCGCGCAGCTATCGGCGTGGGTGGAGATTCTATTATTGGTACAACTCAGCAAGAAGCTCTTGAAATTCTCAACAATGATCCTCAGGTCAAAGCCTGCGTACTCATTGGAGAAATTGGTGGTAGCGCTGAACAAGAACTCGCCTTATGGGCTCGTGAACACATGACCAAGCCAATTGTTGCCTATATCGCCGGTTATAGCGCGCCAGAGGGTAAGCAAATGGGGCATGCAGGTGCTATCGTATCAGGTGGAAGCGGAACAGCTCAGGGTAAAAAGGAAGCATTGGAAGCCTGCGGTATTCAAGTAGGTCGTAATCCAAGCGAAACAGCCCAACTTATGCGCAACGTTATGGAGAATCTCTAAATATGCCACAAGGCCGCACGATTTCATCCCAGGACTACACAGCAGATACAGCTACGCCATCTGCTGCACCTGCAAGAAGTCATATGCGAAGCATCGTCTATGGTATGCTTTCTGCGGTCATAGCGTTCTTCTTATTTGCGCTGTTTGTATTTCTCGCATCCGCGTTATTCCTGCTTATAGCAGGTATGGATGCGGGAACAGATCTCAGTGATATTAGTTCCTCATTCACTGCAATGATTATTGTGCTGTCTCAAGGTATAGCCATAAAAACAGATACATTAGTCTTGTCTATTATTCCTTTGGGATTAAGTGCAATCTGTATCAGCGTTTTTCGTCGTGTATTACTGCGTCGTGCTAATACTCTTATAGGAAACATCGCAAGCATAGTCACGTGGACAGCAATTATTGCTCTTGTTGCGCTGTATATACGCTCGTCCATTGCCTCACCGTTATGGGCAGTGCTCTTGTATCCCACATGCATCGCACTCATCGCTTATCTATGGTCTCGATCTAAAGAATCACCTGAATACACATGGTGTTCCACGCAACTCAAACGCTATTTATCTGCAACAACGCGCAGAACAATTGCCTTAGGATTGCGCACTGCCTGCCGCATACTGTGGATTTATGCTCTTATAGGCATTGTCACGCTTATCATGTGGATTGCATTAGGTTATCAATCCATGCTTAAAGTCTTCTCCATGACTCATATGGGCATAGGCTCACAAATTATGACGAGTATTTTTACTCTTGCATGGTTGCCTAACCTGATTATTTGGGCTTTGGGTTGGGTGCTGGGAGCAACTATTTCCATTGGTACACTAGGGCAATTCAATTTGTGGATTGGTCAATCCTCTCATTTACCTCCTATCCCAATTTTCGGTGTTCTGCCTGAACCTGTATCTACGCAGATAGCTCAACGCGCTATTCTCCTTGTACCTATTGTGTGCGTTATTCAATTGGGTTTGTATTCTTTGTATAGTCCGCGTGAATATCGATTGCTGAAAAAGCGTCGCACTTTAACGAGCTTTATTGATTTTCTTTATCCTATTGGAAGTTTTATTACCAGTATTATTATTGTTATTCCTGTTGTTATGCTGCTTATTCCGGCTTCTTCTGGCGCTTTAGGTCATAAAAATCTTGCGCATGTTGGACTATCTATAGGCGCAAGCATGAACACTTTTGGTCGTCCGCTGCAGTGGGGGCTTATGGTTGCATGGCTTCTTGCTTTAATGATTGCTTTACTGCAAGCAGCTTTCACATATATAACCGACCGTAAGCATACTGCAACTGATGCGTCTGAAAATACAGCGACAACAGACGACAACGACGAAACTGAAAACAGCGACCTCGGTGATGAGGATGCTTCTGAGATTTTCCCAATCCACAACCACCCACGGGAGGACAATAATGAGTGAAACCACCTCACGCCCAATTAAGCGTGCGCTTGTTTCCGTCTACCACAAGGAAGGTCTTGAAGTTCTGGCTCAAGCCTTCGTTAAAGCAGGAACCGCTGTGGTCTCCACAGGTTCCACAGCTCAAGCATTAGCAAGCTATGGTGTAGATGTTACCTCAGCAGAACAGGTAACAGGCTTCCCAGAATGCCTTGATGGTCGCGTAAAAACTCTGCATCCACGTATTCATGCTGGAATTTTGGCAGATATGACTAATGCCGATCATGTTGCTCAGCTGAAGAATCTTGAGGTTGAGCCATTTGATGCGGTTATTGTTAATCTTTATCCATTCGCAGATACCGTACGTTCCGGTGCTGGTGAAGCAGATATTATTGAAAAGATTGATATTGGCGGACCTTCTATGGTACGCGCTTCAGCAAAAAATGCAGCAACAGTAGCAGTTATTACTGATCCAGCTGATTATGCTTTACTCGCCGAGCGCGTAGATAACGGTGAAGGATTCACTCTCGAAGAGCGTCGTTATCTCGCAGCTAAGGCTTTCGCTCACACTGCAGCTTATGATTCCACCATTATTGAGTGGGCAAGCAAGCAGTGGACGAAGCCAGAAAGCATGGGGGAGAAGAGCGACTTCGCTACTTATTCCCGCACATGGGATAAGGCTGCTGTATTGCGTTATGGCGAGAACTCTCACCAAAATGCATCTCTCTATGTTGATCCATTAACTAGCGGTGATTTTGCTCATGCTGAGCAGCTCGGCGGTAAGCCTATGAGCTACAACAACTATGTGGATGCAGATTCCGCTTGGCGCAGTGTGTGGGATTTCCCAGAGCAGATTGCTGTTGCCGTAGTGAAGCATTCCAATCCTTGTGGTTTAGCTATTGGAGACACTGTTGCCCAAGCACACAAGAAAGCTCATGCATGCGATCCTATGAGCGCTTACGGCGGAGTCATCGCAGCTAATACCACAGTCAGCCTCGAGATGGCACAGAATGTGAAGCCAATCTTCACCGAGGTTATTGTTGCTCCAGATTATGAGCCTGAAGCTTTGGAACTCTTGCAAACGAAGAAGAATCTTCGCATTTTGAAAGTTCCTGTATCTCCTGTGTCTCATCCACAGATTCGCCAGATTGATGGCGGTTTGCTCGTACAGGATATGGATATTTTCCAGTCTGAAGGCGATAATCCAACCAACTGGACACTGGTAGCAGGCGAAGCTGCAGATGAGCAAACCCTTGCTGATTTGCAGTTCGCATGGCGTGCTGTACGTTCGGTAAAGTCAAACGCTATTTTGATTGCGCATGACGGTGCAACTGTAGGTATTGGTATGGGTCAGGTGAACCGTGTAGATTCCTCTCACTTGGCTGTTGACCGTGCTAATACTTTGGCTGACGGTGCAAACCGTACTCAAGGTGCTGTTGCCGCTTCCGATGCATTCTTCCCATTTGCTGATGGTATGAAGATTCTCACCGATGCTGGCGTTAAAGCAATCGTTCATCCTGGTGGTTCTATTCGTGATGAGGAAGTATTCCAGGCTGCACAAGAAGCCGGCATTACCATGTACGTTACTGGCACTCGTCACTTCTTCCACTAAAAAGCACACAGGAGATTGCCCATGAAACGCACACCGGATCATATTGAACCGTTATGGCCAAGTACTATAACTCTGAGTGTTATTGTGCTCGCAGTGATCTTCACATGGTTCGATCATGTTGACTGGGCAACCTACTTGTTTGCAGCTTTTGCATTTCTCATGGGACTGTGGCGTGTTCTTGCCCGTGACAAAGCCCCATGGAAAATACGTTCCGTAGCTTTCGATGCTTTTATTAGTTTCGGTTTATCCATAGGATTAGTAGGAACGTATATAAGCATTATGGCTCTCTAATATAATTTTGCCCTATCGCTTGAAAGCGATAGGGCAAAATTATATTAGAGAAAGATTGTTATTCTTTCTCAGCGTTTGGCTCTTCAGTTTCAACAATGACCTCAGGTAAGGATTCTTCTGCATCCTCATCTGTTGCCTCATCATCACCGTCATCAGCAGCTGCAGCAGCTTCCTGTTCTAAACGTAAAGCAGCAACAGCAGCCTCAGTTTCAGCGCGCTGAGCCTGAACAGAATCACGAATAA
This sequence comes from Alloscardovia omnicolens DSM 21503, assembly GCF_000420505.1. GTDB lineage: Bacteria > Actinomycetota > Actinomycetes > Actinomycetales > Bifidobacteriaceae > Alloscardovia > Alloscardovia omnicolens. Next base: position 103,221 of record NZ_ATVB01000002.1, on the reverse strand, counting down.
TCAAACCAAAAGCAACCACAGCAGCAGCAACCAAAGGAACAATCCAAAATACCCATAACTGCTGTAATGGGTTCGTAGTCAAACCATCAAAAGAACCTACCACAGCAATACCTGTAGAACGAGCAGGATTTAATCCCACACCGTCGACCAAATACAAAGCCATAGCACTCACGCCATAAGCAGCAGCAAGAGCAAAAGCATGATTCTTGTGTGCAGAACCGTTAGGGCGAACAGTGGTGTAGAAAGCAGTAATCACAACAATCGTAAACACAAGTTCCATAACAACAGCTGCGGTAATACCAAAGCTCAAGCCTGAGCTGGAACCGAGCAAAGTAGCAGACGTAGAGTTCGTGCCGAAACCATTAACAACAATGCTCATCCACATCTTGCGAGGTGCATTCTGAGACACAGGAGTGAGCAGATGCCATACACCTGCAGCTGCTAAAGCACCCAAAACTTGAGCGACGATATAGAGCAGACCTTGCAGCCATGTAACAACACCAGTCAACATACCAGCAAAACTCACAGCTGGATTAAAATGACCGCCACTTGCACGACCGAAGGTTAAGCTTGCGGCAGCATAAGCTAAACCAGTACCCACGCCAACCATAATCAGGCTCGAATTGGAATTAATCATAGTTCCCCAAGAGCTGATTACATAAATAGCAAAAGCAATAACAGCAGTTCCCACGAATTCTGCTGCTACACGAACTAAAAGATTATTGCTCAAGCGGTGAGATGGTTTCTCCGTTTGAGTTGTATACACTAAATTATCTGTCATAAAAACCTCACTTGTAGTGAACGTAGCTATCCTATCAACCCCTCCACCTATAATGTACATGTTTGTTATTAAAATCTTCTAGGCCACGTTGGGAGAACGATGCCACATCCATATTCCCGTGCTAAAAAAGCACACGAAGAATCCGAATCCGGAATCCGTCTTCAAAAAGTATTAGCTCAAGCAGGTTTTGGCTCTCGCCGTAAATGCGAAATTATGATTACTGACGGTCGCGTTGAAGTTGACGGTCAGCTCATTACCGAGTTAGGTACACGCGTAGATCCAAAAAAGCAAGAGATTCGTGTTGACGGTTCCCACATTCGTTTATCAAATAAGCACATTACCTTAGCTCTGAACAAGCCTAAGAAAGTGCTTTCTGCTATGGAAGATAAGAAAGGTCGCTGGACCTTACGCGATATTATTGGCGATGGCTATGAGCGCGTCTTCCATATGGGACGTTTGGATTATGATTCCGAAGGTCTTATTCTTATGACAGATGACGGTGAGCTTGCTCAGCATGTTATGCATCCAAAATATGAAATTCCTAAAACCTATATTGTTACGGTAGAAGGTCATATTGGTGGAAATATTGCTCGTCGTTTAGTACGTACCGGCGTTCAGTTAGATGACGGTTGGATTAAGTTCGACCAGTGCACAGTTCTCGATCAAACACGTGAGTATTCTATGTTGCGTGTTGTTCTGCACTCTGGACGCAACCGTATTGTGCGCCGAATTTTCGGTTCTATTGGTTTCCCCGTTGTACGTTTGGTGCGCACACAGATTGGACCAATCAAACTGGGCGAAATCAAAGCAGGTTCATACCGTATTTTGTCTAAAACTGAAGTAGATTCTCTCGCAAAGGCGGTTGGTCTATGATTACTGTAGCGATTGATGGTCCATCAGGCGTGGGAAAGTCCAGCACATCTCGTGCTGTGGCTAAGCATTTTGGATACGCTTATTTAGATACTGGTGCCATGTATCGTGCTGCCGCATGGTGGTGCCTCAGCCAGGGGGAGAGTCTTGATTTTGATTCTGCAAGCCCTGAGCAGGAGGAGCGTTTAACTGAATTAGTAGCACGCTTCTTTACTGAAGATCATTTTGATATTTCACTCGATCCCGACGTGCCCGGCGTTACCAGTGATAGTCAAGATATTAGTGACGAAATTCGCTCAACACAGGTTGCTTCACATGTGTCAGCAATTTCCTCGATTATCCCTATCCGTCACGTACTGATTGCTGCTCAACGCGCCTACATTGCGGGGGAAGAAAATCCTCAAGGTTTCTCGAATGGTGCAGGCATTGTTGTTGAAGGACGAGACATTACAACCGTTGTAGCTCCTGATGCTGATGTGCGTGTGCTTCTGACCGCACGCGAAGATGTTCGCCAGGCACGCCGTAATGCTCAAAATGCACAGAAAGCACAGAACACAACGCATTCATCTGATCTCGCTTTCGATAATGTCGCTTCTGATAATGTTGCTGCTCGTGATGCTAAGGATGCACAAGTAACATCATTCCAAGAAGCTGCAGAAGGCGTTACTTTAGTTGATAACTCAGATATGAGTTTTGACCAAACCGTGCAAGTTCTTGTTGATATGGTTGATGCTGCTATAGATGAGCAGTTGTTTAGCAACTATGTTGACCAGATGAATGAGTACGAACTTGAAGAAGGCGATGAAGCATACCTGTCTGACGATGCTTTTATCGACGCTTCTCAAGACGATGAGGAAGACGACACGGTTGGCGTTTTAGCTATTGTAGGTCGCCCAAATGTGGGTAAATCTACTTTAGTCAACCGTATTTTAGGTCGTCGAGCCGCCATTGTAGAAGACACCCCTGGCGTTACACGTGACCGCGTTACCTATGAAGCAGAATGGGCAGGAACTCGCTTCCAACTCGTGGATACAGGCGGTTGGGAAGCAGATGTAGAAGGTATTGATTCTGCTATTGCATCTCAAGCCCAAATTGCTGTGCAATTAGCAGATGCAGTAGTTCTTGTTGTTGATGGTGCTGTAGGTTTAACTGCTAGCGATGAACGTATTGTGTCTATGCTGCGCGCTTCTGGTAAGCCAGTTACTGTAGCCGCTAATAAGCTTGATACGCAGATGTCTGAATATCAGGCTGCTGAGTTCTGGAACCTTGGACTTGGAGAGCCGTATCCTATTTCGGCTATGCATGGTCGCGGCGTGGGTGATTTGCTCGATGTTGCTCTCGCTAAGTTGGCTCAAGCAGAGAAAACCTCTGGTCTGCTAACTCCATCCCATTTGCGACGCATTGCTCTGGTAGGTCGTCCAAATGTAGGTAAGTCGTCCTTACTTAACCAACTGTCTGGCGAAAACCGCGCTGTTGTTTCTGATATTGCCGGAACTACGCGCGATCCTGTCGATGAAGTTGTGAATGTTGGTGGACAAGATTGGCTGTTCATCGATACTGCAGGCATTAAGCGCCGTCTGCACAAACAATCGGGAGCAGATTACTATTCCAGCTTGCGTACGCAAGCTGCTATTGAGCGTTCCGAACTGGCTCTGGTTCTTTTTGATGTATCTGAACCAATTTCTGATCAAGACCTGAAAGTTATGAGCCAAGCAGTAGATGCAGGACGCGCTATTGTGCTCGTGTTCAATAAGTGGGACAAGTTGGATGATTTTGGTCGTCAACGCATCGAACGCTTATGGAAGACTGAGTTTAATCGTGTGACCTGGGCTCAGCGTGTGAATTTGTCTGCTTTAACCGGTTGGCATACGAACCGTTTGAAATTGGCGATGGATACAGCTCTCGAAAACTGGGATAAGCGCGTATCTACTGGACGTTTGAACTCTTTCCTTGGCCAGGTTCAGGCAGCTCATCCGCATCCTTTGCGAGGTGGTAAGCAGCCACGTATTTTGTTCGCTACACAGGCATCCAACCGTCCGCCACGCTTCGTGATTTTCACTACTGGCTTCTTAGATCACAGCTATCGTCGCTTTATTGAGCATTCCTTACGTGACGAATTTGGTTTCGAAGGAACACCAATACAGATTTCTGTGAATGTGCGTGAAAAGAAAAAGCGTAAGTAGGTGTGAATGAGTGAGCCGTCTCCCTTTTTGAACTGATAAATAAAGTTCAAGCGACAGGAGGCAGTTCACTCAGACTTCTTTTGTTGCTGGTTTCCGTGCATGTTTTGCAGACTGTGATTGGCGGATTAGTGTGCGGATTAGTGTGCGGGCGTGCGTTTCTGCTGTATCGTTCATAGCTGAGCGCAGCAGTGCTGGTAAAGCTTTTACCAGCACTGATTTGAGTGGTGAAACTGCTTTAACGAGTAGTGCTATGGATAGTTATGAAAGATAAAACACACGAATCAGAATATACCGCTCTATATAATTCGTGGCGGAACTACCTTTCAGCGTTTGACGAGCACTTTGGTATAAGGATTTCTCGGATTACGCGTGTAACAAAATTCAACGCCTTACCAAGACCTAGTGTACAAAATCTAACAAGATTACTGTGCGAACAAATCAGCCTGCGTCTGTTGTCTTTTCCCGCTCGAATCCGAACGGACAATCGATATCACAACTCAACGTCTACAACTTTCATGCTTGCAATATAGCGTTAACATTCATAAGAAGTCAGTCATCATACACATCTCAAGTTGCGATACCTAAAGATAAAAATAGTTTCGGTATATACGCGCGGCATACTCCATACGCACACGCAGGAAAACCGCTATAATCAAGTATTTTCAGCAGTATCGCTGTTTTATTACTGAACGAAAATACCTAAAAAATCAGCTGAACTAAGCGCGAATTTTTCGCAATTCGCCAAAATGTCCAGTAAAGGTGCATTTTCAAGAAAAGTACTCTATAATAGACGGAGTTATAAACAACTTAAATTAACGCGAGGGCTGATGGCTGAAGGATCTTCTCACGGTAGGCGACGATTTTCTGATAAGTGGGGCAAGCACGAACTTGACGTATTAGCAGTTTTATCTTCTGCATTCCCGCAATGGCTAACTTCCCGTCAAATAGCGCAACGTGTGAAAGCGTATGCTGATTCGTACGGTGAATTAGCTGATCAAGCAGCGAAGGCAGCTTTTGCCAAGCAATTCCAACGTGACCGCGCAAAGCTGACCGCAATGGGCATTGCTATCGAATCTCGTCAACCTGAATATTCCTCCAAGTCAGAGGGACAGGATTTTGCATCCTACCGTCTGCAGTTGGGTGACGAACCTCGAACTCGCATGCACTTTGAAGCTGAAGAGCTACCTATTTTAGCTGCAGCAAATTATTTGGCACGTTCTTTGGCTATGTCTGCAAAGTCGGACGAAAAAAAGGCTGAAGATAAGCGTAATCACAAGGCTTCGCGTACTCAGCCTCATGTTGCGCAAGCTCCGACCCCTGGTTTAGGTTTAGACTCGATAGCTCCTGGTTTAGGCACACAAACTATTCCTGAAAATCTCATGCGCGTTGTAGATTCTCGCCGTTTTACAGCTACCGTTATGGTGGACGGAGAGAATATTAACGTTGCGTATACAGATTCTGATGATTTGGCTTCGTACGTCTTAGAACATCCTGGTGCAACTATCGTCAGCCCTCAGGAAGCAGTTGATGCTTTCGTTCGTCGTTTGAATGCGGCAGTAGCGTTTGAAGAGGTAACCGTTCCTGCTGAGTCTGAGAACTTGATTGCTGTCAGCGAGTTGCGCAAGAAGCTTGAAGAACAGAACGAGGATGAGGATGGCGATTCTAAGTCGGAACGTAAGGGGTCTTCCTTCCAAACAGGTTCGGAAGTAGACCGCCGTTTGCGTCTTATGTTGTTCTTATCTGCTCATTTAGGCGAAGAATATTTGCTCAGCGAGTTGGCCGAACGTTTTATTGCTGTTCCGCATACTCCAGAAGAGGAGAAGAAGAACGTTCAGATTATCCGCAAAGATATTGGCACTTTAACTACCGTTTCGGATGATGGTGAGTTAGCAGGAAGTCAGTTCTTTGATATTGACTGGTCTTTGCTGGAGTCAGAAGGTATTGTTGCCGCTACTAATTCCTTAGGATTAGAACGTTTGGCAGGCGTTTCTGCTCAGTATATGAGCTTGCTGACAGCATCGGTTAGCTATTTAGCTCATTCACCGCTGATGTCGGAAAGCTACCGTAAGAGTGCTGAGGTTTTGTTTGAGCGTTTGCAAGAAGAAAACGATAACGCTGCACAGAACTCTACTGCTTGGTTGAGTTTGACCGACTATGAACTTGAACCAGCTAGCTATCAGGTAGTACATGATGCAATTGAGCGTGGAAAACTGCTCGATATGGATTACACTGATGGAGCCGGACGCACACGCCATAAGCTTGTTGCACCTGCACAGATTTACGTTGATGAGGGCGTGTATTACGCAGCTGTATGGACTGGCGTAAGCGACGAGGATCGTAAAGAACCAAGCACTCGTTCATATGATGCTGATTCACCACGCCACACACCAATTCGTAACGAAGCTTCCGCTCAATGGCAAACATTACGTTTAGCCCGTATTGGTCGCGTGGAAAGCGTGGAGCCAAGCCATGACATTGATATTCCTGATGTTCCATTAGCAGAACTGAGGGAGTGGAGTTTCGAAAATGGTACTCCAGCAGTCTTTGTGACCGCGCAGAAGAATTTGCCATTTATTTTGAATCTTCCAGACGCTAAGGTTGAGGATTTCGGTGAAGGACAGAAAGTGCACCTGACTGTTTCCTCCGACTCATGGTTTGTTGCTTTCTGCATTGCCCACGCACGCCACATTACTGCGGTGGGTCCTGCAACCTTGCAGTCCATGTGCATTGCTCGTGCGGAGCATGAGCTTAGCATGAATACGCAAGCTGAGTGAGTTGGTAGGATTTGTGTTGATTGGGTTGCTTAGTGAGTTGTAGCGTCTGTTCAATGGCTGACTTGCGGTAGTGGCTTTCCAGTTGCTACTTATACTGTCTGTCTGGTTGAGAATTATTTGCGCTTTAGTGAAGAATAAGGAGAATTAATATGGTTCCGTTCTGGGTATGGATTCTACTGTGGATTTTCCTTTTCGCTAACTTTGCGTATGGAGTGTATTACGTTGTACGCCACGGGTTGGATGCACTTGCGAAAGTTGGTAGCACTGCCGACGAAGTGGGGCAGATTATGGGGCGCATGAGTCCACAGGAGCGCGATGCTGCTCTGGACAACTCTGTGCCATTCTTCACTAGGCCGCTGACTGATGCGGCGGATAGGTATGCCAGGACGCGCGAAGCAGTAGAGAAGAAGCATATAGCACGTTCATTACGTCATGAAAAAGCTTTTAACCGCTGGACGAGCTACTCTCAGAAAGATCTCGAACAGATGAGCGAGCAGTTGGAGCAAGCAGCGCAGATTAGCGATGAACGTGCTCGACTTAATACTAATCTAGACTAATACAGATTAAGGGTCTATGTCCGAAGAACAACTAAGTCCTGCACAGCGTTATGCTGCTTTCCAGGCATCCCAAAAACAGCGTAAAAGCCTAACAGGGCTTTTTTCTCAGTCTTTAAGTTTCGATATCGATGATTTTCAACGTGATGCATGCCAAGCACTCGAAAATAATCAGAATGTTTTAGTAGCAGCGCCTACAGGAGCGGGCAAAACTGTTGTAGCAGACTTCGCTATTTTCTTGGCGCAGCAACGTAATGTGAAGGCATTCTATACGACGCCAATTAAAGCTTTAAGTAATCAGAAGTTCCATGAGCTGGCTGCCGCATATGGTGAAGATAGGGTAGGGCTGCTCACCGGCGATGTCTCTATTAATTCCGAAGCAGATATTGTCGTTATGACTACTGAAGTGTTGCGCAATATGCTCTATGAAAAATCAAGCACACTCAACGCTTTAGGATACGTGGTTCTTGATGAAATTCATTACCTTGCTGACCGTATGCGCGGCCAAGTATGGGAAGAAGTTATTATTCATTTACCAGATACTGTTAAAATTATTGGCTTATCTGCAACAGTGTCGAATATTGAGGATTTTACTGCGTGGATTCGCTCTGTGCGAGGAGATACTGCGCTGATTATGTCAGAAACACGACCTGTTCCGCTGTTACAGCATGTTCTGCTTCAAGACTCTGCACGTAAAGAACCGCAGGTTTTTGACCTGTATCAAAGCCCTCAATCCACTAAAATTAACCGTTCGCTTGTTCAAGCTTTAGCGAATTTAGATGATCAAGCACGTCGTGAAGCAGCAAGTCGAAACCGTAAATCTTTCGGACTGGACAATCATGGCAGAAAACGTTCGCGCGCTCTTCCGGCACCTATACGCCATTACACGCCGAAAAGGTGGGCGGTTGTAGACGAACTTGACTTTCTTGGTATGCTACCGGGAATTTATTTTATTTTCTCTCGAACAGGCTGTGATAAAGCTGTTCAGCAGTGCTTGCAAGCAGGTTTAGAGCTGACAACGCCGCAAGAAGTTCATCGTATCCGCTCGATTGTTAACGAGATGATTGATGGTCAACTGAGCGCTGATGAGAAGAAAGCTCTGCATTTCCATCACTTCTTAGCAGCTCTAGAGTTGGGATTTGCGGCACATCACGCGGGCATGATTACACTTTTCCGTCATATCGTTGAAGCTCTTTTTGAGCAAGGTCTTATTAAAGTTGTTTTCGCTACAGAAACTTTGGCTTTAGGTATTAATATGCCAGCACGTAGCGTTATTGTAGAAAAACTCGTGAAATTTAATGGGGTAGGACATGTGAATCTGACTCCTGGCGAGTTCACGCAGCTCACTGGACGTGCAGGTCGTCGTGGTATTGATACTATTGGGCATGCTGTAGTCGTAGATCACCAAGATTTTGTGCCGGCAGCTGCAGCTAATTTAGCTTCGAAGCGTGTATATCCTTTACACTCAAGTTTTACGCCTACTTTTAACATGGCTGTAAACCTTTTGCATACGCATACTTTAGAACAGTCACGAGCTACTTTAGATCATTCTTTCGCTCAATGGGAAGCAAATGCTTCTGCAGACAGTTTGGTCGCCACCTTAGAAGAAACACGCAGCATCGTAGGCTCGTATAGTGAAGCAATGCACTGCGATATGGGCGATTTCGAAGACTTTATGCGTATTCGTATGAAGATTTCCGATATCGAAAAGCATGACCGTCGTATTCTTAAATCTACGGTTTTCCGCTCTGAATCGCAGCGCAAAAAGGCTTTTGCCCAGTTAGATAAGAAACTTGCTGTTCTGAAAAATAAGGAAAAAACCCATTCGTGCAAAAATTGTCCTGATTTTTCTGATCATGTGCGTTGGGGTCATCGCTGGGCTCGTCAAACACGAGAATTGGAGCATTTAGAAAACCGAGTAGCTTCTCGTACGCAATCCGTATCTCGTCATTTTGACCGTATTTGTTCAGTACTAACTCACTTGGATTATCTTCGCGAAGGTTCTAGGGGAGAGCTAGAACTCACACAACGCGGAGATTTACTGCGTCACGTGTATAGCGAAAATGATTTATTACTCGCTCAGTGCATTGACGAGGGAATTTTTAACAATCTCGATGCCCAAGAATGTGCTGCACTGATGGCAGCTTTTGTCTATGAATCTCGATATGGATCAACTCGTGAACCTTCACATTATCCAGGTGGAGCGAGGGGAGTGCTAGCTACTACAGTTAACCGCATTAAAGTCATAGATAAGGAATTGCAGTTCATGTGTGAATCCTTTGATTTGGATACGAACGCAGATATTGATTTTGGTCTTGTAGAAGTCATGTTTGATTGGGTTAGTGAGAAGCCTCTTACTGATGTCTTACGCAACGCACCAGATTTAACAGCAGGAGATTTCGTGCGTAGCTGTAATCGTACATGTGATGTACTCACACAGTTAGCTCATATCGGCACCATTCTCGGCAACGATGATCTCTCGCGAGTAGCTAATGAAGCTTATGATGTGATTAATCACGGTATCGTAGCATTAAATCCGATTTAACAGCTACGGGAATAATACTTCAGTCTGCTGTGTTTTGTACGGTAGATAGGGAATAACTAAGGAGAAAATGTATGGCAGAGCGCAGCCTTCGTGGTATGAGCATTGGTGCAAAATCTCTCGAATCTGACGATAACGTCGAGTTCGCAGACCGCACCGATGTGAGTTATGTATGTCCACACGGACATAAAACAATTTTGCCTTTATCTTCTGAAGCAGAACCACCATTAGAGTGGGAATGCCGTTGCGGTCAAACCGCAAAGCTGGAAAATGCAGAAGACGAAGAGCCAAATGAAATTACCAAGCCAACACGAACTCACTGGGATATGTTACTAGAAAGGCGTACACCAGAAGAGCTCAAGACTTTACTTGAAAAGCGTTTACAAATGAAGCGTGAAGGATGGTTCCCAGATTATGAGTAATCGACGCATTGTTTTACTTGACCTTGACGGCACAACAGTTGAATCCCATCCAGGTATTTTGGCATCTGTGCGCTTGACTTTCGAGCATTTCAATAAGCCGCTACCTACAGATGACGAGTTAAATACTTTTATTGGCCCGCCATTGCTTGATTCCTTTAGCACACACGGCTTTGAAGACAATGCTCAGGAAGCTGTTGATTTCTTCCGTGAGTCTTATACCAAGCCATATTTCGACGACCCTCAAAGCCCTGGACAGCTTATTCCTGGACTGTATTTGAGCCGCATGTATTTCGGATACTTAGGTCAGCTCCAAAAATTGCGCGAGATGGGCTATATGCTCGTGGTATGTACAGCAAAACCTCAGCGTGAAGCAATTTTGCTGTGTGAACATATTGGTTTGGAATATCTCGTAACAGGAATATTTGGAGCTACAGGCGGCTCAGATACCAGCCGTTTACACAAGAATGAAATTATCCGCTACGTATTCGAGAAAATCCATTACAGCGAAGATGACGGCGACCATGCAGTTATGGTTGGAGATCGTTGGACAGATATTGATGGCGCTCACGAAAACGGTATTCCAGCTATCGGCGCTGGATGGGGTTATGCGGCTGAAGGTGAGTTCGAAGAACATAACTGTGATGTTGTTGCTCCAACAGTAGATGGTCTTGTTGAGGCTGTAGAAAAAGCTTTCAATAATAATTAAGATTATCCCGATAATGTACGTTATGTCAGATTTGATATGACGTGATTACTGAATACGTTTAGATATACAAGACCGCTAATCCTCCTCTCAAGAGTTTCAGCGGTCTTGTTTATAAAAATTACTTAAATAACTTGTGCTTGATGTAATGCACGCTGCTGTAATTCCAACTTGCGACACATACGACGCTGCGCTAACTCATCAATAGTTTGTACTGAATTATTGCGTACCCGTGGCGCAGCATTCTCTGGCTGAGACGATTCTTCATTGCGTAACGCTTCAGTAATTTCGGTATACAAAACACCCACGGAAATGCCAAATACAGCATGACCCGCACGCAATAATTCAAGCATTTCAGCTTCGCTTGTGCATTCAAAAATATGCATACCATCAGACACAATAATGGCTGTTTCAAGCTTATCCATGCTGCTGGTATTCAAATAGCTCAAAGCTGTGGTCACATTATTGAGGTTCACACCCGTATCGAGCAATTTCTTCGCTACAGCTAAAATAATAATATCTTTAAAAGAATATAGCCTACGTGAACCAGAGCCTGTCGATGGGGTAATGCTTGGTTCCACAATATGTTTACGTGCCCAATAATCGAGCTGGCGATAGGTGATACCGGCAACTTTAGAGGCTACTACTCCCCTGTACCCCACCTCTTCACGATTATCATCAAGAGTAAAAAGTGTACCCTGAATGGCATTATGATTACTCAAATCCTGACGTTCAGATAACCGCACATGCAAACTTAACTGTGGACGTTCTGTTTCTTCCATAACCCCAACTTTCACATTTTTTCTAGTACATATTGTAGAGCGAGAAATGTGTTGATTGTGTTGACTTACTGCACAACAGCTGGAGACTTTGTGAAGAAAGCAAAGCGGAAACGCCCGATAATAATCTCATCTCCGCTGTTCAGGCGTGCAGAATCAACGCGTTCACGGTTCACATAAGTACCGTTTAAGCTTCCTGCATCTTCAACAGTAAAAACACTTCCTGAGCGCTTAAAAATCGTATGCTCACGCGATACAGTGTTATCGTCGAGCACAATATCGCTGGCCGCATCACGTCCTGCAGTAATAACGTCTGCATCCAAAAGATAACGTGCTCCATCGGCTCCGCGTGTTGCAATCAGTAGAGCGGATGTATCAGAAAGCTGAGCAATCGTGTTCATATCTTCCTGCGTTAATGGGCGCTCCCCTGTAGCTGTAACAGGAACTGTTATAGCTGGTAAACCAATACTTGTTGTCTCTCCGGCTGTCGGAATTGAAATAACCATAACTCTTATTCTACTGTTTGGGCGTACTTATATTCAAAACTGTTAGCCAGCGCAGTAATATTTACCTCGTTAGCTTGCTTGACCACAACTCTCGCTCCGTAATTCACGCGCAGTGACGAACCTATTCCACCATTAATATCCACAGCATTTTGGAGGTTCGAAGGGTCTCCTATTGCTTTAATCGTGTACGGCGCACTCAGATATTGGCCGTCACTCATTAATCCTGATTCGGTATCAACAATATATGTGGAGGTGACCACACGAACATTGCCAATTTGAATAACCTCTGCTCCGGCATTGCGTAGTTCTTCAATCAACGTATATAAAGCTGCGGCAGAAATTTTTTTCTTAGTTCCCTGCGTTACTGTAATAGTGATACCTTCACCTCGAGCTGCTACACGTCCACTCAAAATATCGTTGGCATCTTTATTTTCCTGCACAACGCGTTCAATTTCTTTTTGTTTATCTGCTGCTGATTGAATGGACTGCAACTGCTGACTGAGCTGAGAACGTTGACTTTCAAGTCTCGAGATTTGATTATCTGTTTCACTTAAAAGAGTAACAAGTTCTGACTCGCTCAGTGATGTATACGACGTATCGGTAATGCGTTGCTGAACCATAAATGCAAAACCTACCGATGCCCCCAAACACAGCAAAATAAGGGAACTAATAGCCCCTCGCGCATGACGATTCGTACGGATAGCATGAGCAAACTCGCTCCATGAGGAAATTACACGGGTATTGCTTCCTCGAGGTGAACGTTTTTCAACTGCGGGAAAAACGCCTGTCTGAATTTCGTCTGCTTCAGGCTTTGAGTCGTGCTGAGTATCTCCTACCATATCTACCCTGCCTAGGATCTAAAGATAAAGCGTCGAATAGCCGACACGTTCGAGAAGATACGAATACCAAGAACCACAATAACTGCAGTAGTTAACTGCGAGCTTACTCCTAGCAACGTTCCAATATAAACCAACAGCACTGCAGTACCAACGTTAGAAATAAAGGAAATAACAAAAACTCGGTCAGAAAAATTACGTTCAAAGAAAGAGCGTGCAGCTCCAAGTAATGCGTCTAAAGCAGCTACGACCATAATTGGCAAATATGGTTGAAGCCATACAGGAACATCTGTTCGAACAAAAATGCCAGCAACAACGCCAACAATAATACCCAATACCGCTGCCATAGTTACTCCTTTCGTGCTCGTTCAATACTCACAGCATTTGCCGCAGGAAGGCCGAGAACTTTGCTGTGAGTAACTGTCATAGAAACTCCAATCGGGGTGAACAGTACAGAAGCTATACGTGAGGAATCCACAGCATTCTGCATAATCTGTGCATTACCAATAGCGCGAATTACGTAAGGGCTTTGCACTGCCGTAATACCCACCAGTATAGTGCCTCCAGCTGAACGTACAGCAGTTTGAGGTCCTATACGCACATCATTAATACTGATAGCTTCAGCACCTGCTTGCCAGAGCAAAGATAAAATATATTGCAATTGCGCATCGCTTACTAATGCGTTTGACTGACCATCTGTAACACGTCCTTTGGTCGCTGAATCATCCGTGCTCGGATTAGTCAGCGTCATCGTTATACCTGAACCTCGCACTGCTGACTGTGCGGTAAGAATATAGGAATCACGTATTTTACTGATAGTATTGGCTTCGTTTTTCGTTTGTCGCGTAAGATTGAGCAGTTCTTTTTGCTGTTTTTTAACAGTATTTTCGAGGTCCTGTGCATTTTTTGTAGTAGCAACAAGTTGCGCTGCTAATTGTGCACGCACTTTTTCTCGAGATTGACCCTGTAAGATCCGTACTGCTTGAGAGCTGCCAAAACCTACAACCACGCACAGAATAAAAGAAATAATATGCGTAATAATGCGCTGTGTACGCGATATTGTATGCGCTGTTAAAGTAGCGTCCTCAAAAAGAGGATCGAGCGGATGGCGCATTAAGTCCTCTAATAATTGAGAGGACTTGGGAGTTCTGCGCGACTGCGAACGCGCTGACTGTGAGTTTCGTGATGAGCGCGTTTCGATGCGTCTTTTACTGAGTTTTCCGGCATCACTGGAAAAAGTAACACGTGAACGCTGCTGCGCTTCTTCGCTTAACTGCGGCGGAATAACACTAGGAACGGGTGAAGGCTTATTCTCCATCACGTTTCTCCTCGTGAGCCTGGCGAATAAGCCTCATCCCCTGCTTAATATAAATAACACCAGCAACCCAGTAAAGTGCTACTCCCCAGATCGCAAGAGCTACTCCAAAATTCTCTAATGCGTTAAAAATCCAAGATTGCCCCATACCTGAGATCATTAGAACAGGAATATCCGTCATAATCATTGCTGTGGCTGTTTTTCCCACAAAATGCACAGGAAGCGGACCGTAATCATACTGTGCCAGAACAATAATCTGCACACCCAAAATAAAATCGCGTAATCCCACCACAATAATGAACCACCATGGCAGGAAACCTGCAAATCCCAAAGCTAAGATAGAGCTGACAATAAGAAGACGGTCGGCAATCGGGTCAAGAATCTGACCGAGCTTCGTAATCTGATTTAATCGTCGTGCTAAAAATCCGTCTATGCCATCGGTTAAAGCGGATATAGCCAAAACGATTAAGCCGATAAAAAGATGACCTTGAGTAATCTGAATCGCAATCAACGGAATAGTCAAAAGACGAATGAGGCTCACAAAATTTGGCCATGTAATAATCCTATTACTTGGCTTTAATAGTAAAGTCTCATCTGCCATTGTATCCGTATCGTGTGTTTTCTCTGCAGCCAATCCGATCCTCTACATGCGTGAAGCTTGAATTCCTGTAATAATAATAGCGCGAGCACCTACTTCATAGAGCTGATCCATCAGTATATTCACTTCGGAACGTGGAACCATAGCGCGCACAGCTACCCACTGTGAATCATGCAGAGGAGACACTGTAGGCGATTCAAATCCAGGCGTAATCGCTACTGCTGTCCCCACTTTCGATACAGGAATATCGTAATCCATGAGCACGTAATTATGTGCAGTTAAAACGCCCTTGAGGCGGCGCTGGAAAACAACAAGTTCAGGATTATTTTCAGCAATGCGTGGAGAGCGCACCACAATGGCTTCCGACGTCACTATTGGATCACCAAAAATACGCAAACCTGCATTGCGTAAAGTAGTTCCCGTAGACACAACATCGGCAATTGCATCTGCCACACCAAGCTGAACTGAGGATTCTACTGCCCCATCAAGATGGACAATACGTGCCTTCAAGCCGAGGTTTTCCATATAATCGGCAACAACTTTGTCGAAGGAGGTGGCAATGCGTTTACCATCCAAATCCTCGACAGTCATAATATTGCTCTCATTTGGAGCTGCAAAACGGAAAGTTGAGTCTCCAAAGCCCAAAGGCATCTGCTCAATCGCATCTGTTTCGGAATTCAGCAGCATATCGCGACCAGTAATACCTAAATCAATAATGCCGCTTCCAACATAAACTGCGATGTCGAGAGGACGCAAGTAAAAAAGTTGAATACCGTTATTAGGGTCTTCTACTACCAGTTGGCGTGCATTGGTACGCAGACGGTAGCCTGCTTCTTTAAGCAAATCCCACGCTGGTTCAGACAGCATACCCTTATTCGGCACAGCAATTTTTAACATGCGTCTTCCCTATCTTTTGTTCACAATTTAGAGGTACTTGTAGAGATCCTCTAAAGAAATACCTTTTTTAATCATCATGACTTGCACGTGATAAATGAGCTGACTCATTTCTTCAGCAGTGCGTGCAGCACCTTCATATTCGGCTGCTGTCCAGGTCTCGCCTGCTTCTTCCAAGATTTTCTTGCCAATAAAATGAGTGCCTTTATTCAGCTCGTCCACGGTTAAAGAGCCTTCAGTGCCTTCAGCCGCTTTTGCGCTTAATTCAGTAAAGAGTTCTTCAAATGTTTTCATGCGCGGAATGCTTCCTCTGCTTTTTGACGGATCGCTGCAATAGCTTCAGCCGGATTATCTGCACCGTAGACTGCCGAACCTGCAACCAGTACGTCTGCACCTGCTTCTGCTACGATAGCTGCTGTAGATGGGCTTACACCACCATCTACCTGAATCTTGGTGCTTAAACCGCGGCGTGTAATTTCGTCTCGTAAACGGCGAACCTTATTCATCTGATTGTCTAAGAATTTCTGACCGCCGAAACCAGGTTCCACCGTCATAATCAAAATCATGTCGAATTCTTCGAGAATATCGAAAATTGGCTCTACCGGTTCTGCTGGACGAACTGCGAAGCATGCCTTAGCTCCCATATCATGAAGCTGTCGAGCCAAACGTACAGGAGCATGAGCGGCACCCATATGGAAGGTTACAGAATCTGCGCCAGCCTTAGCAAATTCTGGTGCCCAACGATCAGGATCTTCAATCATCAAATGAGCATCTACAGGAATAGGGCTTACTTCACAAATACGCTTAACGATTGGCTCACCCAAAGTCAAGTTAGGAACAAAATGGTGATCCATAACATCGACGTGAACTAAATCAGCGGTAGCGATTGCGTTAAGTTCGCTCTCGAGGTTGACGAAATCAGCAGATAAAATACTTGGTGCAATTTGAATAGTCATAGTTCCTCATTTTATGGTGAAAGACAGACGGAGATGTCTTTTAGTTTTGCGTTTTCTCAGATTCTGAAGATTCTTCGGATTCTTGGGATTCGCTGCTATGTTTTGCATTTTTATGATTGCTAGCAACCAAAGCCTTAGCTTGTTCATACAAAGATTTCTCGGCTTCAGCATGAATCTTTTTCTGATCGAGATCTTCAGCTTGCTTTTGCTTGAGTTCACGCTTTTCTTCCAGAGATTCCTCGTCAAGCTGAGCGCGCAACTGGCGGCTCGTTAAATCTCCAGAAGCTACTTTATTTTCTAACTCAGTAACGTGAGCTAGGCGAGTCTGAAGATTGCTCGTTTGAGGATTACGCTTTTGAATCACAACAAATGCGATAACGCCAGTAATGAAAGTCAATAAAGCAACCCACACGTTCAGTCGTAATCCGAGGAATTCATGGGAGCGATCAATGCGAAGCATTTCAATCCACGTGCGTCCTGCTGTGTACCACATAACGTACAGAGCAAACTGAGTGCCAGCTTTAAAGCGTGCAGTAATCTTAGATCCAAGCCATAAGAGCAAGCCGGCACCTAAGAAATTCCATAACATCTCATACAAGAAGGTTGGATGGTAAAGATTGTCGTACAGGCTCGGGCAAGACGTGCCATCATAGCAAGCTTGAGTTGAACCTATAGCCGATGCGTGGGAATTGAGCTTCAACCCCCATGGTAGCGTGGTTGGTGCACCGTATAGTTCTTGATTGAACCAGTTTCCTAAACGTCCTATACCCTGGGCAATCAGCAGACCTGGGGCGACTGCATCCATTAATAATGCCATAGAGTATTTCTTGTAACGGCACCATGCCCATACAGCAAGAGATCCGAGCACAACTGCTCCCCAAATGCCTAGACCGCCATTCCAAATGCGCAGAATATCGCCTAGATTGCCATTTTTACCAAAATACAGTTCAGGGGTAGTAAAAACATGATATAAACGTGCGCCAATAATTCCCGATGGAACAGTTATGAGGGTAACGTCAATAACCTGGTCGAAAGATCCTCCCAACTTTTTCCAACGCACAGTGGTCAGCCACACTGCTACGCATAGACCAATGAGAATAGCCAAAGCATAGAAGCGAATGGTCACCGGACCAATATTAAAACTGGATATTGATGGTGAAGGAATGAATGCTAAGTTCATGAAAGTGTCCTCACAATACTGTGTTCTTCTAATGTCGAGACTACTCAGCTGTACCTACATAAGCTTCTAACTGGCCACCAGTGTCGAAACACGAGTATTCTCCTGTGTGACAAGCAGCTCCTACTTGGTCTACTTGAATGAGAAGAGCATCACCATCACAGTCAATCTCGACCTTTTTCACGTACTGCGCATGACCAGAGGTATCGCCCTTACGCCAGTATTCCTGCCGTGAGCGAGACCAGAACGTAACTCTGCCTTGCGTCAAGGTACGATGTAATGCCTCGTCATTCATATACCCCACCATCAGCACACGACCAGAATCATACTGCTGAATAACTGCAGCAACTAAGCCTTTGTCATCGTGTTTGAGGCGCTGTGCGATTTCTTCTACACTTAACGTCATAACCGTACCTCATGTCCGTTATTGCGCAATTCCTCTTTTACTTGTGCAATAGTTAACTGTCCGAAGTGGAAAACAGATGCCGCGAGCACAGCATCTGCTCCTGCTTCAATAGCTGGAGGGAAATCTTCTACTCGTCCTGCGCCACCGCTGGCAATGATCGGTACCGACACCACAGACCGAACATCGCGAATCATTTCAATATCGAAGCCATCTTGAGTGCCATCTGCGTCCATAGAATTGAGCAGAATTTCGCCGGCTCCTAATTCAGCCGCTTTTTGTGCCCACTCTACGGCATCAATACCTGTTCGATGTTTTCCTCCCATTGTGGTTACTTCATACCCAGATTGTGTGTGCCTAGAGCCGTCAGGGTTATTTTCACGACGAGCATCAATAGACAGAACTAAAACCTGAGCGCCAAAACGATCTGCTACCTGACTAATTAAATCAGGATCATTAATAGCAGCAGTATTCACTCCTACTTTATCGGCTCCGCAACGCAAAAGCTTATCTACATCTTCTACTGTGCGCACACCACCGCCAACAGTCAACGGTATAAACAGTTCTTCAGCTGTACGGCGTACCATATCGTACGTTGTTTCGCGTCCTTTACTTGACGCAGTAACGTCGAGAAAGGTCAGTTCATCAGCACCCTGTCGATAATATTCACGTGCTAATTCAACAGGGTCTCCGGCATCGCGCAGGTTCTGAAAATTCACGCCCTTAACCACGCGACCTGCATCCACGTCTAAGCACGGAATAACGCGCACTGCAATAGACATACTTCTCCTTGAGCTATTCAAGCACGTTTAAGAACGGCTTACTAAATTATTCGCTAATTCTTTAGCTGCTAACTGACCGCAGGCTCCATCAATATCGCTTCCTCGAGTATCGCGTAAAGTAGCAGAAATACCCGCGCTGCGAAGAATTTCTATGAAGCGTTGCTCATCTTCTGGCTTAGAAGCTGTCCACTTGGATCCTTCAATAGGATTAAGAGGGATAGGATTAACATGCACCCAATCGTCACCATAATGATTCAAACGCTTAGCTAATAGCTTGGCATGTTCAGCTTGATCGTTAATACCGCGCATTAACGCATACTCAATACTGACGCGACGTTTTGAGCTCAGATAGTAATCATGCGCTGCATCCAAAACCTGGGTAGTATTAAAACGCTTATTCATAGGTACGAGTTCGTTGCGTAATTCATCGCTTGGCGCGTGTAAAGAAACAGCTAAGCGTACAGGAATATGCTCATTAATAAGCTTACGTATACCCGGAACAACGCCCACGGTAGACAGCGTTATATTACGTGCAGAAATACCTAAACCTTCAGGAGGTAAAGCACTAATTTGACGAATAGCCGTCATCATTGCCTTATAGTTACCTAAAGCTTCGCCCATGCCCATAAAAACAATATTGCTTAAACGTGTTGAACCGCCTGGCAACCGGCCGTGCGCACATTGGTATGCAGCAATGCGCACTTGCTCCACGATTTCTCCAGCGGACATATTGCGCGTCAGCCCCAATCGCCCCGTCGCGCAAAATGGACAATCCATACCACACCCCACTTGGCTGGAAATACACAGCGTAGTGCGCGTCGGATACTTCATCAACACCGATTCAATGCGCGAATCGTCGAAAAGACGCCACAAAGTTTTAATCGTCTCGCCATTATCGGCTTCTTGTTCAGCCACCGGTTCAATCAGTGTAGGGAAAAATGCTTCTTTCGCAACGTCAGCAAAGCGAGCAGGGAAATCAGAATAATTATGAACGTCTGTATCTCCATGCGCAAAATAATGCTGGGCCAACTGTTTCACGCGAAAAGCGGGCATGCCTAATTGAGCCGCTACCTCTTTGCGCTGTTCATCAGTCATATCCACTAAATGTAAGGGAGCCTTACCACGTCGGGAATGATTTTTTGCTAAAACATCACGAAAAGCACCCTGAGTGCCGCCCTCAGTAATACCACTTCCTAAATCGTGTTCGCGCTGAATTGCCATACTATCCTTCACACGTCCTACAAGCCAAAAGCCATTACTAGCATACAAATAACTGGTGCGCACATCAAAATCGAGTCTGCACGATCTAAAACGCCACCGTGTCCAGCCAAGATATGTCCCATATCTTTCAGTCCCATATCTCGCTTGAGCATGGAAGCACATAAATCACCAAAAAGACCTACAATTGCAACGCACACACCCAAAATAACCAATGCAGGAAGATGCATCACAAAATCAGATCTGGAATAGGTAAAGAAACCTATAGCTAAGGATCCAACGACGGCAAACAGAATAGAACCAAGCAAGCCTTCTACGCTCTTCTTAGGCGAAATTCGAGGAGATAACTTATGCGTGCCAAAAGCTGCGCCGAAAATAAGCCCACCAATATCGCCCAGTGAAGGCAAGAAAATAATCATAAATTCAAAAGCTACAGGATGGTCTCTTGTCAGCGGCAAAACAATAAAGCTGGCAAGAACCGTAACATAGAAAACGGCAAGCAAAGACGCTCCTACATGCGTCATAGTTTTCGGTTCACGCGCAGATACTTGCGAATGAGGGTGCACTCGTTTTTTAGCCACCGCTTTGTCTACTCCCTGATGATTGCTACGCACAATCGTTGAGATAAGAGCCACAACAGCAGCTGTAAGTAAACAACCGATTGCAGCCACAACGGTATGAGAAACCCCGGGAAGATAGAATGTGGCAAGCATAGTGGCTGTGCTCATAATCCACAATGCCACAATAGGAATGCGTATGTCAATGACTGCAAAGTCAACACGCAACTCCCACAGAGCAATAGCAACGAAAACAATAACCAGAGCTAAGAAAATCTGTTTTTCAAAAACCAAACTTCCCACAACCATGGCAACGAGCAGAGCACCTGTTGCCACAGCCTGCACCATATTACGCCCCGTACGTTTATTTATAGCATCAAGCGCGTTTTCTTGTGGTTGATTCGTTGGTGAAGTATGTGTCATCGTGTTCTCCTCGTCAATACTGCTTGCCTCAGTTCATCTGCTTGATTCCAGCATAACTAAGGCAAGTGCACTGAGACCTCCGCATTTTTAGGATAAACGTATAAGTCCTAACGTATGAAATCCTACTGATACTTCTGCAATATATCGCAACAGTAATATTTTCGCTTAACCTACTGAAATTCTATCTTGGTACGAGCTTTGGCATGATGCCCATATTCGTGCCGAGCGCCAGAACAAGCTCACACATGAGAGCTACTGTATAGACTCATACTCGTTTAATCGCAACTCACCCCTACGCACCTGAGACGAGAGCCTTACCACACAAGTTAGATTCAGCATCAACTTACTCATTCAAGCTCAATATCGCTTCGTAGCACAAGTCCGCGTCATTCGTTTCATCTGGGTAGTCCTGAGCAATACTATTCATCGTAATTTAACCCAAAAAATCCAGCAATTCGTACCTGAAACAGACGATGCTCGTCATCTTTTAGTCTTTTCTAGTCTTCCAAGTACGAATTGCCATTTAAGCATGAACTTATATAAGCCAAGCATGCATCCGCCAGATAGAATGCATCCGACAGATAGAATCTCTTAGACGGACAGAATTTCTTTTTCCTTGCTTGCTAACATGGTATCGATTTCATCAGTAATCTTCTTTGTAGCGTCTTCCAAATCCTTAAGCAAACGCTTACCTTCGTCTTCTCCGAAATCGCCATCTTTAATAGCAGCGTCAATATTTTCTTTTGTCTTACGACGAATATTGCGCACAGCAATCTTGCCGTCTTCTGCCTTCGTACGAGCAATCTTTACGTATTCCTTGCGACGCTCTTCAGTCAGCTCTGGCATGGTTACGTGAATAACATTGCCGTCACGACGAGGGTTAACTCCCAAATCAGAATCGCGAATAGCCTTCTCCACAACATTAGCTTGGGAAGCGTCGAATGGGGTTACAGCCAAAGTACGTGCATCTGGAACACCGATGGTAGCCAGAGCTTTCAACGGTGTTGGAGCACCATAATAATCAACCATAATTGGGTTCAAAAATGCTGGGTTTGCACGACCAGTACGAATACCAGCAAAATTCTCTTGAGTAGATTCAACGGTCTTTTTCATCTGTTCACGAGCTTGATCAACGATTGTTGCCATCTTATCCTCTTTCTTTGAGTATATAGAATTCTTGATTTCTCAGAATACCTGTATTCTTTATTCTTCGTTCGATACTATCGTACCGATATTTTCACCAGTTAATGCAGCAGTGACGTTTCCTGGTGTTTCCAAACCAAATACGCGAATATGCATATTGTTATCGCGAGCCATAGATAATGCAGAAGCATCCATAACAGCTAAGTTATCAACTAAAGCTCGATTAAAACTCACATGACGAAGCAAAGTTGCTGATGGGTCTTTACGAGGATCAGCAGTATACACACCATCTACCCCATTCTTTCCCATAAGAACTTCTTCGCAACCAATTTCAAGAGCGCGCTGAATAGAAACAGTATCTGTGGAGAAGTATGGCATACCCGCACCTGAACCGAAAATAACCACACGTCCCTTTTCCATATGACGAATAGCTTTGAGCGGAATGTAAGGCTCTGCTACCTGCCCCATAGTAATAGCAGTTTGCACCCGTGTTGGCTGTCCCTCCTGCTCGAGGAAGTCTTGCAAAGCCAAGCAGTTCATAACTGTTCCAAGCATACCCATGTAGTCAGCACGGCTACGTTCCAAACCCGCTTGACTGAGTTCCGCACCACGGAAGAAATTACCGCCGCCAACAACAATTCCTACTTGCACACCTTTATTTACTGCAGTGTGGATTTCCTGAGCAATACGGCTAATAATCTGTGTGTCAATTCCCACAGAACCTCCGCCAAAAGCTTCACCGGAAAGCTTCAGTAAAACGCGACGCTGTGCACTCACTATGACGTTCCTTTCGTCAGCATACAAAATTGTTTTAAGTCTACCTTTTCGCCCCTACAAGGGTGCTGCGTGCACTATAGAGAAAAAGCTACGAAAGCGCTCGTGTATAGAGGGGGGGGTCAGGGCTCGTGTGATTGGTAGGTCTTACCGACGTGTGTCTTGATATGGCGGTACTGACACAGCTGGTTACACTAACTGTTTTCCGCGCGTGCTATGGAGGCGAAGATGAGCGCGTTTTCTGTTGCAACTTACACAGCAAGCGTTAGCTGTACATGGTAAAGCTTTTACCAGCACTGGTTTAGAGGCTCTGATAGCTGTAACGAATAAAGCTATTGATAGCTATGTACGATACAGCACTCGGATAAAATACACTCGATCAATTCGTTGCGAGCTTACATATGACCTGCCACGTTAGGCATTTTATGATCAACACGTGCGGGTATCAACAACTTAAACCCCGAGACTCAGCATAAAAAACAAAAAAGAGGGCAGACACCCGAAAGTGTCTGCCCTCAAAGTGCTTCATGTTGAGTGTTGAGTAAAGTTTTAACGCTTACTCAGCGTCTTCGCCCTTGCCAACTTCCACACGAGCGAATGCTACAGCGGAACCGCCAACCTGCTTGAACAGGTCGCCAATAGTCTTGGATGGGTCCTTTACGTAAGCCTGCTCGAGCAGAACAACTTCCTTATAGAAAGCGTTCATACGGCCTTCTACAATCTTTGGAACGATTGCTTCTGGCTTGCCTTCTGCCAAGGACTTCTCGGTAGCTACGCGCTTCTCGGATTCCACAACATCTGCTGGAACATCTTCGCGAGTGAGCCACTGTGGAGCCATTGCAGAAATCTGCAAAGCTACTTCGTGAGCAACTTCTGCACCAGCTTCATCGGTTGCCACCATAGCAACGATGGATGGTGGAAGTTCCACAGACTTGCGGTGAGCATAAACTTCCACGTGTGGACCGCTCACGGATGCAACCTGGCCGAGCTTTACGTGCTCGTGGAAGAGTGCACCTGCTTCGTCAATGGTGTCCTTCACAGTGCCAGCATCGGTGGATGCTGCCAAAACTGCTTCTTCATTGCGAGCATCTGCTGCCTGAGCAGCTGCTACAACGGTATCACCGAGCTCTACGAAAGCATCAGTCTTTGCTACGAAGTCAGTCTCAGAGTTAAGCTCAACTGCGTAACCAGTCTGACCTTCCGCTGTGTTAGCTACGGAAGAAGCAATAAGACCTTCCTGAGCCTTACGACCTTCACGTGCACCAGCAGCCTTAATACCGCTTGCACGGATGATTTCCTTTGCGCGTGCAATGTCGCCTTCAGCTTCAGTCAAAGCCTTCTTAACGTCCATCATGCCTGCGCCTGTAGCGTCACGCACTTCCTTAATAAGAGCAGCAGTAATCTGTGCCATTTTTATCTCCTCAAAACCTGAAAAGTTTGTTTATTACTCAGCCTGAGCTGCCTCAGCTTCTGGTGCAGCCTGAGCTGGGGCAGCTTCGTTAGCTGCGTCAGACTTCAAGAGTTCAGTTTCCCACTCAGCAAGTGGCTGCTGTGCAGCTGCTGCATTAGCACCCTTGCCACCACGAGCAATAAGACCTTCTGCTACTGCATCTGCCATCAAAGCTGTGAGAAGTTCGATAGCGCGGATTGCGTCATCGTTTGCTGGGATTGGGTAATCCACAGAGTCTGGATCGGTGTTGGTATCTACAAGAGCTACTACAGGAATGCCGAGCTTGTGAGCTTCTTCAACTGCAAGAGCTTCCTTGTTGATGTCTACAACGAACATTGCGGAAGGAGTGCGATCCATGTTACGGATACCGCCAAGCTGCTTAACGAGCTTGTCCTTTTCGCGCTCAAGAAGAAGGAGTTCCTTCTTGGTCAAACCGCTGGAACGTACGTCATCGAAGTCCATCTCTTCGAGTTCCTTCATACGTACAACACGCTTAGACACGGTCTGGAAGTTGGTGAGCATACCGCCCAACCAACGCTCAGACACGTATGGCATGTTCACGCGAGCAGCCTCAGCAGATACTGCCTGTGCAGCCTGCTTCTTGGTACCTACGAACAGAACGGTGCCGTTGTGTGCTACGGTCTGCTTGATGAAGTCATAAGCCTGATCGATCAAATCGAGAGACTTGAACAAGTTGATGATGTGAATGCCGTTGCGCTCAGCCAAGATGAACTGCTTCATCTTAGGGTTCCAACGACGAGTCTGATGACCAAAATGAACGCCAGCCTTGAGCATCTGGCTCATGGTAATTTCTGCCATGATATACCTTTCTGTCGGTTCTTGCCTGGCTATGCAGATTCGCATACAGCTGTATAAACAGCCGACCGACACGAATCGTCGCACACATAGCGCGTTTTCACATATCTATAGACAATAAAAGTTTTTTACGAGTATTTGTGCGAATATACCCCTAAAATGGCGATATGCAAGCTTTATAGTACTAGAACCTGCATACTAAGTTCGCGCGACACGCCTGAAAAGTTATCGCTTCAGACAGCGCTACCTCTCGCCTATTAAGCGTGATGAGCACGCATGTAGCGCAAAGCCTCTCGCCTTTCTTCTTTTTCTAAACGATCTAGATACACGTGACCGTCAAGATGATCGCATTCATGTTGAAGCATACGCCCCATAAGCCCTGAGCCTTCTAGAACGATTTTTTCTCCTTCGAGATTAATGCCTTCTACCTTGGCATAATCGCTTCTGCGGGTTTTATACCATAGTCCAGGCACAGACAGGCAACCTTCATCACCGTATTGCTCGCCAGATTTTTCTACCAGCACAGGGTTTAAGATGTAGCCCACTTTACCTTCAATATTGTATGAGAAGGCACGCAAACTCACTCCAATTTGGTTAGCCGATAAGCCTGCACGTCCTGGATCATCGACGGTATCGAGCAAATCCTGCACGAGGTTGCGTACTGCTGGCGTAATATTGGTAATTTCATCGCATGGCGTGCGCAATACTGGATCAGGAACAACGCGAATATCGCGAATGGCCATAAATTATTTCTCCTCGTTCTCAGTTTCTGCGTCATCGTGTGTAGCCGTTGAGCGCAAACGTTCGCTAAGCTGTTCAGAGAACTCAGCTACGTTATCTTTAACATTTTCCATAGCCTTGTTATACATCGGTTCAATCATGTCGCGTGCAGCTTTAACTGTTGGCTGTACCTGCTTGTTGAACTGTTCTGCTGCTGCCATGATTTTAGCTGTTGCTGCATCTGTCATAGCTGATGGCTTTGGAGCATACAGAATTTCGTCAATAACCTGACCATATTGTTTAATAACACGTGGACGGACGATTTTCAAGCTTGGAGTCAATGTTCCAGCTTCTTGGCTGAATTCTGATGGCAATACTACGAATTTACGTACGGATTCAGCTCGAGACACATTAGCATTTGCATGGTCAATATATTCTTGAATAAATGCGCGCACTGCCTCGTTCTTTGCAGCTTCCAAAGGAGTCATATTTGCATCTAATCCATGACCTTCTAGCCACTGACGCAACATGTCTGGTTCCAAAGTAATTAAGGCTGCAATAAACGGTTTATTATCTCCTACTACCACAACATGAGACACAATTGGGCAGGTGGCAATAATATCTTCTAACGGTGCAGGAGATACATTCTTACCACCAGCAGTAATAATCAAATCTTTCTTGCGACCGGTAATATACACATAGCCGTCATCATCGATGCTGGCTAAATCACCTGTGCGCAACCACTCACCATTCATTACGTCAGCAGTTTGTTCAGGAGCGTTAATATATCCCAAGAAAACACTTGGCCCCTTAATTTCCAGTTCATCTTCATCTGTTAAACGAGCAGAGAAACCAGGACCTACTCGGCCAACGGAGCCGACGTGATTCTTTGCCTCAAAGTTCACCATGCATGGAGCAGAGGTTTCTGTTAAACCATAGCCTTGAATAAAGGTTAGATCGTCAATGCCGTTGAAGAAGTGAGCTAAATCAACATTCATTGGAGCTCCACCACAAGCCATAAAGCGCATTCCATTGCCCATTGCCGAGTGGATAGAAGAACCTACCACACTCATAAAGAACTTATGATGCAACTTTTGGCGCCACGTATGAGCTTTGCCTTCTTGCTCATCTTTACTCCACTGCACAAAATGCTTATATGCAGCTAAGAACACATGACCTTTCAAGCCATTTCCGGCCTTCTGAGATGCTGCGTTATATACCTTTTCGTATACGCGAGGAACAGCCAACATATATGTTGGACGGAAGCCGCGCAAATCTGCCAGCAAATGCTTTGTATCCGATAAGTAGCCAACAACACCGTGAGCACCAATCGCAGTGTACTGAATATAGCGAGCAAAGGCATGAGCCAAAGGCAGGAATAAGAGCAGTCGTGTTGGGTCTGCCATAAGCATTGTTGGCAATACAGCCCAACCACTTTTAACAGTGTGCACAAAATTACGGTGTGAAATAAGAGCACCCTTTGGCTTACCTGTAGATCCAGAAGTAAAGATAATGGTGAGCGGGTCATCTGCATGAATGTGTGCGATAGCCTCATCTAAGGTCTCATCGCTCACCTTTTTACCCCAGTCCGTCACAGCTTGTAAACCGTTGGACTGCATATTGAAACTATAACGCACAGAATTATCAGGTGACTGACGCATCGCTTCAAGCGTTAACGAACGTTCATCTCCACCAGCAAACGCAACTTGTGGAGAGGTTTCCGAAACGATTTGAGCAACCTGCTTTGGTGAATCCGTATCGTACACAGGCACAGAAATAGCGCCGATAGATGCACATGCAAAATCTACTACTCCCCACTCATAACATGTTGGAGAGTAAATCAGAACGGAATCTCCCTTGCTAATGCCCATTGCAAGCAAGCCTTTAGCAACTTTGCGTACATCGTCTAGCATCTGGCTTGCAGTAATATCTACCCATTGACGACGTGGACCGCGCAAAGCCTGAGCAACGACGCTATCTGGTTCACTGGCAGCTCGATCGGTGAGAAGTTTGAAAATAGTATCATCATCAGTGGTTGTATACACTGGTTCTGTGGTATATTCGCGTAACATACTTCCCCAGTATAGAGGCACGCCTTAACACACAACGATGTTGGGCGCTGTTATCTTGGCGTTACACAATAGTTTTTGATTAGTTTTTGATTGGATTGCGTTTTGAGCTTTGCATATGCTTATGTTTGGCTAGAAACTGCAGGCTAGCCAAACATAAGCATAGATCAGATAAAGCGCTTACCAGAAATCACAGTGTGTGCATGACCATTTGTGTCCGCAAGCACGCATCACAACATTAGCCCAGCATGGCTGTCCACCTAATGTCAAACCAATATTAGATTCGAAATATACAGGAGACACTGCAAAGCCGTTCATAGTCCGTAAAATAACGGGCATATGTTTACGCGAAGCATCAGCCCATGGAACTTGTTGCGCAGACGGCTCTTCTCTCAAGAGGCGCGCCAAATTTTCAATTTGATTAATCACGCGAGGTTGCGCTAAATTTCGCAACATATTTGACCCAAGACGTCCGCGTACAATATCAATAGCTAAGCATGCGATATTGCAGGAGTTATAGGCAAGCTTTACACATGTCCTCTTATCTATGTCTCCATCGACGCATTGCGAGATATGAAATTTTATAACTTCTTTTCTGTTCTGTCCGATACGGTAATACGTATCGAATGCTAATGAACCAGCCTTATCATCCATAGATAGTGCTCTTCCACTATCACCCTCGAATAATTGAACGATTGGGGGCGTTCACTGCACGTCAAAAGCCTGCAGCACTTTTATTGTACTGCAGGCTTTTATCGTATTCACGTTTATGAATCACATAGTGACCGTTTTTGTGATCACTGTGCACATCGTTCTACAATGCCTAGGATTTCACAGACTTCTTAACGGTGATCGTATGGCGTAGCTACCACTGGGCAATTCTGGAATGGGCGCAATTGAGTGTATCCTGTTGAGGACATTGCACGCTTGAGAGCACCAATATAGTTCATAGAACCATCTGCGCGTGTGCTTGGTCCCATCAGAATCTCTTCCATAGTCCCTACAGTATCCAAAGATACGCGACGACCACGAGGCAAATTCTTATGCGTTGCTTCACGTCCCCAGTGCATTCCGTGTCCAGGAGCTTCAGTTGCTCGTGCAAGAGCGCTACCCATCATCACCGCATCAGCACCCATAGCGAAGGCTTTAACGAAGTTGCCGGATGTTCCCAAGCCGCCATCTGCAATCACTTGCACATAACGACCATCAGATTCTTCCATATAATCCTTACGTGCAGCAGCAATATCGGCAATAGCGGTGGCCATAGGAACATGCATACCTAAAATAGTTCTAGACGAGGAAACAGCTGAGCCACCTGAACCAACTAACACACCCGCAGCACCTGTGCGCATAAGATGCATAGCAGCACGGTATGTGCCAGCACCACCAACGATAACTGGAACATCGAGCTCATAAATGAATTTCTTCAGATTCAATGGTTCGTGTGTTTGGGAAATATGTTCAGCAGAAACCGCGGTACCACGAATAACGAATAAATCTACTCCAGCAGCAACAACAGTTGAATAGAATTCCTGGGTACGCTGAGGTGTTAAGGCTGCTGCAACTGTTACACCTGCATCGCGAATTTGCTGAATGCGAGCGGTAATCAGTTCTGGCTTAATTGGTTCGGAATATACTTGCTGAAGTACGCGTGTTGCTTCTTCATCGCTAGCATGTGTAATTTTTTCCAGCTGTGGCAGTGGATTCTCGTAACGTGTCCATACACCTTCCAAATCCAAAACACCCAGTCCACCAAGTTTTCCTAAGGTAATAATGGTGTCTGGACTCATAGAAGAATCCATAGGAGCACCCACAATAGGGATGTCAAATTCATAAGCATCGACTTGCCATGAGGTATTCACATCTTGTGGATCTCGTGTGCGACGGCTTGGAACTATTGCTACGTCATCGAGCGCATAGCACATGCGTCCGGATTTACCCATACCGATTTCAATTTCCTGTGTCATGCTTTATAGACTAGACTGCGCGCGTGACGTTATCATTCCGTAATGTTCAGCTCTCGTAAGCTTGTCAAAGGTCATTAGACATGTTGCGCTAAACTGTATGGCAGATGACTCGCTCTAAGGAGAAACATATATGATGGCGTGGAAAGTCTACAGACGGCGTGTATGGATGGTTTTCAGTGCACTCATAGTTATTGTCATGATTGTATTATGCAGTGCTTGCCAGAAGAAAACAACGCCTTCAGTAACGCATCCTACTTCTCTTACTCAGTCACATGTCGATATTCTCACGCCCGAAAGCAGTAATGATATCGATCCAAATGCTCCATTAAACACATGGGATAACGTCACGCATAGCATCGTTGAGCAGATGCAATCTCAAGGTTTTTCTAAAAATAATATTTCTCGTTCAATGTCTTCTAATCTGTCTGAGCAAGTCAAAAAACTTAAAAAAATAGTCAGTAATGTTTCTACTTCTACCGAAAAAAACAGTCATATTCTGCTTTTTTCCCCAGCATTAGATGAAGATTCTCCTCGATCAGCAGCTATCCGTCATCGCTATGGAGATTTAGTAACAAGTACTGCAACTATTGCTGATAATTCGGACGATGATAATACAGATATACCCGATACATTAGTCGAGCAGCTACGCAAAGCACAGAAAGCAGGAATTACTGTTGTGCTTATGGGTCAAAAAATACCTAATTTTACGGAAAACTATTATGTATCTTTTTCCACTGCTCAATCTATTGCGCGCATTCAAACAGAAAATTTAGTCAAGAAGTTGCAACTGAATAAGGCAACAGCACAGAATCCTCAAGCTATTGAAATGCTTCTGCCTATGAATGTAGGAAAGGAGTTCAACGAACACGCGTTTGCAGCAAGTTGGAAAATTCTTAAGCCATACTTTGTAACAGGTGTTGCTTATAGCCCTTCTGGTCTTTTGGATGCTCATACAACCGCTCAAGATTGGAGGAACGTTGCTGTGTCTGACGATTCGGAATCTAGTATTTCCGACGCTCTTCAGGCACGTCTTTCGTCTTCTCAGAATACCAATGCCCATATTGACGGCATTATTGCGTTTAATGACTACGCTGCTCACCATGTTATTCGTGCTCTCAAAAATATGGGATATACGGGATCGAGTGCAACGATTAACCCAGATATTACCTTGGAAAGTATTGTAAAAACTTTAGCTGGTGATGCTGATGTCAATAAGCAACGTGTTCCTATGCCAACGTCTCCTGAAGATGAGGAAACTGATACTACAGGCAGAGATAAGTCTTCCGCAACGAAAAAGACGTCTTTAACATGGCCAATTATTACGAGTTTCGGCGTATACATTAATGACGTTCCTCATATTATTACCGGAAAACTCTGGACATCGAGTATGGAAGATCGCGCTGATATAAGCGAATCGGTAGCTCTTTTATGCGCTCAGATTGCTCAGGGAAGAACTGGCGCACGGCTAGAACGCAGCATACCAAATGTGAGATCTACTACCCTAACGACCGCATTATTTGCTGTATCTGCAGATAATCTCAAGAAAACTTTGATAGATACAAGCTATATCACTCCCGCGGATGCAGGATTATAATCGGGCTTGCCTCAATCATTCGTTGAGGATTGAGATAGCGCTGTTTTGATATTTTTACGCCCCAATGTATGCAGGTGTCTTCACAGTGATTACTTTCTCCAGACGATCGCAGGGCAAAGACTTCGCCTCTCTTGAGCGCTTGACCTTGACGTGCTACTGCTTGCGCAGGTTCGAAAGTGCTGCGAAAACCTTGTGGATGAGTAATAACCACCACATCTTTTCCTGCAACTTTACCAGCGAATGATATATACCCGGCAGCAGGAGCTATGAGTTCATCTCCTTCATGACTTGCTAAATCAACTCCTCTATGTCCAGCTAGCCAGGGTTTGTCTGGAGCGTCGAAATCTTGAAGCACTTCAGGATGGCGAACAGGCCAATCCATCAGCTTCACACACTGAGTCTGCGTATGTACGCTACGTGTATTCTGTGAGACCGCTTGTTCTCGTGTGTATGCATCTGCATGAGCACTAATACTGAAAGTGGTGCATATTGCAAGGCATAGTAGCGTGCTTAGCATGCGTCTAATGTACAGTAAATAAATATTCCTCATATGTCTACTGTGACAGAAAAAGTCTGTTTTATTGGTATTGCTATGAATATGTGAACCAATGTGGATAACACGCCAAGAAAGGTTCTATTGCGACTGACTTACAGCTATGGCTCTGCGATGTCGTATCGTTTACACGTGTTTCAAACTATAGGGATTCTTGTGGCTTAGCGGGGTTTGGGGACGGATGTTGCTCAGTAGGTTCTAGTTGATTCCTCTGGCTGGTATGCGTCAAGGCATCGCTGCGGTATGAAGGTGCTTTTACTTTATGCGTGAAGTCGATACGCGCAACCGATATGCCACGTGTGAAGCCATTTTGCGCATAAAACTGGCATAACAGGTGTATGAATCGGTTAAGCAGAATGCGTGCGAGTAAGAAATCGTTGGGTGTAACGCGGTTTGAAGTCTAATTGTGTGGAACAAGCTGCTAGTCACGCACATACAATCTCGAAAAACCCGCTCAAAGCCCTCGCAACAGCTTAATCTCCGCTCCACATCAAACGCAACACAAAGCGTCGAAAAGCAAAAAAGCCGAGACGAATCCCGGCTTGGAAGCTCCCCGTGCTGGACTTGAACCAGCGACATTCTGATTAACAGTCAGACGCTCTGCCAACTGAGCTAACGGGGAATGTCAGCTATTCAGCTGTGTGCTGTGCACAAGACATATATACTAACGACATTCATGTCATTTAGCAAATCCATCAACGTACATGGCGTGTTGCGTTGAAATTCTGCCGTTTTCAGCTGCACTATTTGCACGTAGAATCCAACCATATTTAGGAAATAAAACGCACTATATTTTCAGTGCTCACACGACTAGGCACAAAAGTGTTTATTGCATCATCGCTGGCATATCCTAGTGCAATACCTATCACAAGTATTTCATCGTCTGGAATTCCCACAATGCCCCGCACTTCCTCAGGATAAATAACTGTAGAGTATGCGGCAATCGAATCCACTCCCCGACTCTTGGCAGCGAGCATAAGCGTATTTGCAAAGGCACCAGCATCGAAAAGTGCCCAATCGAAGATTCCTGATGGAACGGTAAGATACGCGAAAGCCGGAGCGTTATACAACACTTTTTGAGCATGATTAAAATGTACTTGGCCAGGAGCAAATTGCTTCTTAAACTCAACAGTCCATTGTCCCATCACTTCTTGGTTCCATTGTGGCCATTGGCTTCGTGGCATCGCCGCTATATCACTGTGTGATTCCTCATGTGATTCAACGCGCTGTGCATGTTCAGCACGTAAACGCACAGCAGCATCACCTGAAACTATATACACACGCACAGGTTGAGAATTTGCCCACGTTGGCGTTCTCTGCGCCATGCGCACAATATCTTCAAGCACCTCATGCGGCACCTGTTCATCGCGAAAATCACGCACAGAATGACGAGCATGAACAACTGTTTCGAACTCCATTGTTCCTCCTTTAGTCTTTCATTTCCAATCCAGCGGACTGTTTTCCCAGAACCACGTCTTCGTTAATGATTACACGGCGAATATCGTTACGATCAGGAATAACATACATCGCTTCTTCTAATATTTTTTCCATAATTGAACGCAATCCACGCGCTCCCGTGCCGCGCTCTAATGCCAGAGCAGCTATCTGCGTGAGAGCCTCTGAAGTGAAGCTCAGTTCTACTTCTTCTGCTGCAAAAAGTTTCTGGTACTGCTTCACCAATGCATTATGAGGTTCAGTTAAGATTTTCACTAAATCATCTTCATGTAACGCACGTAAGGAGGTAATAATCGGCATTCTGCCGACAAATTCAGGCAGTAATCCGAACTCTGCTAAATCTTCAGGAGTTACGTGTTCAAGCACATCTTCAGCGCTCATTTCGCTCACGCTCCAATCGGCTCCAAAACCAGAGGCGCGTGTTCCCAAGCGTTTGCGAATAATATCATCTAATCCTACAAAGGCTCCACCGCACATAAATAGAATTCCTTCTGTATTTATGCGCACCATTTCTTGTTCTTCGTGCTTGCGAGTACCTTTAAGTGGCACGGTAGCGGTCGTCCCCTCAATGAGCTTCAAAAGTGCCTGTTGCACTCCTTCACCGCTCACATCACGCGTTATGGACGTGTTCTCACCTGTTTTTCGGGCAATCTTATCTATCTCATCAATGTAAATAATGCCACGCTCAGCACGCTCTATAGAGCCGTCAGCAGCGTTAAGAAGAGATTGCAAAACTGTTTCTACATCATCGCCAACATAACCCGCTTCTGTGAGCGTGGTGGCGTCAACAATTGTAAAAGGCACATTCATCATGCGTGCCAAACTTTGAGCTAAATACGTTTTACCCGTGCCTGAGGGTCCGAGAAGAAGCACATTCGATTTAGAAATTTCCACCTGAGATAGAGAAGAATCCTCAGCCATTATGGAATGAGCGAGTTTATTAGCTTCATCGATTAGCTGCAGATTAACACGCTTATAGTGGTTATAAACAGCTACGGATAAAGTACGTTTTGCGCTATCTTGCCCCACTACAAAGCGATTCAAAAAGGCAGTCATACGGCTCGGAGATATAAGTTTTACCGAATCATGATCTGCTTGATTTAAGCGTTCTTCAGAAATAATCTCGACGCAAAGTTCAATGCATTCGTCGCAGATAGCAGCATTATTTCCGGTAACGAGCTTATGAACTTGATCTTCAGTTTTATTGCAAAAACTGCAGCGTGGCACATCCTCGTAATAGCTAATGACTTCGCCCATAGCTCTCCTTATACATAAACGCACCTCTAGTTTATCAAACTGCTGTTTAACACAAGAGGTGCGTTTTTATTGTGCTGCGCAGGCGCGCAGAATACTTTTATTACTGACGCTTGTCGAGAACAGCGTCCACCATACCGTATTCCAAAGCTTGAGGCGCAGTCAAAATAGTATCAGTTTCAATATCTTTATGAATGCGCTCAATACTCTGACCTGTATGAGCAGCCAAAGTTTCTTCTAACCATGTGCGCATACGTTCAAGTTCACGAGCCTGAATTTCAATTTCAGTAGCCTTACCAAAATCCTGACCCATTGCTGGCTGATGAATCAAAACACGCGCGTTAGGAAGCATCAAACGCTTACCGCGTGTTCCCGCTGCTAACAAAATAGCTGCTGCAGAAGCTGCCTGACCCAAGCATACGGTTTGCACATCTGGCTTAATGTATTGCATAGTGTCATAAACCGCAGTCATAGCAGTCATGGATCCACCTGGAGAATTAATGTACATCATGACGTCACGGTTTGGATCTTGGCTTTCCAAAACCAAAAGCTGAGCCATAATATCATCTGCAGAAGCGTCGTCTACCTGCACACCCATAAAAATAATACGGTCTTCAAACAGCTTGCTGTATGGATCAGAACGCTTAAATCCGTACGCTGTTTTCTCCTCAAATTGAGGCATAACATAGCGGGCTTGAGGTCCAGCAAGACGCTGAGCGCGAGAAATAAATTGTGCTTCTTGAGATGCCATGCTGTTCCTTCCTTAGTTCATGCTTTCTGGGGTGTCTACGATTTTATCGATAAATCCGTAGTCCAACGCCTGTTGTGCGGTAAACCAGTGATCGTACTCATTATCACGGTAAATTTCTTCTACGGTATGACCTGTTTGCTGTGCCGTCAGCTCAGCTAAGGTCTTCTTCATATCCATAATGAGTTCGGCATTAATACGCACTTCGCTTGCAGTACCGCCTACACCGCCAGATGGCTGATGCATAAGTACGCGCGCATGCTTCGTAATATAGCGCTTTCCTGGGGTTCCGCTAGACAGCAAGAACTGCCCCATAGAAGCAGCCATACCCACAGCTACGGTCGCCACATCTGGCTTAATAAGCTGCATGGTGTCGTAGATTGCCATACCTGCAGTAATAGAACCGCCTGGAGAGTTGATATACAGCCAAATATCTTTATCTGGATCTTCTGCAGCAAGCATGAGCATTTGTGCGCAGATAATATTGGCGTTGGAATCTTTAACTTCCTCACCTAACCAGATAATACGATCTTTAAGCAGACGAGAGAAAATTGGGTCTCCCGCCATGGCTGCTTCGCCATCATTCATGA
Source organism: Alloscardovia omnicolens DSM 21503 (assembly GCF_000420505.1). GTDB lineage: Bacteria > Actinomycetota > Actinomycetes > Actinomycetales > Bifidobacteriaceae > Alloscardovia > Alloscardovia omnicolens. Next base: position 66,815 of record NZ_ATVB01000002.1, on the reverse strand, counting down.
CTGGCATTTCAGTCGTGGATAGTGCCATAGTGTCTCCTTACATTTCTTGATACCTAAGAGATTACCGCGTTTGTTTGACCGCGCTCGCCTGTTGCGCAATCAGCGCAAATTTCGCTGACTGAAAAAAGCTGTGAGCGTATGCGAGACCAGTACCGAAAGCGCTACAGCAGTTCCAACTGCAACGAGAGCATGAACGGAACTGTGCGATAGCTCTATCATTAAACAGCTTGCCATAAGAGGCGCTTTTTGACTGGTGGCAAGGAAAGCTGCTGATGCGATGAGCGCTACAACACTGATAGATAGACCGGGCAGAAATGGTGTTGCACAGATTGCAATAACTGCTCCGATAGCACCACCTGCAGCGATTGCTGGGGTAAGCACACCACCTGATGCTCCTGATTTCACGGTTGCGATTGTAATAACTGTTTTAAGAACTGCCAATACGAGCAAAAGTATGATTACTGTATGGTTCTTCGCATTATAGGCGGTTTGCGCTAAGCCGCGACCATTGCCCATAATCTGAGGCAGATAAAATGCTATAGCAGCTGTTACTGTTCCCACTAAAGGCAGCTGCCACAGAATATGTATTGAGCGCGTTTGGTGCTGCGAAGCCCATGATGTTCCCCTGCGAAAGAAATAGCCGAACACTCCCATAATTGGGCCAATAATCATACACATAGCTATTAATCGTGGGCTTACTACAATCGGATCAATATGGTAAAACGCGGCATTACCCCTGATCAAACTTGCCGAAAATGCAGCTATAACAGATGTTCCTAGCGCCACACCTACTGTGCGTATACTCACATCAACAAGAAGCATCTCTACAGCAAAGAACATGCCTGCCAGTGGAGCATCATATACTCCTGCAAAACCAGCGCCAGCACAACATGCAGTAATCAACGCCATATCCTGCGTACTCACGCGCAGCAAGCCCGACAATTTCTGTCCAATAAGCGCACCCAGCTCGCGTGGAGCAGTTTCTCGTCCAATAGATAAGCCGGAGCCAACAATAAAAATCTGGGCAATAATATGCACTAGTGAAGCGAGAACAGGCATGCTCTTACCGTGTACCGCTTGCCCTACAGATGGAATTGTGTGACGACGACGAATAAGCCACCAAATAACAGCCGCAACGAAACTAGCTACAAGAATGCTAACAACTCTCCGTATAGGAAGACTAACGCCTTCGGGATGAGCCACACTTTCTACCCCTCCCAGCATGACGTGTTGAGTCATTTCTAAGAGTAACGACAAGCTCGCTGCAGCAACTCCGATAAGAGGACCAGCCACCACAATGACCATCAGTAAAACACCTATGTCGCGCATACTGTTCTCTTGACGAGTCTGCTCCATACTCACCCCACATCCAACTTGTGTACATGAGTATTGTAATGAAAAAGCTCTACACTACGCCTCGTAGTGTAGAGCTGGCTGAGTTTTCAAGGACTTAAGCGAGGAAGTCTCGTTGCGAATCATACGCATTATCGAAGAAAGCGCGTTCAAGAGCAACAGCACGTACGAAAGTATCAGTAATCTTCGTATCTGTTATATCTGCTACTCGATTGAATTCGCTTATGAGAAATGCGCACCAATCATCGAAGTATTCTCCCCTATGCACGTCCACCCAACCGCGATATTCTTCCCTGTCTGGCAAGTTGCGACCATAGTTTGTGCTCTCTTCGGCCCAATCACGATAAATCGTTTCTGCGACCACCAGCACTGCCAAACCTTGCGCGTACGAGCGCGACAGCACAGCATCGCCATAGAGCTGTCTAAAGCCGCGGCTTGCAGGAGTTAGTACTGGATTATCAATATCTTCATCGGATACGCCGTACTGCTTAAAACGGTCGAGAAAGTATGTGTTCTCGTCGTTGCCGATAAAACCGAGCTGTTGGGCTAAACGAACTTTCGCGTTCATGGTATCCGCGCTCGCTAAAACCTGGCCAAGCAGGCTCAGGAAGTCTTGAGCGAACTGATAGTCCTGGATAAGATAGTCGCGCAGAACCGCATGATCGAGCGTTTGTGCGCACAGTTCTTGAGCAAAACGATGATGTACTGTTTTCTCCCAGTTATTGCGCGCTAACTGTTTACAGTATTCGTATGGTGTGAGATTTTCTGACATATATATCCCTTCGTCAGCATTATCTGAACAGGTTCAATGGGTATGATCTCAGCCGTAGCACCCCATAGGTGTAGCCTAGCAAAAGGGCTCCACATCTTATCGATGCGGAGCCCTCGTTAGGTTATTAAGCAAAAAGCTTAGTTAGCTGCGTTTGCTACTTCGTCTGCAACTTCAGCTGCTGCAGATGCTGCTGCTACGCTGGCATCTTCTTCACTCTCGTCTGCACCCAAGAAGCGGGACAGGTCGAGCTCAGCGCCTTCGGAATCCTTGAAGGTTACTGCGCGCATAGCTGCGAGCATACCCTTAGAGCGTGCTACTTCCTGTACAGCCGATGGCAACTGGCCACCCTGAACGATGGAGTTGATGAACTGGTTTGGATCCATGCCATACTGCTGTGCTACGGAAGCCAAGAAGTTCATAACATCAGCCTGACCAACCTTTACATCCATGGCTTCTGCCAAGGTATCGAGAAGAATCTGGTCGCGCAGTTCCTTCTCTGCAGATTCAGAAGCATCCTTCTTCTGTTCTGCAGTAGCCTTGTCTTCAGTTACACCCATGTTGCGCAAATGTTCTGCTACGTGGTTAGCAAGCAAGCCCTTTGGTACTGGGATTTCGAGACCTTCAGCAACCTGTGCGAGGAAAGCATCGCGTGCTGCGTTAGCTTGACGACCTTCGAGATCCAGCTCTGCCTGCTTCTTAATGTCTTCCTTCAATTCGTCCAAAGTGTCGAATTCAGAAGCATCCTGAGCAAAGTCATCATCCAATGCTGGAAGTTCCATGGTCTTTACAGAGTTCAGGGTAACCTTAACTTCTGCTTCTTCGCCTTCATGTTCACCTGCTGCGAGAGCCGACTTGAAGGTGGTCTTTTCTCCAGCAGACAAGCCAATCAAAGCTTCGTCAATGCCGTCGAGCATGTTGCCTGCGCCAATCTGGTAGCTTACGCCATCCTGGGAGTCAACAGTTTCATCGTTAATCACAGCTTCAAGGCTAATGTTTGCGTAGTCACCCTTATCTGCTGGGCGGTCAACGCCTACGAGAGTACCGAAGCGCTGCTGCAAAGCTTCAAGACGAGCGTTAATGTCGTCATCAGATACAGTCTGCTTCTCTACTTCTACAGTCATGCCGTCTAATGCTGGCAATTCGAACTGTGGACGTACTTCTACTTCTGCAGTGAACTTAAGCTTAACGCCGTCGTTCTTCTCCTGTGGCACATCCTTAAGATCGAGCTCTGGCTGATCCATTGGACGCAGGTTCTTCTGCTCGATTGCATCGTTGTAGAACTCTGGAACAGCTTCGTTTACTGCTTCACCAACAACAGCTGCATAGCCTACGCGCTGGTCTACAATCTTGCCTGGAACATGACCCTTACGGAAACCAGGTACGTTAATCTGGTCTGCGATAGCCTTACGAGCCGTGTTCAAGTGTGGCTCAAGTTCTTCCTGGTCTACAGTGATGGTGAGCCTTACCTTAGTTGGCTCGAGGTTCCTCACGCTAATCTTCACGTGGCACTCCCATTCATAATCGTCAAATCTAGCCTATCTCTGACGCAGTGAGACTAGGCAACCTTTATATAATAACCTTACTCAGGGACGGAGCTAGCAGTTCTACCTGCCAATTTCGTGCTCCTTGTAAGGTTAAAAACTCTGCAATATCGTTCGGCGTATACGCAATATCGTCGCGCCAGCATAAATTACGCACATATTGTGGTTTCAGTAGCACTTCTACAGGCGTATGCGTATCTTGACTAACCTGACCGATCAGTTCCTTCACGCGATGCAATCTCGCATAGCGTTCCGGGTGATGTTCACGCCAATATTTCATAGACCGAGGCGCTGAATTTCCTGGTTTTTCAACAGGCTGGGTTAGTTCACGAATCTCAGCATATTTCGTTTCAAGTGCACGCCCAATAGCTTCTTTCCATACTTGTGGTTTTATTTGGCGCTGCACTGATGCATAACGCTCGAACATTTTTTCGCGTTCATCGCCCGTGCGAATACGCACACGTTCATTGAGCAAACGAATTGCTTTGAACTGTTTAGAATTGCGCGGTTTCCGTTGAGCAGCAACAATAATAGCCTCATCGCTGAGCAAGAGATTAGGAGCGATATCGAGCTGTTGTGCATAGTGTTCGCGAGTCATCCATAGTTCGCGTACAACTGCCAGCGAGCGAACGTCACCTCGCAGGTCGGTTATATGCGAAACGCGACGCCACGGTTGCGGATGCACAGCTTTCTCCTCTAAACCATGCTGACGCAAATGTTCAAAGTCTTCTAAAGCCCACTGCCACTTACCGGTCTTTTTTAGCTCCGCAGTCAAAGCATTATCTAGCTCAATAAGCACTTCTACATCTAAAGCAGCATAATTGCGTAAATCACGGTTCAGTGGTCGGTAAGACCAATCTGCAGCCGAATGTTCTTTCGCTAAAGTTAGACCTAAATAATGTTCTGTAATTGCTGACAAACCGAAACGTTTTCGTCCTAATAATCGTGCTGCATGTTCCGTATCGAAAACAGCGTCTATCTGCAAACCATTGGCTACAAAAGCAGGAATATCTTGCTCGCAGTCGTGAATAATCCACGCAGCACCTTGTACTGCTCGATTAAAAGCATTCCAATCCACACGCTGTTCATCCAAAGCTATAGGATCGAGCAACGCAATGGGCGCACCAGAACGCTTAAATTGAATAAGATAATTGCCTTTAAAATAACGGAAACTCGAGGCACGTTCCGCGTCTGCAGCTAAAGGACCAGACGCTGTGGTATAGGCGTGCACAAAAGTATCAAATTGCTGCCGGGTGTTAATAACCTCAGGAACTCCCCCAGCTGGTTCGGCAAGTAATTGAATATCTGTGCTACTTAAGCTCATAATAGGCATGAGTTTAGCACTGTACGAGTAAAACGTGCAGACATGTGATTAATACACTTTGAAACCATGATTTTCAAACTGCTCTTTAACACGTGTGCGCAAAGCTGCTGAAGGACCTTTTGCATCTTCTAGTGGATAAGGAATACGCATTTCATGCCATTTTGGGCGACCAAGCTGATGGAATCCTAACACATCAATATGTTCAACAGCATCGCCAAATTCTTCACATATACGAGCAACCTGTTCCACGTTTTCGTAATCATCGGTTAAGCCAGGAACGAGCACGAAACGTACCCAGATTTTCTTACCATGATCTGCTAAACGTTTACCGAACTCAATAGTTGGCGCGAGAGTTCCACCTGTTACCTTTTTATAGGTTTCTTCGTTTCCTGATTTCACATCGAGCAAACATAAATCAATGTCGTCAATCTGTTCGTCTGAATAGTTACGGCCTAAAAAGCCTGACGTATCTAAACAGGTGTGCACACCCATTTCTCTCGCTGCGCGGAAAACACGCGAAACGAAAGCTGGCTGCATCATAGATTCTCCACCAGAGAAGGTTATGCCTCCTCCTGTAGCTTTGAAAAGATCCTTGTAGCGGTCAACTTTTTTAATCATATCGTCTAAATACACTGGCTGACCGTCACGCATTTTCCACGTATCAGGATTCTGACAGTACTGGCAACGTAAAGGACATCCGCTCATAAAAACGGTCATGCGTGTGCCTGGTCCATCAACAGAAGTATTGATATCCCAAGAATGTACAAAACCAATATCACCGCTTTTTAATGCTTGCAGACGATCGCGGCGATCTAAACCTACTGGAGATTCAAAACCAGAAAGACCGCCCATCAGTGTTTGGCGAGCATACTCCTTCGATTCACGAAGCATATGTGCTGTTGTGCTACGAAAGGCTGCCATGCTAGTCTCCTTTGACTATATCGTGCTCAAAGCTATCACTCAAAGTTACCGTGTTGATTATATAAAAGGGCGAGGTAGAAACACCCCGCCCTTGCATATTTTCTTATTTTTTAGTCAGACACGGCGCCTGCGTGGAAGGTACGAGAAATAACATCGAGCTGCTGTTCCTTAGTGAGCTTCACGAAGTTCACAGCATAACCAGATACACGCACAGTCAAATGTGGGTACTTATCTGGATTCTCTACTGCATCTTCAAGCTGTTCCTTACGCAGAACATTGATGTTTGCATGATACAAACCATGACCATTACCTGCGTCGAGAATGCCCACAAGGTTGCCGATACGCTCGTCCTCATCACGACCCAAACCATCAGGAGTGATGGTATTGGTTAGAGAGATACCGTCGAGAGCATCATCGTAGTCAATCTTTCCAACAGAGAACATGGAAGGCAACATACCATGAGAATCCATACCATTCTCTGGGTTTGCACCTGGGGAGAATGGGGTGCCCTTCTTATGACCAGATGGGAAGGAACCAGTGTTCTTACCATATTCCACATTAGAGGTGATGGTCAGAATGGACTGGGTTGGAACTGCACCACGGTATACAGGCAGGCGACGAACCTGACCCATAACAGTGGATACAACCCACTTTGCCAAGTCATCTGCACGATCATCATCGTTACCGTATACTGGGAATTCACCTTCAGTACGGAAGTTAACGATAAGATCGTCTGGTGCGCCTTCTACATATTCTTCGGTGCCCTGAGCGTCCTTATTGTAGATTGGGAAGACCTTTGCGTACTTTACGGCTGCCAAGGAGTCTGCTGCAATAGACAAACCGGACATACCGCAACCAAGGGTACGGTACACTTCCTTGTCATGCAGAGCCATTTCGATGGATTCGTATGCATACTTATCGTGCATGTAGTGAATGATGTTCAAAGCTTCAACGTAGGTCTCAGACAACCATTCGAGAGCCTTTTCGTAGTTTGCACGAACGGACTCGAAATTGAGGGAACCATCGTCGTTAAACTTGACTGGCTCGATAACACCGGAGTCGATAACGCGCATACCGGTCATCTCATCGCGACCATCGTTCAAAGCGTAGAGGAATGCCTTTGCAGTGTTTACGCGAGCTGCGAAGAACTGCATCTGCTTACCTACACGCATTGGGGATACGCAGCATGCGATTGCTGCATCGTCGCCCCAGTGGGAACGAATATCCTTATCGGATTCGTACTGGATTGCGGAGGTGTCGATGGAGATACGAGCGCAGAAACGCTTGTAGCCTTCTGGAAGCTTTGGATCCCAGAAAATGGTGATGTTTGGTTCTGGACCAGGTCCGAGGTGCTCCAAAGTCAACGTGTTGAGCAGACGGAAGGAGGTCTTGGTTACCAAAGTACGACCATCATCGCCGAAACCTGCATCGGACCATGTTGCCCAGTATGGATCGCCGGAGAAGATGTTGTCGTAATCCTTGGTACGCAAGAAGCGTACGATACGAAGCTTCATAACGATGTTATCGATAATTTCCTGAGCTTCGGTTTCGGTGAGGATACCGCGTTTGAAGTCACGCTCGAAGTATGCATCGAAGAAGCCGGACAAACGACCGATAGACATTGCTGCGCCATCCTGGCTCTTAATAGATGCCAAGTAGCCCATGTAGGTCCACTGTACTGCTTCCTTAGCGTTCATAGCTGGACGACCCAAGTCCAAACCATATTCATTGCCGAGAATGATGAGCTTCTTTAATGCCTTAATCTGCTCATCATGCTCTTCACGGAAACGAATCCAATGTTCAATTTCAGTCTCGGTGAAGTCGTTACGGTAAGGAACGGAATCCTTATCGCGCTTCTTGAATTCAATCAAAGTATTTACACCGTACAGAGCTACACGACGATAGTCGCCGATAATGCGACCGCGACCGTATGCATCTGGCAAACCGGTGAGAATCTTTGCGTGACGTGCGCGCTTAATACGAGGTGTGTATACGCCGAATACGCCATCGTTGTGTGTCTTGCGGTACTTAGTGAAGATCTTCTTCACTTCCGGATCTGGCTCCTTGCCAGCTTCCTTAATAGCCTGCTCAACCATGCGCCAACCGCCGTTAGGCATCATGGCACGCTTACATGGCACATCAGTTTGCAAACCGACAACAACGTCATCTTGGTCATCGATATATCCAGCTGGGAATGCGTCGATATCTGCTGGAGTATGTGTGTCTACGTCATAAACACGCTGCTTACGTTCTACAGCGAGGTACTCGTCATCGAGCTTCTTCCACAAATGCTTGGTCTTATCTGTTGCATCTGCAAGGAAGGATTCGTCACCTTCATATGGGGTATAGTTCTTCTGAATGAAGTCGCGTACATCAATGTCGGACTTCCAATTACCGTCTACAAAGCCTTCCCAAGCCTGTGCTTGGAGTTCTTCAACGGAAATAGCATTAGCTTCTACAGCTGCCATTATGTCTCCTTGTGGTTGCATCTACGGCGATGTATATGTTCAACGCCGAACACCATCCATTTTAGACTGCGTAATCAGAAAAAAATACCATTTTCGCGTGACCTTGCTCACATTTGCATAGTCACGCGAAAGAAAATATAGTAACGGTACTAACAGCGAATATATGTATTTTATTCGCGGAAAGCGCTGGTAACAGGCAGACGACGGTCGCGGCCGAAAGCTAAAGCCGTAACTTTTGGGCCGAGAGGATATTGACGTCGTTTCCATTCTGCACGGTCTACCAAACGCATGACTGTATCAACAGTTTTTTCATCAAAACCATCGGCAAGTAAGTCTGCACGACCATGAGCTTTCTCGATATAGGCTTCGAGCACGGCATCAAGAAGCTCATATTCTGGTAGCGAATCTGAATCTTTCTGACCTGGACGTAGCTCCGCACTTGGAGGCTTAATAATAGAATTTTCTGGAATTGGTGGCACTTCACCATGCTGCAGCGCCCATGCATTACGCCAACGCGACAGCTGCCATACGCGCGTCTTCAACACATCCTTAATCGGCGCATATCCCCCCACTGCGTCACCATAAATAGTCGAATATCCACACGCGCACTCCGACTTATTTCCCGTGGCCAGTGCCAGCAACCCATGCGCATTCGAATACGCCATCACAATAACACCACGCAGCCTAGCTTGCAGGTTCTCTTGGGCAACACCGTCCAAATGAAGTTGCTGTTGATAAGCATCGAACAATGGCTCAATCGGCTGAGTTTCATAGTGCGCACCAATATTTTCGGCTAACACCGCAGCATCATCTTTGGAACCATCCGACGAATACATACTTGGCATAGAAATACCCCATACGTTTTCGCCACCGCAAGCATCTGCCGCCATAGCAGCCACTAAGGCGGAGTCAATACCGCCCGACAAACCGAGCACTACCCCACTAAAACCTGTTTTGCGCATATAGTCACGCAAACCCAACACACAAGCACGATACATTTTCTCGTCAGAGTCCATCTGTTCTGCCATGCTATCGCAACTGCTTGAACCATCAGCGCGCAGAGTCCACACAGCAAAATCCTCATCGAATTGCTGCAGACGCGCTAAAACTTCCCCAGACTCGTTGACAACAAAACTTCCACCATCAAAAACCAAGTCATCTTGCCCACCCACTTGATTGACGTACATAACCGGTGCATGCACCTCGCGAGCGCGCTGAACACACAAGTCATAGCGTGTGTGATCTTTATTTTCTTCGAATGGTGAGCCATTAATGGTGATGAGCACATCAAGGCGAGCATCCTTTAATTGCGATGCGGGACCGTTGTCTTGCCAAATATCCTCACAGATTGCGAAGCCCGCGCGGTATCCATCGATATCGATGACGAGATTATTGTGTCCTGGTGTGAAAATACGGAATTCGTCGAAAACTCCGTAATTTGGCAGGAACTGTTTATCGTAGGAGTAGGCAATGCGCCCCTTGTGAAGAACGAGCAGGCTGTTAGTTGGGTGTTCGCCTATTGGAGATGCGCCTGGCTCTGTTGGAGATGTGCTCGTTGGGTGTTTGTCTGTGTCTGCTGTCTCTGTGGCACCGCTCTGCGCGTTAGTTGGGCGTACATTGGTTGAAGATGTGCCTGTTGGGCGCGCGATTGTCGTAGGCTCACTTGTCCTAGGCTCGCCTGTCGGAGACGCGCTTGTGTCCACCAGCTTGTAAGCACCTCGCTCTTCCTTGTGAACGCTTCCCACCGTTCCTATAACCACGTATAGGTCGCCATAACCGCTTTCCTCTAAACGCTTAGCGAGCGCGTTTACTGCATTGTCTGATGCTCGGCGGAATGTGGCACGTAAAGCGAGATCTTCAATAGGGTAACCAGTAATCGTCATTTCTGGGAATACAACAACACGCGCTCCCTGTTCATATGCACGCTGAGCACCGTGCATAATTTTCTCGCAGTTTGACTGTATATCGCCTACGCTTGTATTGATTTGTGCCATAGCAATAGGTAATTGTGCTGTTTGTGTCATTGTTCTTCTTCCTGTCTGAGTTGGGTGGTTGTGTAGGTTTGATTTTATTGCGTCGGTTTACGATTTAAGATACCACTAAGAGAGCTCTAAAAGTCCGCTAAGAGCTGTAAGAGAGCTACTTGTTTGTTTCAGCTTGATTGTTTGTACTCTTGTTATTACTCTGATTGGTCTCCGATACGGTTTTTTCGTTCACTGTAGTTTCTTTGTCCTTGTGCTCGGTTCGCGCTGACTGACTCTGACGAGACTGTTTATCTACGCTCTTCACATCACTACTATTGCGCGCTTGAGTATTAGCGCTGTGTCCGTCACCATTATGCGCGTCGCTTCTCTTACTCGAAATATTGCTACTGTTCCCATCACCACTGTGCGCATGACTGCTCTTGTTTCCGTGCAATATAGCACGAATACGTTCCATACGGGAGCCTACTTCACGTTCATACCCGCGGTCTGTGGGATGGTAATATTCTCGTCCACGTAATTCTTCTGGTAAGTATTCTTGAGTGGCGACTGCTCCTGGCACATCATGCGCATAAATATAGCCTTTGTGATTGCCAAATTCTTCCATAAGCTTGGTTGGTGCGTTACGTAAATGTAGAGGCACTTCACCGATGCGTCCTGCTTTCACGTCAGCGAGTGCGGCGTTGATGGCATTGTAACTAGCATTCGATTTGGGAGCGGTTGCTACAGCGAGAACTGCTTCGCCCAAAATAATGCGTGCTTCAGGCATGCCGACAAGAGCTACTGCTTGAGCGGCTGCTACGGTTACTTGCAATATTTGAGGTGCGGCCATTCCCACTTCTTCTGCGGCAGCGATCATAATGCGTCGAGCAATGAAACGTGGGTCTTCTCCAGCGGTAAGCATGCGTGCCAGATAATGCAATGCTGCATCAGGATCGGATCCGCGCATGGATTTAATGAAAGCGCTGGCTACATCGTAGTGATTGTCTCCTGTTTTGTCGTAGCGCAATTGTGCTACATCGAGCACGGAGCTAATAACCTGCGGATCGACTACTGGGCGACGCTCTCCTTTTTCGCGTTGCCGCTCTATGGCTACTGAACCGGCTGCTGCTTCTAGGATAGTAAGAGATTTGCGCGCGTCTCCGCCTGCCAGACGTGCGATATCTGCAATAGCTTGTTCGGTTACTCGTATTTCGTTATTAAGACCATCAGGCGCTTCGATAGCACGCTGTATAACGTTTTTGATGTCGTTTTCTGTGAGCGCGTTGAGTTTGACGACTACTGACCGCGAGATGAGCGGAGAGATAATAGAAAAGCTTGGATTTTCTGTGGTTGCAGCGATGAAAGTGATGTCACGATTCTCGACGCTCGGTAAGAGAGCATCCTGCTGCGATTTAGAGAAGCGATGAACCTCGTCGATGAATAGAACGGTTTCTTGATGTGTGGTAACCAGGCGTTCATGCGCGCGCTTAAGCACTTCCCTAATATCTTTGACTCCGGAAGTGACTGCTGAGAGTTCTTCGAAAGCTCGACCTGATTGTTGCGCCACAATGTAGGCTAATGTGGTTTTGCCTACTCCGGGAGGTCCGAACAGAATAATGGAGGTGGGAGCTGTTCTCGATTGTGTGACTGGCGCTGCCACGCGGCGTAGTGGAGATCCGGCACCGAGAACATGATCTTGTCCAATAACGTCGTCGAGAATTGTGGGGCGCATGCGCACGGCGAGGGGGCGCACAAGAGCCTCATCAGCTGATGCTGCTGAAAATAAATCATCCATATTAGTCTCCCCACGCAGGTAAATCTTCAATCACATTCACATCGTAGCTTTCGAAGACCACGTCTCCTTGTTCACGTGTGGAATCAAGGTCAACAATACCGTCTATCGCCCAATCATAGTCGCCCTCGATGTCACACAGAATCTGACGCACATGCCATCGATGATGCGTTTTTTCCTGCTTATCATCAATCATAAAGAACTTTGATGAACGTGCATCAGCAGTAGTCAGCAAGCCATCATGCTCATCATAGAAATCATCTAAAGCATCTTCCCATTCATGCACAGACATTCCCCAAGCACTATCTAATTCCCCCAGAGCGGACGCATCATCGAGATCTATATACTGCACTCGCTTAAATAAAGCGTTACGCACAAGAGTAGTCAAGCCTTTCTTATGCGCGGCAATAACATCTATAACTGGTGGAGCCGTCTGCGTGTCTTCGTTCTTTTCTTGAGTTAATCCTGCAGCAGCTTCCCATTCATCCACCAAAGACGAATCAACACTGCGGACAACCACATCCAACCAGTCAATAATAGTATCTAACTGTTCGTCTCTTTTATCGCGCGGAACGGTACGGCTTAATGCTCGATAAGCGTCAGACAGATAGCGCAACAAAGTTCCTTCACTGCGCGCTAAGCCCATCGACGATGTGTACTCACTAAATGAACTAGCTGTCTCTAACATATTGCGTACAACCGATTTACACTGCAAAGAATAATCGGCTGCCCACGGAACATCTGTGCAATACCGCAAGAAAGCAGGAACAAGCAGATCTTTTAATGGTTGCGGATACGTAATCTCCTGCAAACGATCCATACGCTCGTCATACTCTAAGCCTTCATCTTTCATAACTCGCATAGCCTCGTCACGTGCTCTACGTTCTTGCACACGTAACACAGCAAACGGGTTCTCCAAAGTCGCCTCTACAGCAGAGACAACGTCAAGCGCATATGAATCAGACTCAGGGTCGAGTAACTCTAAAGCAGCAATAAGGAACGGAGATAACGGCTGATCCAATGCCAAATCTTCTGGCATATCAATCGTTAACGTATAATCCATAGACCCATCATCTAACTCCCATTTCTCCACAATATGAGAGTCAAAGAGAGTGCGGAAAATCTCGGCAGCACGTTCACGCAGTTTATTCTGCTCCTCAGCTCCCACCTGAGATTTTTTAATAAGATTCACCACTCGCGCCCACGCATCTCCTCCATGAGAAATAACATTAAGCACCATGGAATGAGTAATCTGCATATGCGGTACAAGAACTTCAGGCTGCGATTCAATAAGCTTCGTAAAGGTTGCTTCCGTCCAATTCACGAAACCCTCAGGAGCCTTTTTCTTCTTGACTTTTTTAAGCTTCTTAGGATCATTACCCGCTTTAGCTAGAGCCTTCGCATTTTCAATCTCATGTTCAGGAGCAAGAGCAATAACTAATCCTTCAGAATCAAAACCGCTTCGTCCAGCTCGACCAGCAATCTGATGGAATTCACGCGTCCGCAAACGACGCTGCTTAAAACCGTCATATTTGGTCAACATAGTAAATACAACGGTATGAATAGGCACATTAATACCTACGCCCAACGTATCAGTACCGCAAATAACAGGAAGTAAACCATCTTGAGCAAGGTTTTCTACTAAACGGCGGTAACGCGGTAACATGCCTGCATGATGAACACCAACACCAGTAAGCAGTAAACGCTTCAAAGTTTTACCAAAAACAGTAGTAAAGCGCGTATCTCGTAAAGCTTCTTTGATTTTATCGCGCTGTTCACGTGTCGAAACGCCCAGATTAGCTAACTGTTGAGCGGTTTCCACAGCAGCTTCTTGAGCAAAATGCACCACATAAACCGGACCATGACCTTGCTGAATCTGTGTGCTAATCACACTGTGCACATCGTCGAGAACATATCCATACTGTAAAGGAACGGGACGCTCAACACTTGAAATAATGCTAACTTCTCGACCGCTCGTCTCCTCCAAAGACTGCGCAATCTTGTCGGTATCGCCTAAAGTGGCGCTCATAAGCACAAATTGTGTGTGAGGCAAAGTAATGAGCGGAACTTGCCACGCCCAGCCGCGGTGAGGATCAGCATAAAAATGGAATTCATCCACTGCTACGCAACTCACATCTGCACGCTCGCCCTCACGTAAAGCTTGGTTGGCGAGGATTTCAGCAGTACAACACACAACCAGAGCTTGAGAATTTATTTGAGAATCCCCAGTAATCATGCCCACATTGTGTGCGCCAAAAACAGATACGAGCTCAAAGAATTTCTCCGATACGAGGGCTTTCAAAGGAGCCGTATAGTAGGAACGCTTCTGCTGCGCTAAAGCCACAAAATGCATTCCTAACGCAATTAAAGATTTACCTGAGCCTGTGGGCGTGTTGACGATGGCATGATGACCCGACAAGATCTCCAGTAAGGATTCTTCTTGATGAGGCCATAAATCAACCCCACGAGCGTTGCGCGCCCATACGACGAAAATATCGAAAAGAACAGTGACATCATAATCATGACCGTTGCTCGCATCCTCACGAATTACCTGTGCCGCGTAGCCTAAACTTGCAGGAGTATGTGTCCAGTCAGTATTACTAAGTAAGTCATCCACGGTCATGAGATTTCCTTCACCCTTTTGCGTTCTTCGAATATGTGAGGTATTCCATTTACTTCTGTTGTTCCCCCTGATTGTAGCGCACCTGTTCTAGAGCCAGCATACTTATGGGGTATGTTGTTGCTCATATCACATGAAAACAACATACCCCATATTAAAAATGTAGGTCTTACGTCATGAAGAAATTATTCATGAAAGCGTTAACTAAAGCAATCAATAAAACAATATTAATAACAAAAATTACTCGCGAAAGCATGATGTAATTTTTATGACGTAAAATCCACGATAACCATAATCCCCACACAGACGAACATAAAATACCTATATTGCTCACGATGCGCACAACAGTATTATTCACATCGAAAAACAGCATAGGCACAAAAAATAGTGTGAGAGTTATTATGCACCATAATGCTAGAGAATAGATTGGAAAGTCCATTTTATGAATATTCATCGTCTCTCCTTACTGAACATGCTGCTGTAAGTCATTCTCCCGCACATCAAAAATTGCCATAAAAGTAGGGTTAAAAGACACAGGTGCTCCCTTTACAACAGCACTCGCAGTACCTTTCATATTTATATGAAACTCTCTACCTACTTTTTCAGCCCAATTTCTATTATGAGACCAAGCAAATAAACATACACCACTGACATAAGATCCGCCAAGAAGTTTATAGCTTCTCACCTTATATTGAGAGACGGTAGCTTCAAAATCTTGATAGATATTGCACGCTCCCGACAATGGAACACCAGCAAAAACTTTTGCAGTGTATTGTCTAAAACTTCTTTCCGAGATCTCTAATGAATCACTACTAGTATTCCGTACGGGGAAAAATACATCTGCTATTTCCTGAGCAAGTGCTTCTGGACTAGTGGAAGTATTTTCTAGTATGCCAGTGCCTACAGTTAAATCAGAAATAGTGTTGACAGAATATCCACGTCCCTTAGCTTCATTTAAGAGAGCAATTTGGACATTATCAATAAAATTTCCATCATGAACAGGCTGCGCTTGGACAACTGTTGGAACCAATACCAATGATAGGACTATAAAAATTAGGGCAAAAAACTAAAACTTACCTTTTTCATTATTCCCTCTCCTTTGAGGATAAACAATAAATAATTGAATTTGTAGTGATAAAGGAATCGTACAAAACGTACAAATACAGCTCATGCTAGATACAGTGAAGTATCTTTCATGCAAGTTTACACGGATACCTCATTATATGATTATTTTCATCCCCACACGCTGAGCATTTCCTGGTGTTGCATAACAAGTTTATGGGTGCATACCGCTATGCAGTATGCACCCATAAACAAGAATCAGAACTTAAATTTTATTCTTCGTCCTCATCAGGATCGTAATCTACGCCTGTTTCAGCGCGCTGTTCCTCAGAGATAGGAGCTGGAGCACCAGTTAATGGATCGGTACCGCCACCTGCCTTAGGGAAAGCAATAACGTCGCGAATAGAATCTTCGCCAGCCAAAATAGATGCGCAACGATCCCAACCGAAAGCAATACCTGCGTGTGGTGGAGCACCATACTTGAATGCTTCGAGCAGGAAGCCAAACTTGTCGTTCGCTTCTTCTTCGCTAATACCCAAAACGTTAAGCACACGGTCTTGAATATCATCGCGATGAATACGAACAGAGCCGCCACCAATTTCATTACCGTTGCACACAATGTCGTAAGAATCAGACATAGCGTTACCTGGATCCTTATCGAAAGTATCCAACCAATCTGCACTTGGCATGGTAAATGGGTGATGTACCGATGTCCACTTGGAATGACCAACTGCCACATCGTCATCATCGGCATCTACTGGCTTGAACAATGGGAAGTCCACAACCCACGTAAAAGCGAACTCATCCTTCTTCAAAATACCTTCGCGTTTAGCAATCTCAACGCGAGCAGCACCGAGAAGAGTCTGAGATGCTTCACGAGCACCTGCGGCGAAGAATACAGCGTCACCGTCTTGTGCACCAGTAGCTGCCTTCAATCCTGCACGCTCTTCATCAGACAGGTTCTTTGCCACAGGACCCTTCAGTTCGCCGTCAACACCAAACTGAACATAAGCTAAGCCCTTAGCACCACGCTGACGAGCCCATTCTTGCCAGCCATCAAACTGTCGGCGAGGCAAATCAGCAGCACCGGAATATACTACTGCACCCACATAGTCTGCTTGGAATACGCGAAATGGAGTGTTCTTAAAGTAGTCAGTCAGTTCCACAATCTCATTGCCGAAACGTAAGTCTGGCTTATCGGAACCGTACTTATCCATCGCATCTTTGTAGCTAATACGGTTGAATGGAATCTGAATATCGTGACCTGCCGCAGCCCACACATCCTTTAACACACGCTCAGCCATAGCAATCACGTCTTCTTGACCAACGAAAGCCATTTCCATATCGAGCTGAGTGAATTCAGGCTGACGGTCTGCACGGAAGTCTTCATCGCGATAGCAACGAGCCAACTGGTAGTAACGCTCAATACCAGAGACCATAAGTAGCTGCTTAAGCAATTGTGGAGACTGCGGCAAAGCGTACCATGAGCCTGGATTCAAGCGCGAAGGCACGAGGAAGTCTCGAGCACCTTCTGGAGTGGACTTAATAAAGGTTGGAGTTTCCACCTCAGTAAAGCCCATCTCATCCAAAACAGCGCGAGCAGCCTTAGACATAGCAGAACGCATCAGAAGATTGTTATGCATCTGAGGACGACGTAAATCCAAATAGCGATACTTCAAACGCACTTCATCACTAGGAAGCTGCGTTTCAGACTCATTTTCCAAAGAAGTAGACACCTGGAAAGGAAGTGCTGCAGACTTAGCAAGAATATCGATAGTGTCAGCAACAATTTCTACCTTACCTGTGGATAAGTGATCGTTTTCGTTACCTTCTGGACGCAAACGCACAGCACCGGTAACAGAAACAACGAATTCGCTACGCAATGGGCGTGCCATATCTTCGTCATTGATCACAACCTGCACTAAACCAGAGGCATCGCGCAAATCAATAAAAGCTACACCGCCGTGATCACGACGACGATCAACCCAACCAGAAATGGTAACGGTGGAGCCAATAAGTTCTTCAGTTACATCATGAGCATGATGTGTTCTATACGCTGTCTGAGACACTTTTTTCCTCATTTATGCTAGTAATTTTCAGGGGTAAGAATATCAAAACCGCTCTACAAGAAGCCAAATCACACAGACCATCTACGAGCCATATATAGCTTCAAACCGAGCAAAACAGCAGAACGGCTATGGACTTGCAGAAGATTAAGTGCAGACACACCATATCTGTATGCCTGCACTCCCCTGTTTATATCAGTTTGTATCAGCTGTTTCGGTATGCGCTTTTAGTCAGCGTTCTTCACCTCAACATGACGCTTAGCAAACTCCTCTTGCGGCGCCCACACAGACGCATCAGCAGGAATCTGCTCACCAGTAATAATATTTTTAACTTCTTCAGCAGTATTCTCGCCATTATCGTCAAGCGTCGAAGGAATCCATACATACGGAATACCCAACTTATCGGCGTACTTAATCTGCTTACCAAGTTTTGCAGCGATTGGAGCTACATCGGTTGCAATACCGCGAGAACGCAAAGCGCGGGCAATAGCGTTTGACTGTGCACGATGTTCTTCATCCCATACGGCTACCAAGACGGCTGCTGGAGAAATACGAGATGCACTAGCCTGAGCAGACCCCAACATGTGTGAAACTAAACGTGACAAACCAATAGACAAACCCACACCTGGATAAGTCTTCTTACCCTGCGTAGCCAAATTATCGTAACGACCACCCGAGCAGACAGAACCTAAGGAAGACACGCCCTCTAAGAAGGTTTCATATACAGAGCCAGTGTAATAATCCAAACCGCGGGCAATCTTCAAATCAGCAATAACTGCACCAGGACGGATAGCGGCTGCTTCATCAACAATCATGCCCAAAGTATTCAGACCATCGAGAGCCAAAGCGTATGCCTCTCCATCTTTATCTACACCTTGAGCTTCGCACAAAGCATCAAACTTTTCACGCAACTCACTACCATTGGCAGCGCTCAGTTCAGCCAACTGCAAGCATGCGGAAGCTTGGTCTGCTGATGCTCCACACTCTTCTTGTAGCAGACGCGATACTTCATCGGCACCAATCTTGTCGAGCTTATCAATTTCGCGCAATACGCCTTCAATATCGGTTAAACCAACACCGCGGTAGAAGCCTTCAGACAGCTTACGATTATTCGCATGAACCGTTGCCTTTGGCAAACCATAAGCACGTAACTGTTCAAGAGCTTCCACCATAATCAGTGGAACATCCACCTCATAGTGGCTTGGCAAATCGCCATTACCCACCACGTCGATATCTGCCTGAACAAACTCACGGAAACGACCTTCTTGAGGACGTTCACCACGCCACACCTTCTGAATCTGCCAGCGTTTGAAAGGAAAAGCGATTGCTCCTGAATTTTCAACCACATATCGAGACAGAGGAACAGTTAAATCGAAATGCAAACCGAGACGTTCCTCAACAGGCTCGTCATTCTCGTTGCCGAGATCTTGCAAACGTGACAACAAGTAAATTTCCTTACTTGTTTCGCCTTTTTTCAACAAACTTGAGCCTTTTTCCACGGCACGAGTTTCAATCCCCAAGAAACCGTGAAGCTCAAATATCGAACGAAGAGTGTCCATAACCTGCTGTTCTACAACACGTTCTTGTGGAAGCCACTCTGGAAAACCTGATAATGATGCACCTTTAGCCATAATTCCTTATAATAGGTTAGGTCACGGAAAATATTAGATTTTCCCCTGCTTACTGAAGGAGTGCATATGTCTCAAGACGCATCCACCACATCCGAAAACGCATCCGCAACCCCTGCAACACCAGCAGCTTTCGCTGCTAAGGCTAAGCCTGCAGCTCCTGCAGCGTCCGCGACGACGCACAGCGCAACTGTGTATGGTGAAGCAGAATTAGAAAAAGCAAAGACTTTTGGTCGCGTCGCTGAGGACGGCACTGTTTTTGTTTCCGAGAACAATACTGAACGCGAAATTGGCCAGTACACCAATGCAAACAGCGATGAAGCACTCTCCTTCTATGCACGTCGCTACCTCGATCTTAAAGCGAAGATTGATCACGCTCGCGCTCGCTTTGAGTCTCACACTATTAAGACTCGTGAGATTGACGAAACTTTGAAATCTCTAGCTGAAGAGATTACTCAGCCTGCTGTTGTGGGCGATATTCCTGCTTTGTGCGCTGACGTCGAGGAATTGAAGTCTTTGGGCGAAGCAGCAAAGGAGAAGATTGCTCAAGCTCATGCTCAGGCTGTGAAAGTTTCAGTAGAAAAGCGTACCGCTATTGTTGAAGAAGCTGAAGCTCTTGCAGCTTCTCTCGGCGATTCGACCAATTGGCGCAATACAAGTGAGAAGTTCTCGGAATTATTCGCCAAGTGGCAGGATGTTCAGAAGCATTCAGCTCGAATTGAAAAGTCTGTAGCTGATGAATTGTGGGGACGTTTCTCCAAGGCACGTAGCACTTTTAACACTCAGCACCGCAAGTGGGTTGCCGCTCGTGACGCTGCTCGAAATTCTGCTCGTGAAGCCAAGCAGAACATTATTGCGCAGGCAGAAGAGCTGAAAAATTCTACTGAGTGGGGCGAAACTTCTCGCAAATTCAACCAGTTAATGAATGACTGGAAGAAGGCTGGACGTGTGGGTCGCACTGAAGACGACAACTTGTGGAAGCAGTTCCGTGCTGCTGCAGATGTTTTCTTTGATGCACGTCAGGCAGATCGCAACCGTTTGAACGATTCTGAGAAAGAAAATCTGGCTGCTAAGGAAGCTTTGCTTGCCAAGGCTGAAGCTCTTGTACCAGTTGCAGACGTAAAGGCTGCGAAGGCAGCTCGTGCAGCATTAGGTAAGATTCAAGACGAATGGGATGCGATTGGTCGCGTTCCTCGCGCTGATTTGGGTCGCATTGAAGCTCGTTTGGATGCTGTGGAAAAGCAGATTAAGACCGTCGAAGAGAGCGAATGGAACCGTACCGATCCTGAAGCTCATGCTCGTAAGTCATCTTTCACAGCTCAGTTGGAAGCTCAATTGGCAGATCTGGACGAGCGTATTGCTGCCGAAACTGATGATGCTAAGCGTTCTCAGTTGCAGGCTGAGCGCGATACTAAGGCTCAGTGGTTGAACGCAGTACAGTAAGCCTTAGGTCTGATTAATGAAGGTTCGGGTTTTGAATCCGAACCTTCATTTTTATTGGGTCTTCGGACTAAGCGGTGTTGTGCTTTGATTAGCTGGTTTCATCGGATTTTATAGTGGGATTTTTGAGGTTGCAGGTGCGTGGCTTGTAGCTGTTATGCGCAATCAGGCTTCAAAACACGGTAAATTCGAAGTGCTCTTACTCTCACACATTCTGCTTAACCGATTAACACACCTGTTATGCCAGTTTTGATGCACAAAAATGGCTTCAAAACTGGCATATCGGTTGCGCGTATCGACTTCACGCATGAAGTAAAACCACATTCACTCCGAAACGATGCCTTGACGCATGACTGCCAGAGAAATCAACTGATACCTACTAGACAACATCCGCCCCTAACCCCGCGAAGTCCCAAGAGTCGGTAAAAATCAATACAACATGAGTACGCATTCAACAACACGAAAAATTCGGATGCATCCTAACTGCAACAGACACCATACTCACAAAATCCGTGCACAAGTATGCACGCATCAATCTACTTATCAATATGACGTATGCGTAGCTTGGAGTCATCCTTAGTGCCAGTTAAACGATAAACATCGAAAACACCATCAATTTTACGGATTGATGCCAACAGCTGGTTCAAATGGCTCATATCAGCCATTTCAAAACTGTATTGGCTAATAGCTACACGATCATCACCGGTAGAAATAGTTCCTGCAACAATATTGACGCCCGCATCAGAAAGCACACGCGCAATATCCGAGAGCAGACGCCCTCGATCCAAAGCTTCTACTTGGATTTTTACTAGGAACACACCTTGAGCACTCGTCCAACTCACATCAACAAGGCGCTCTGGCTGATTTTTCTTCAAACTTGCTACGTTCACGCAATCTTCGCGGTGAACAGATACTCCTGCTCCACGGGTAACAAAACCCACAATCTGATCTCCTGGCACAGGAGTACAGCATTTTGCAAGCTTAACCCACACATCGTCCACGCCTTTAACGGATACGCCAACAGATTTCGTGCGACGAGGTCCGCTACCGGAGCGCCTACGCAAAGGAACAATATTTTGCTCAGGACTCTCGTCAGCATCATCGTCCACGAACTTAAGAATATGAGTAATAACGTTCTGCGTGGAGACTTGACCCTCACCAATAGCTGTATACAGGGAATCAACATCTGGATAACCCAAATCGTCTGCTACAGCTACGAAAACTTCAAGTCTGGTGTAATTTTGCGTAAACAGATTACGCTTACGCAAAGCACGTGTCAGTTCGTCACGACCTTCTTCCATGTTTTCAGTTCGACGTTCTTTCGTGAACCACTGACGAATTTTATTGCGCGCCTTTGGCGACTTAACAAAGTTCAACCAGTCATGAGAAGGACCAGCATTTTCTCCGCGCGAGGTAATAATTTCAACCGTATCACCGTTTTGCAGCTTCGTATCTAATGGCATCAGACGCCCATTAATACGCGCACCCATCGTATGGTGTCCAACTTCTGTATGAACAGCATACGCAAAGTCTACCGGTGTTCCCTCTTGCGGAACTGAAACAATCTTTCCTTTAGGAGTAAACACATAAACTTGGCTGGCTCCTAAATCATCTTTTAAGAAGCCGAGGAACTCATCTGAATCAGGAACCTCACTTTGCCAATCAGCAAGCTGTTTAATCCACTGAAGGTTATCGTGTTCAAAGAAATCGCTACTCTCAGCGTCTATCTTCTTACCGCGCTCAGCGTCCTGTTTATCGGGAGCAGATAAAGCGCGACCTGCTCGACCGTTTTCTTTATATTTCCAGTGCGCAGCAATGCCGTACTCAGCGCGACGATGCATATCCCAGGTACGGATTTGAATTTCTACTGGCTTACCGCCAGGACCTACCACTGTTGTGTGCAAAGATTGATACATGTTCATCTTTGGCGTGGCAATATAGTCCTTAAAACGGCCAGGAACTGGATTCCATCGAGCATGCACGGCACCGAGAGCAGCGTAACAGTCGCGAATAGAATCCACGATAATGCGCACACCCATCAAATCGTAAATATCGCCAAAATCATGACCACGCACAATCATTTTCTGATAAATGCTGTAATAGTCTTTTGGACGACCATTTATATTAGCATGCACATTCTGTTCGTCGAGGTCTTCGCGAATATCGGCAATAATCTGTTGCAAATACAGTTCGCGTTGACCGGCACGATGACGAACCAACTCCACTATTTCGTCATAAATCTTTGGTTGAAGAGTTTTGAAGCTCAGCTCTTCTAATTCAGTTTTAATGGCGTTCATACCCAGGCGATTCGCCAAAGGAGCATATACGTCAATAGTTTCTTGTGCCTTCTTATACGCACTTTTTGGTTTCACATAACGCCATGTACGCGCGTTGTGTACACGGTCAGATAGCTTAATAACGAGCACGCGCACATCACGACTCATTGCCACAATCATTTTGCGAATAGTTTCAGCTTGGGCAGAATCTCCCACATCCATCTTGGTTAACTTCGTTACACCATCAACCAAACCTGCAATAGTGTCGCCAAACTCCTCACGACACTGATCCAAGGTGAAATCAGTATCTTCTACCGTGTCATGTAATAATCCAGCAGCAATAACTTTAGGACTCATGCCCAAATCAGCTAAAATCTGAGCAACTGCAATTGGATGAATAATATACGGTTCACCTGAGCGTCTGCGCTGTGGAGCATGTTGTACAACAGCACGTTCATAGGCACGCTGCAGCAAATCCGTATCAGCATCTGGGTGATGGAAGGTGCACACTTGAATAATAGGAAGTAACGGATTGAGCGGATCCGAACTAATTTCTGCACCTAGAATGCGTGAAGTAGGCGCGTTTGCGTCATGCTGTGTAAAATTTGTGTCAGCCATGTGTACCTCCTACTTCTCCCAGCTCTCTATCGCTTTTATTATGCCTTATTGTGCCACACCGGTTGAGCCAAAGCCACGGTCAGAACGATCTGAATCAGGCAATGTTTCCGCTTCAACAAAGCGAGCTTCCACATAGCGCTGAATAACTAACTGAGCAATACGGTCTCCTGGCTCAAAATGAGCAGTGTTCTCAGGGTCGAGGTTAATCATAGGAACTTTAATCTCGCCGCGATAACCCGCATCAATAGTTCCTGGAGCATTAACAACGCTAATACCCCGCTTCACAGCTAAACCGGAACGAGGATGAACTAAACCAACGTAGCCTGCAGGCAGAGCAATAGCAATGCCTGTAGGTGCTAAAAATCGTTGGAAAGGCTTCAAATCAAAAGCGACCGTTGTGCGTAAATCTACGCCAGCATCACCCGCATGAGCATAATACAAGCCAGCCTTATTCACATCCTCGTTGAGGTAAGAAATAAGAACTTCAATATTTTCTGGCTCGTTATACATCTCATCATAGGCCATTACGCTGCACACTCCTTGCACACTGGCTGACCATCGTCATCTGTATAAGCCAACTGTGAGCGATGCTTTACCAAGAAGCACTCAGAGCATACAAACTCGTCGCCCTGCATAGGAACAACAGTTACGCTTGAGTCCTCATTACTCAAATCGCTACCAGGAAGTTCGTACCCCTCAGCCAATGCGTTCTCATCATCATCCAAATCATTATTCTGATTCTGACGGGAGCTGGTGCCCAGAGCTTCGATGGATTCCTCGTCTTCGTCCTTGGACCGTGGAGTATCGTAATCCTGTGCCATAGCCCACTCCTTTCACTGAGTCTTTATACTGAGTCGCGCAGACGATACATCCGTCACGCGATATAAAACGACACGTGTCCTATGCGAAAGAGGATACTACAATTTTTCTATGGCACAAACTACGGCACGTTGAATTGTGTGAAAAACAGAGTAAAATCACATAAATTTTACGTAACACAGACCGTACTTCTCTTGAAAAATACGCTTTCTGCAGAGCAATATTTGAAGGTTTTCTTCAATGTCATAGCGCGAGATACGTGTGCGGAACACACCTGTATGAAGAAATCTCACATGTGTCCTATCCATTTTACGTATATGTGACCACCTACCCATAATATGGAAGTATTCATAGACGCAAGGGGTTTAATATGGCTGAGAATTCAAGTATTCCGGTAACTTTCGTTCGCGTTGACGCTAACGGTGACCTTATAGTAAAAGACCCACTGACTGGAGATCTTTTTTCTTTAGAAATTACCTCGGAACTTGAACGTGCTATTGCTTCTGCTCGCAATAAAGCACAGACAGTTACTCAACAGGAAGAAAAACAGCCAGAAAAAATTCTTCCGCTGTCCACTATTCAGTCACTTATCCGTTCCGGACAGAGCCCACAGACCATCGCTCAAGAATACGGTGTATCCGTTTCTGCTGTAAACCGTTTTGCTATTCCAGTAGAAAAAGAAAAGGTTTTCATTACTTCTCAGTTCTTAGAAACTGTTGTTGGCACAGAAGGAAATACTTCGAAAGTTAAAGATATTATTGCTTTTTCGCTTGCTTCTATGGGCGGTGATTACGCTGATGTACAGTGGAGCGCATCACGTCAGGGGCATAATCCATGGCGCATTCAGGCGAATTACAGTTTAGGAGAACACAAAGAAAGCGCTGAATGGATGTTTAATTCACGCAACCATTCTGTGGTGAGCGTCAACACACCTGCAAAGCGTTTACTGCGCGAAATGTCTGCAGCAACCTCACCTGTAGATAAAGAGCTATTCAGCACAGATGCTATTCCAGCTGTAGGTGCTACGCACTCCTCTCCTCCATTTTCTAATCAAGCTGTGTCTACCAGCACAGGCACCTTCGAAACTGTTTCTATGAGTTCTATGCGAGATAATACGCATATGAGCACAGGCGCTTTTAATGCTATTGTTTCTGGTCAGTCGCCTCAATCAGCAGGTTCGCAACACGAAGAACAGTCACAAAGTAGCACACAGTTACCTGCTGTACGCCGTACTTTGGCTGATCCATCAGATTTCCAATCAGGAAAGAAGGCATCACGACTTCAGGCCGCAGATGTTCCACTCGATATGGATGATACTGAAGATTCAGCTCCGGTTATCAATCAAGAGGACTCTCATATCTCTGGCTCTGATCAGTCTTCCAATGCCGGCAGCAACAAAGAAGAAGACGAAAACGGAAGCGCCAATAGCAACCGAACTTCTCAGCCTCCTAAGCGTAAGCGTTCAGCTATCCCAGCTTGGGACGATATTCTTTTCGGTTCGCAGTCCTAGATGGCATTTGAGCTTATAGATATTGCCCTTTATGTAGACCAACTATGTAAAGGGCTATACAATTAACTCGGCGAAACTGTTAAATTTAGTCATTTCTTCAAATATTCACGTGGTTTACGCGCGTTTTTAATCAGATTAATTTCTCAATTACTCATCTGCTTTCTGCTCATATAATGAGCAGTCTATGGTACGCATAAATCGCGCTAAACTTTTGGAATTATCACGATTCTTATAAAGAATATTGAACATTTTTTGATTTTCTTCAAATTTTATGTAATCTTTTAACATTTTTAATAATAGTAAAGTAAGTTGAATTATATTCAAGGTGATTATGTTATGCCCTGATTCACAAAGATTGCTGCTGGACTACTTGCAACTGTTTTAGGAATAGGAACACTGAGTACATGTTCAGTAAACCTTAGTCTGCCGAGTAATACAACGAGCGATAACAACGCAAGTCAGCAGAAAAAAGTAGATACCTCCGAAGACTCAACAAAAGAAAAATCTCAAAATAGTCAAGAAGAATCTACAGAAAAACCTGCCGATTTAACCGACACATGGAAAACAGATGCCAACGAAGGCTCGGATTTAATAGCCAAGATTACAAACGACACTATTACTATTACGTGGGCACAGCCTCAAGCATCAGAAGAATCTAGTTTGTATTGGAAGGGAACTTTTACGCCTCCAACAACAGCTGGTGATTACACATGGACCTCGCAAGCAGACAGCGATGCCATGAGCAAAGCAGTTGGATTGACAGCACAAGAATCAACGAAGAAATTTACTTATAGTAATGGTCAGATTTCATTTGATGTAACTGCACCTGGAACAACGATTTCAAAAACTCATAAACTTATTAAGCAGTAAAAGCTGAGTAACAACGAGGACTACTGATCATCTTACTTATTAGTAAAAGTTGAGTTGCTATTTTCATAGCACAACTTTTACTGTGCGGTAACTGACAGTAGTCCTCTCGTTATTTTTCTGTTGAGATATGAGCCTTTATCAGGCGCTACAATAATCTCTTCGTACGAAGGTCTTACACAACGTCCAGAAGGAACGGAATATCAAGCTCAGCACGTGTTAAGGACCCGTGCACAGCCGGCAAATGCGTCGCTACATCGCTTTGAGTGCGAGAATCTACTATCGTCACATTTGAGGACGCCATAGCAATAACATCACCGATATACGGAAGAACGCGATCATGCACAGGACCATATAATCCGGCAGCAATAGCTTCATCTTTTGTATAGACACGTGCTTTATCTTCAAGAACACGACGCCACCGTTGCGCAACATCGTTCGGATTCATTCCCTCTTCAACATATAAGGACACTGCTCTCGGTTCACCGCCAACGAGGACAACGCCTTCCTGCAGTTCAGGACGCTCAGCAATATCAATGCGCGTCGAACTGTCAGACGCAATCATGCCATGATCGGCAGTAATAGCAATCAGCGTGCCTGGCGCCGCTTTTTTAGCCAAACTTTTCAGCTGAGCATCGACACGTTCAAAAGTTCCTATCCAACGCTCATTATCCCACCCATATTGATGCCCCATTTTATCTGCATCGCGAATATATACGTATGTTAAACCTGGCTCAAACGACGAGCGAGCGGCAGTAGTAATACGCTGAGATGGATTTGCTCCAGAAATATAGTTCGAACCTCGTAAAGCAGCGCGCGTTAAAGCAGAATTAGCAAATTTAGGGAATCCTGAAGTCGTAACGCGCACATCCTGAGCACTTAACTGCTCAAAAATAGTTGGCTCACGCTGAATAAGTTCAGGATTAGCGCCGTTAGAAAATTGAATCATTTGGGAAAGCTGACCGTTGTCTGGATTGATTTGAGAATAACCAGTCATTCCCGTTAAACCTGGGCACGTTCCCGTACCGAAAACGCTGAGCGCTGCAACAGTAGTGGTAGGAAAACTTGAAGAAATTGGCTGTTGATTATGACTTTGATTGACTAAAGAACGCAAGTAAGGAGCATGACCTTTACGTTCCATGAGATTCCAAAAACCCAGACCATCGATAAGCACAACAATAACAGAGGATGCATGAGGAACGCCTAAATCTACTCGTAAGCGCTCAGCATCATTATGAATTGCAGTAGAAACTGGCGTTCCCAATGCGGCGGATAAAGCAGGTAAAACAGCGCTTAAATGACGTGCACCACCGCGACCTTGAGAATTTATGGCATCATAGTTAACTACATCTTGTAACGACAAAAGTTCTGCACCACTGTACACATCGGACATAGTGTTATTTAATCATACGGCTTGCATATCTAGACTCCGTACTCCTAGCAGACCGCATCGTTTATTACTGCTAACCGACCGCATCCCTCATCCTAGCGCGCACTATTTATTCACACACTCATTATTTATTTACGCGCACACCCGCCATGCACGGCACCCCAAATAACCTGCATACTCCCCCATATGCTCAATTCTCATCAAAACAAAACAGATAAACAAAACAGATAAACAAAAACCGAGCGCGCATGGTCGCGAACGTAGAGCGGACGTATATAATAAGTGGGACTGTGTTATATAAGGAGATACATGGCACGCAAACGCACACACGCCGCTACTTACGATCCTCGCGAGATTAAGGAAAATATCGTAGACACGCCGCTTCAGGAGGAAATGAGCAAGTCCTTCTTGGAGTACGCGTATTCCGTTATTTATGCGCGCGCTTTGCCTGATGCGCGCGACGGCATGAAGCCTGTTCAGCGACGTATTATTTATCAGATGGGTCAGATGGGTTTGACTCCTGAGAAACCATATATGAAGTCAGCACGTGTTGTGGGTGAAGTGATGGGTAAACTTCATCCTCACGGCGATTCTGCTATTTATGAAGCCATGGTGCGTTTGGCTCAGCCTTTTGCTATGCGATTACCTTTGGTGGACGGTCACGGTAATTTTGGTTCGTTGGATGACGGTCCTGCTGCTTCACGTTATACTGAAGCCCGTTTAGCTCCTTCAGCTTTCGGTATGATTGATTCTATTGGCGAAGAAACCGTTGATTTCACACCAAATTACGATAATAAGCTAGAAGAGCCGACTGTGCTTCCAGCGGCATTCCCTAATTTGCTGGTTAATGGAGCTTCGGGTATTGCGGTGGGTATGGCCACAAATATGGTCACTCATAATTTGCGTGAGGTTGTGGCGGGAGCACAATATTTGATGAAGCATCCCGAGGCAACACTCGAGGATGTGATGCGCTATATTCCAGGACCAGATCTGCCCGGTGGTGGCATTATTATGGGGCGAGATGGCATTCGTGAGGCCTATGAGACGGGACGCGGAACATTTACCACGCGTTCACAAACGCATATTGAGAATGTGACGGCGCGTAAGAAAGCAATTATTGTTACTGAACTTCCTTTTATGGTTGGTCCAGAAAAGGTTTTGGAGCGCATATCTGAAAGCGTTAAAAATAAAAAACTTGACGGTATTTCCGGCGCGATTGATTTAACAGACCGTCATAACGGAACGCGCATAGTTATTGAAATTAAATCAGGTTTCGATCCTCAGGCCGTGCTTACTCAGTTATTTAAGTACACTCCTTTGGAAGATAACTTCACTATTAATAACGTGGCTCTGGTCGATGGACGTCCGCGTACTATGGGTTTGCTTGAGCTACTGAATGTATGGATTGCTCATCGTCGCGATGTTATTCGAAAACGCTCTATTTATCGTAAGCGTAAAGCTGAAGAACGTCTGCACTTGGTAGAAGGTTTATTGCTTGCCCTTATCGATATTGATGAGGTTATTGAAGTTATTCGTTCTTCGGATGACGCTGATTCCGCTAAACACCGTTTAATGGCTGTTTTTGATTTAGACGAGATTCAGGCGCAGTATATTTTAGATTTGCGTTTGCGTCGTTTAACAAAAATGAGCCGTATTGAGTTGGAAACAGAACGCGATGATTTGAAGCGTGCTATCGAAGAGCTCAATGAAATTCTCGGTTCTGCTCAGGTCTTAGATGGGGTTGTTATTGATTCCATGAATAAGGCTGTTGAGCAATGGGGAGATGATCGTCGCAGTATTTTGCTCGATGAAGGAGAAAACGGCTTTACTCCTGTACAGTCTGCTGTATCGTCTTCTAGCTCGTCTACCCCATCTGAGCAGACATCAACTGCGTTGGGTGTTGGTGGAGGTTCTTCACATGCTCAAGCCTTAGCTCAGGTTAATGCACAAATGCAGGCTAGTGCTGCTTTAGGCTCAGTACGTGGTGCAGCCCCATCGTCCGCGCTGGAAGTAGAAGATGTGCCGTGTGTTATTGCTCTGAGTGCTTCAGGGCGTATTGCACGATTATCTGCAACTGCTTGGGATGTGTATCACTCTCGTAATGCCGCTACCCCACGCTACGCTGATGATACTCTTCTCTCTCTTATTCAATCATCTACACGTTCAACGTATGCGCTCATTACGTCAGCAGGTCGTTTAGTGACAGCACATACCTCCGATTTACCTCAGCTACCTGTTTCGGAGTACTTGAGCTTAAGCGCTGGCGTTCCAGCCGATGAGTTACTCATGAGCACAGAAAGTACCGACCCTGTTGAGGGTGAACATACTGTTGCTGTTATTTCTATGAATGACGATGATTCTACGCCTTTGGCTTTGGGAACACGTAACGGCGTTGTTAAGAGATGGAATAGAGAATCACCAACAACCATGGATTCATGGAGTGTTATCGATTTGAAGGATAATGACGAAGTTCTCCATGCTGCTCAAGCGGATGATGATGATCGTCTCGTCTTTATTTCTTCTGATTCATCTCTTCTAACTTTTGCAGCTTCCGCGGTACGCGCCCAAGGTCGCACAGCTGGCGGTATGACTGGTATGAAACTATCTGAAGGTCAGCATATTGTCTGCTTTGCTGTTGTTCCTGCCGGTAAGGTGGCATGGACGTATGACGATAACGAAGAAGGAAATACTGCTCAGTCAGGCGCAGTAGTCGTAACCGTTGCTGGAGATGCTGATGCTCTGCCAGGCACAGATAACGGCGCTTGCAAGGTAACACCATTGGAGCAGTACCCTACGAAGGGTCGTGCAACAGGTGGCGTGCGCTCACAACGCTTCCTGCGCGGTCAAAACACGCTAATTGCTGCTACAGTCGCGGACGTACCAGTCTTTGCTGCAACGCAGAGTGGCCACCCGGTGGATCTTCCTGCAGTAGATATGCGTCGAGACGGTTCAGGTACGGAATTAAGTGCTCCAATAACCTATTTCTCCCGCGTATAAAATTAATGGTCAGCGCCTAAGCACTGACCATTAATTTATTTACTCATTTTGCGCACAATCAGTTCATGCATACCGCACAAAATAATAAACAAAATCAGCAAATAAACAGGTAAATACACTGCTGAAATATTACGCGCTATAATACCGAATAGTGGAGGCAATACAAGATTTCCTGTATAAGCGCTCGCCATTTCAACACCAATCATGGCTTGAGAATGTTGTTCGCCAAAAATAGCAGGAGTGGAATGAATAATACTTGGATAAATCGGAGCACAACCGACTCCAATAACAATTAAACCAATCATCGTCAACGGATTCCATGGCGTAGGAATCATAGTGACTACAATACCCGCTCCAAGCACTATGCACCCCAAACGAATCATCTGTGAATCAGTAAATCTCTCTGCAATAAAACCGCAGGCTAAACGACCGGCTGTAATACCAATAAAGAAGTAGCTTGCCCAAGTAGCTGCATCTTCAGCAGTAATACCGCGCGCTTGCATGGCAAAAGTACTTGCCCATAATCCTGCTGTTCCTTCAATACCACAGTAAGCTAAGAACATAAATAAAATCTCTTTAGCCATAGGCAAACGCAAAGTTGCTATAAGACCAAGAGGAGCAGAGTCCGCCTTGTCGCTCTGCTCAGTTTCCGAGCTATGTTCTGATTGTGCACCTCTTTTTGCCCACCATGGAAGAGAAGCAAAAACAATACAGGTAATACCAATCTGAATAAAGGAAATATAGCGATATCCCAACTGCCATTGATGCTGCTGAGCAATAGCATACGCCATAATATATGGGCTAATAACAGTGCCCACTCCCCACATGGCATGCAGCCAACTCATATGACGATTACTATAATGTAACGCCACGTAATTATTCAGAGCTGCATCAATAGCTCCGGCTCCTAAACCATACGGTATAGCCCATAAGCACACAATCCAAAAGCTTGGAGCAAGAGAAAATCCCAGAAGCGCTATAGCAGTTGCAGCCACTGAAAATGCTGTAACCTTGCCAGCACCTAACTTATAGGTTAAACGGTCACTGAGCAGAGCAGAAATAATAGTGCCCAAAGTAATAATAAAAGTAACAATACCTGCATATGATACGGGCACATGGAAAGCAGGATACATAGATGGCCATGCTGATCCCATTAAAGAATCAGGAAGACCGAGCGAAATAAAAGCTAAATAAATGACGCCCAAAAGTAAGTTCGCCATTGCACTCCTTTTCTATGTTTATGCCTCATTGCTGTGGCTGCCCTGCCACCAAGAGCATGTATGACAACGTTCACATCAAGGAAAATACTAGCGTAGGGGATTTACATTCCGAGCGAAAGAATTGTGGTTTTTCGCGTAAAACTTAAGAAAAAGCGAATGATTCACGTCAAGCGAATCATTCGCTTTCCACAGATACTAGGCGTCAATCTTCGAACGATCGAAATCATCTGCGTTATCAATAATAAACTGCTTACGAGGAGGAACTTCATCACCCATCAAGAGGCTGAAAATATCTGAGGCATGCGCAGCATCTTCTAAGCGAATACGACGAAGCATGCGCGTACGCGGATCCATAGTGGTATCGGCAAGCTGATCTGCATCCATCTCACCCAAACCCTTATAACGCTGAATATCTTCGTTATACGCAATACCTTGTTCACGCAGCTGAGCAAGCTTAATACCCAGCTCTTCCTCAGAATACGTGTAGATATATTCACCCTTACGTTTGCCTGTTAAAGCAATACGATGCAAAGGCGGCACAGCTGCATAGACATGTCCTTCAGCAATAAGCGGGCGCATATAACGATAGAATAAGGTGAGCAGCAGAGTGCGAATATGCGCTCCGTCGACGTCTGCATCGGTCATCATAACAACTTTGTTGTAGCGAGATTGGCTCACATCGAATGTCGAGCCTGAGCCTGCTCCAACAACTTGAATAATAGATGAACATTCTTTATTCGCTAAAATTTGCGCAGTAGAAGCCTTCTGCACATTCAAAATTTTTCCACGAATTGGTAGCAGAGCTTGGAACATTGAGTTACGAGCCGCCTTAGCAGTGCCTAAAGCGGAATCACCCTCAACAATGAACAGTTCAGCGATGTCATCATTTCCTGGCTGGCAATCCGACAGCTTTGAAGGCATTGAAGCTGACTCCAACGCATTTTTACGTCGCGTTACTTCCTTCGTTTTACGCGCCTGAATGCGTGCATGCATTTCTCCCACAATTTTTTCAAGCACACGCATCGACTGCTCTTTAAAACCGCGACGCGAACCAGATATCATCTCTCCGAACTGTTTATCGGACATTTTCGTCACAATAGGCTTCACTGGAGCTGTTCCCAGCACGTCCTTAGTTTGACCTTGGAATTGTGGTTCAGCAATGCGCACAGTTACTACAGCCACGAGGCCTGCAACAACGTCATCGCGTTCCACTTTCATACTGGAATCTTTAGTATTGTATTTGAGTTTGCGCGCATTAGCTTCCACATTTTTGCGCACCTGTTTGGTTATGGAGTTTAAGAAACCATCCACATGCATACCGCCGCCAGGAGTCTCCACTACGTTGACGAAGCTGCGCACAGTGGTTTCGTAATCATTAACCCAACGCAAAGCAATATCAACATCACATGAACGTTCAATCATCTCAGCATGCAAATCACCTTGAGCAGACACAATCTGAGTTTCTTCCTCGTATGTATCTTGTCCTGTAATATGCCAAATATCGCTAACTGCTTCGCCACTGGTTAAGAAGTCAACATAATCAACAATTCCGCCCTCGTGGTGGAAACTTTGCACGCGAGGGTGCGCCTGCTGTGGCTGGTGCAGCTGTTCAGCATCCTTGGCGCTATCGTTTGGTACATCGCTCGACTCGTCAACTACAACGGTCTCGACTGGCTCTTCAACAGATTCATCGACCACGGTAATCTTCAGTCCTGGCACTAAGAAGGACGTCTGGCGTACTCGATTTACCAATTGCTCATAGTTGAATTGAGCTGTGGCGTTAAATATTTCAGGATCAAGCCAATAACGAATACGTGTTCCTGTATGCTTGCCTTCATATGTGCCTACAACGCGCAATTCTGTTGCTTTACGCTTAGCCGTTGCTTTAAACGGTGATTGAGGAGATGGCTGATTAGGATTTGCATCCGTATACACTCCAGGATGGCCCTTATGGAATTCCATGCGATATGTTTGACCATCACGGTCAACTTCAACATCTAAACGCTCACTCAAAGCATTAACCACAGATGAGCCCACACCGTGCAAACCACCCACAGCATTATAGGAGGAACTACCAAATTTAGCACCTGCGTGTAGCTTCGTCAGCACGACTTCTACGCCCGATAACCCTGTCTTTGATTCTTTGTCAATTGGAATACCGCGACCATTATCTTCTACAGTAATAGATCCATCTGTATGAAGAGTAACAGTAATCTGTGTGCATACACCCGCTAAGGCTTCATCCACAGAATTATCAATAATTTCCCATAAGCAGTGCATAAGTCCTTGACTATCGGTAGTTCCGATATACATACCCGGACGTTTACGTACTGCATCGAGTCCCTCCAAAACGGACAGACTATCTGCATTATATTCTTCTTGTGCTGTTTTCTTAGCAGCCATGAAAAAATGCCTCTTTCACACACACGGTTACGAATGCATACAACCTTTTGGTCAGCTTAGTATCGCTCATACCCCGCTAAAATGTCTGGGCAGGTCTAGAGAAAACAGACCTGCCCGCACATAACCAGTTCGCACACTCTCTTACTTCTGGTAGCTACTTCTGGCAGCTTCCCGTTATTCCTGATTACTCCTTATTATTCCTGATCAAGGAAGTCTCGCAAAGTCTGAGAACGTGATGGATGACGTAACTTCGCCATTGTTTTCGACTCAATCTGTCGAATACGTTCACGTGTTACGCCATATACATGACCAATATCGTCCAAAGTTTTTGGCTGGCCATCTTCCAAACCGTAACGCATCTTAATAACGCCAGCTTCTCGTGGGCTCAGGGTTTCAAGAACCTGCTTGAACTGGTCCTGAAGCAGCGAGAATGCAACGGATTCAGATGGTGCAATAGCATCGGAATCTTCAATCAAATCACCGAACTCAGAATCGCCATCTTCACCCAATGGTGTGTGAAGAGAAATTGGTTCACGACCATATTTCTGGACTTCCTGAACCTTTTCTACAGGCATATCGAGCTCGCGAGCAAGCTCATCAAGAGTTGGTTCACGACCCAAATCCTGTAACATTTGACGCTGCACGCGCGAAAGCTTGTTAATAACTTCCACCATATGCACAGGAACACGAATAGTGCGTGCCTGATCAGCCATTGCACGAGTAATAGCCTGACGAATCCACCATGTTGCATATGTGGAGAACTTAAAGCCCTTCTTCCAGTCAAACTTTTCTACAGCACGAATCAGGCCTAAATTACCTTCCTGAATCAAATCCAAGAAGAGCATGCCTCGACCTGTATAACGCTTAGCTAAAGACACAACCAGACGTAAGTTCGCCTCAAGCAAGTGATCTTTAGCTTTCTTACCGTCACTAGCAGCCCACTTGAGCTCACGCTTTTGCTTGAAGGTCATCTCATCAATATTTTCGGTATCCAAAATATGCTGAGCGTACAAACCTGCCTCAATGCGTTCAGATAAGTCCACTTCCTGATCAGCAGTCAGCAAGTTTACTCGACCAATCTGCTTGAGGTAATCTTTCACAGGGTCGGCTGTTGCACCTGTTGCTACAACACGGCGCTTCGGGTTACCTGAAGGAATGAGAGTATCGTCATCCTCTTTAGACTCGTTGAGAATAAAGGCACCCTCACCTTGAGGTTCCTCCTGTGGCTCCTCTTCTTCCTCATCATCGTTTTCTGGTTCAGGATCGTCTGTACGTTCCTTACCTAAATCATCGTCATCATCATGAGTAATAGGGTCACCGTTCTCGTCTAATTCAATAGAATCGAGATCATCGGTATCGTCTGCATTATCATCAGACAAATCATCTACCAATTCATCGTCCTGTGTTTCAGACGTTACATCGTCACTAACTTCAGCCTCGGCTTTGGCTGTGCTCTTACGACGTGTTCTCTTTGCTGGTTGTGCAGAAGTGTCCTCTTTATCGTCAGCTTTTTTCTTCGTACTGCGTGAAGAACTACTCTGAGATGCTGCTGATTTCTTGGTTGAGCGAGTTTTCTTTGCTGGCTTATCCTCTGCAGCAGCCTCCATATCGATTACCGCGTCCTGAGCAACTTCTGCTACGTCCACAGCTTTTTTCTTAGCTGTAGTTTTCTTTCGCGATGTCGCCTTCGTAGCTTTCTCCTGCTCAGTATCCTGTGCTGTTGCAGTTTTTTTCGCTGTAGCCAACCTATCCTCCTTGGTACTTTTTACGCAGAAAGGCGCAAAAAGGACGCACTTATGGCAAGTGCAAGTATGTGTATACCACAAGATAACCAAAAAGCCAAGACTTTTATTCCATCATGTTTCAGTATTTTTCGCACATTGAGCGTGAACACACCATGCAGGATAGATTTTCTTATCGAGAGCTTTACCAGTAATCAGAGATAACGTATAGTTTCTATCTTGATTTAAGGCATGCTTATTAGCAGTAAGAGCTTTCGAGAATTCCCCGCTTGCCCACAGCAGATACGCCTGAATACCGTAAAACGGTGCATGATATTTCTCGGGAACAAGAATTTTGATTGCATCAAGAATATCCATGCATCTACTTAAACGCTCAGAATCTGGCTGCGCATTCACATCATTAATCAGGGACGCCAAAATTTCGTGCACCAACATGGTGCTGCGCCTGTGCGTAGGATACTTAAGAAAATCGAGAGTCGTCGCTTCCGGTAAATTTCTCATAGCAGTTAAAATAATGGCATCTCTAAAAGCTAGATACTTGGTTATGCCCACAATAAAACGATAATATTCATCCTCGCTCCATTGTGGTGCTTCAACCGATGTTTCTACCTTTTCTTGAACCTCGTTATATGGCGCATTCATCATATGCATCCATTCAAGGCAAACATCGCTGAGCCATCGATGAATAATCTCTGGTTCACTGTTTGGGTTAGTCATTCGTTCAGACATAAAATCTGCTTGACGTTGCGCAATTACCTGCGTTTTAAAATATCTTTGTGTACTCATATTTCTATTGTTCACCAGCAAGCTTCAATTCGAGATATTGAAATGAATATGTGAACCAATGTGGATAACACGCCTTTTTAGACATTCTCCTTTACACTAGAAGTGTGAAAGAACTGACTCAATACGACATTGATGAGCGTCTGGAAAGCTTAATAACACGTGCATGGCACGATAAAATGCAGCACTTCCCTGCTATTGATGCTCCCGATGTTATGCATTTGTTGAATCAGGTAGGCGGTCAGGCAGCTTCTTCAAGTCGTGGAGGCAAACGTTTACGCGCCTTATTGCTGCACAACACAGTAGCTACTTTCACTCCAGATAACTCACCTGCTAAACACTCAGATGAGATTATCGATTTAGGTTGCGCTATTGAAATTTTCCAAACAGCAGCTCTAATTCATGACGATATTATTGATGCAGCAGATACTCGTCGTGGGCAACCATCAGCGCATCGTGCTCTTTCGCAATTTACTCAGAACGCAGATCAAGGTTCCGGTTTAGCGCTTATGCTGGGAGATTTACTCGCAACGCTCAGCATCCGTACAGCGCATACGAGCAGTTCAGTTTTAGCGCATTCGTCGGATATCTTTCACGCTTTTCTTGACATGCACGATCAGGTAGAACTTGGTCAAATCATGGATATTTCTATGGAAAGTCTCGATTTAACGCACACCGATGAATTACATTCATCAATACGAGCTACTTATATTAATAAAACAGCTAGCTACACAACTATTGCGCCTCTTTTTATGGGAATGCTTGCTTCTGGTCATCCCCAAGCTGCTACTCTGGCCCGTAGTTTTGCTCATTCTGTAGGAGAAAAGCTCGGTATAGCTTTCCAAATTCATGATGATTTGCTCGATCTTATGTCTACTCCCCAAAAAACGGGCAAACCTGTGGGAGGAGATATTCGAGAAGCAAAGCGCACCTGGGTTCTTTCTCATGCTTTGCGTCTCGCTCAGCCTTCTGACAGAGCTTTTCTGATTGATGCCTATATGCGCGAAACTCGTTCCGAACAGGACGTAGAACAGATTCGTTCTCTTTTCATCTCATGCGGTGCTATTGAGGCGAGTATTACCGATGTAGAAAACTTATGGACTCACGCAGCTCAAGAGATACTCGCAGCATGTATGAGTATGAACGTATCTGCTCAGGATACGCAAAACTTCATATCTTTCTGCTCTCGTTTCGTAGGTTAAGGTTAGACTAGCAATTATGACAACAGCATCTGCACGATATATCAACCAACTTATTGACAACCGTTACTTGATTTCGCGCAAAATTGCTGAAGGCGGCATGGCTAGTGTGTATGAAGCTACCGATCAACGTCTCGATAAGCGTGTGGCAATTAAAATCATGCATACATCTCTCGCTTTATCCGAACAAGGCGACCAATATACCCAACGTTTCCACCGTGAGGCTCTATCTGCAGCAGCTTTAGATAATCCTCATATTGTTCATGTATTTGATGCTGGAAGTATTGATGGCGTGGGCTATATTGTTATGGAATACATTGAAGGAGCCAATTTACGTTCGCTTCTGCGCAGTAAACATACCTTGAGCGTGCGCGAAACTGTCAGTATTCTACGTCAGATTCTTTCGGGTCTATCCGCAGCTCATGAGCAAGATATTATTCATCGCGATATTAAACCAGAAAATATTATGATTAATGCACATGGTAATGT
This sequence comes from Alloscardovia omnicolens DSM 21503, assembly GCF_000420505.1. Taxonomy (GTDB): domain Bacteria; phylum Actinomycetota; class Actinomycetes; order Actinomycetales; family Bifidobacteriaceae; genus Alloscardovia; species Alloscardovia omnicolens. Next base: position 27,551 of record NZ_ATVB01000002.1, on the reverse strand, counting down.
GCAAATTGCTGATTTTGGCTTGGCTAAACGTACATCGAATGCAACTTTAGCTCCTACCGGTATGGTTTTGGGCACAACAACGTATATTGCTCCAGAAACTGCTGAAAAAAATCTTTCTCTTCCTGCCTCTGATTTGTACGCTGTGGGTTTGATGGCATGGGAAATGCTCGTAGGCCGTCCACCTTTTGAATCAGATAATCCTGTTACTGTTGTATATAAACATGTGCACGAAGATGTTCCCAATTTACGTGTTATATCTTCTGCTCTTCCAACGTCTCTATGTTCTTTCGTGGCTTCTCTGGTCAGCCGTAATCTCGAAAATAGACCGAATAATGCCAGTATTGCTGCCGGTCAACTCGATAAAGTTATACAATCGCTCAGCAGCAAAGATTTTAATCTTCGTCTCTCAACTTCTTCAGCCAGCTCAACGCGCGTTATTTCCACGAAAAAACCGTCTCTTCCTGCTATTAACACGCGATTACCGCAAAAACAGACCTCATATCTTGGTCGCCTCATTGTATGGACAAAAAAGTATCGCATGACTTCAGCGGTTATTGGCTTAATAAGCGTTATTTTGCTTATTGCTGGACTTGTTATGTGGTGGGATAACTGGGGTCCTGGTAGTTATTACACTCTTCCTGCAGCCCATGACAGCACATGCACTGCTCAAACATCGTGCACTCTGTCAGGGGCAGATGCTGCCAGCTATCAAAAATTATTAAAAGACCAAGGTATTTCCTATACGGTCAGCAAGAAACATAGCGATACTATTAAATCAGGAAAAATAATTTCCTCCACCCCATCGACTGTTGGCAGCCATATTTCAAAGAAAAACGAAACAGTATCTCTTATCGTTTCTACAGGAATCGAACAAATAACTATTCCATCCGATATTACGAACCCGCAGTCAAGTAATGGTAAAAACCCTCTGAAAGCACTCAAAAAAGCTGGTTTTACCAATATTAAACACGACAGTCATACAGATGAGTATTCTCTATCAGTTCCAAAAGGCGCAGTTATATCCATCTCTCCACGAGCTGGAACTAAGGTAAACCATAATACTGCAATTACTGTTGTGCTATCTAAGGGATTGAAAACAGTAACTATGCCTAATCTTGTGGGAATGAGCCGTGGTGACGCTCTAGCAGCACTCGCCCAGCTCAAAATTACTGCAAACGTCAAAGAAGAGTATTCTGCTACTGCTGATGCCGGAGAAGTCATCAATCAATCCGTTCAAGCTGATTCTAAGCTGAAATGGAACGATACCGTAACGCTAACTGTATCTAAGGGAGCACATACTATAACCATGCCTAATGTTCGAGGTATGACCTTGCCGCGCGCGCAAACAGTTCTTGAAGATTTGGGTCTCAACGTGAAGATTTCCCGAAAGGGCGGAGATACGGTAGCCAAACAATCGATTTCCCCTGGCGAGATTGTTTCTGTAACCGATGACTCGGGTAAAGCGCGTAGTGTTACCCTCACCAGTACGAAGAACTAATACAAAAAGCCGCATACCGAAGTTAAAAGGTATGCGGCTTATGTTGATTTTATTCGTTACTCTCAGCTTTTTCTGCTATAAGCTTTTTAGCTTCTTGAGCATAGATATCTACATATTCTTGCCCGCTTAATTTTTGGATACGCCGCATAAGTTCATCAGTCAGGTTTCGAATATCGTCGTGCGTAATATCTGCTGTATCTTTTTTCTGGACCTGTATAGGCTCACCATATACGCAGGTTACTTGACCTTTTCCTGGTAAGTTTTGCCCTGGTTTTTGTACTTCGCGCGTACCAATTAAAGCTGTAGGAACTATAGGACATCCAGTTTCTAAAGCAAGGCGTGCAAAACCTGTATGACCTTTATATAGCTTTCCATCAGGACTGCGCGTGCCTTCTGGATGAATGCCGAAAAGTTTACCATCTTCTAAAATCTTTCGTGCCGTATCCATAGCACCAGCAGATTTACTTCCTCCTGAACGGTCTACAGGAAAAACACCCACAGAAGTGAACCACCACTTCTTAAACCATCCTTTGAAACCTTTACCAGTAAAATATTCAGCTTTGCCCATAAAATGAACCATACGCGGGCATGTAATAGGAATAACTCCATCATCAATAACAGACAGATGGTTCGCCGCAATAATAGCGCCACCTGTGCGTGGAATATTATCTACTCCCACCGCATCCACATGGAATCGCATTTGAGCAAGACGTCCTAAAGTCTTGACAAAAAACCAATACATTCTCGGCTCCCCATTTCGTAAAATAGTCCTAAAATAGTCCTATGACTAATGATAACCATAAGAGCTCTACAGATGACACGTGGGCAGACTTTGTCAACGCTCATAGTGAAGAGCTAGAATCCATAGAAAAATCTCGTACAGCCAAAAAATTTGAGAAAAAAGCCTCTCGTATTGACGAACAGAAGAGTACGAAACGACCAACTTTGCACATAAAAAGCATTAATGATGATGTTTTCGTGAATAACACGACTACACCGCGCGGTTACTCTACGTCATGGCTGGATGCAGATGATGATCACTTTCATGCACCGAATCCAAGCTGGTCATCTGTAACAACAAGTTCGGTTATTGCGGCCGTTCTTGTCATCATCGGTTTTGGATCTATTTTTGTAGCAGCGGCTTTCCCTGCAGTACGTAGCCTGTGTGCTCTTATTGCAGGTATCAGTTTAATTCTTGCCTTTGGTATTCTGGGGACGATGCACCGTTCACGCACAAATTCTGCCTCGAATAGGCACAATGATGGGGCTCGCATTTAATACATAAAGCCATGGCGATACCGTTGTCACCATGGCTTTATGTATGAGCGGATAAATCACTTCTTATATTCTTCTAAGTAGAAGCGCAATGCTAAGTTCGCGGCACCAATCAAACCAGCGTCCTGACCAGCTGTTGCAGCTAGAATTGGTGGATGTGGGCGATATGCGCTTGCCTGCAAGAAGCGAGAATAGTTGTAGCGCGCAGGATCGAGAAGAATATCGCCAACAGCAACTACGCCACCGCCGATAACATACACATCAGGATCCAATACGGCAGAAATAGCAGCCATAGTACGACCCAACCACTCACCAATCTTGTTGAACGCATATAAGCTGATGGCATCGCCTTCATCGGCAGCACGAGAAACCATCTTGCCACGCAATTCTGCAATATCTCCACCGCACATCTCCAGCAGACGATCTGCATCTTGTGGACGACGACGAATTGCGGAACGTGCAAAACGCTCTAATGCGTTTCCTGAGGTATAGCGTTCTGCACAACCTCGCAAACCGCAACCACAGGTATCGCCATCAGACACCATTGGCAAGTGGCCAAATTCTGCAGCCATACCGTAGGATCCACGGAAAAGCTTACCATCGATAACGATAGCTCCACCTAAACCAGTACCCACAGTGAGGGCAACCATGTTCTTGTGACCCTTACCTGCGCCATGAACGAATTCACCCCAACCAGCACAGTTTGCATCGTTTTCTACAACGACTGGAACTTTGTGATCAATAAGTGCTTCGATGCGATCTGCTAATGGGTAGTTCACCCAGCCGCTAATATTAGCTGCGAAGCTAATAGTGCGACGATCTTCCTTTACATTACCTGCTGCAGAAATTCCAATGGCAACAATGTCTTCGAAAGACTTAGATGCTTCCAGGTAAAGATTTGCAATATGCTCATCGATGAGCTCTGCTTCTTCTGGTGTTGGAGACGTCCACTGGCGTACGATGACATCGTTTTCATCACACAAGCCAACGGCAATCTTAGTACCACCAATATCAACTGCTAACGAGTGCATTATTCCTCCATTTATGTAGCTCCCGCCATACCCTGTCACTCTATCACGAACACTAGGCGAACATGCATGATGTGCGAGTGGGACATCTAAGTTGCATAAAATGCATATAAAAAAGTCGGAAGAAATCTTCTTCCGACTTTTCTGCCTATGAGCTTTTACTTCTCATTCTTACCGTGGCACATCTTATATTTGCGTCCTGAACCGCATGGGCATGGCGCATTCTTTGGAGTACCTTCAAATACGCGACCATCAGACCATGGGCTGTGCAGCTCTTCACTCTTTGGACGCTTGCTAGCAGGTACTTTTCCTTCAGCATGGCTGATAGGAGCAGCACCAGTTACATGGCCTTCATAAGAATGAGACACACGCTCAGAAGACTCAGTATCTTCGGAATCTTCGTCTTCTTCAATTTCTTCATCGCTTGCAGCGTCTTCAGTTGGAGCAGAGTAACTTAAGGATTCTTCAGGAACTTCCTGATTCTCAACAGCTTCATTCTCTTCGGCTTCGCGAGCAATCAACTCCAAATCAATATTGAAGAGTAACTGTACAACCTCTTCCTTAATAGAATCAACCATAGAGTTGTACATCTGGTAGCCTTCTCGCTGGTATTCCACCAGAGGGTCGCGCTGACCCATACCGCGCAAACCGATACCGTCCTTGAGATAATCCATCTCGTAGAGGTGTTCACGCCACTTACGATCCATAACTGCCAAAACAACGCGACGCTCAATAGTACGCATCGCTTCATCGCCTACAATCTTCTCGTTGGCTGCGTACTTTTCTGTCAGCTTATCGGCAACCAGATCTGTAAGCTTTGCACGTGCCTTATCACCCTTAAGCTTACCAAGTTCACTCTTGAGCTGTTCTTCATCAAACTCAAGAGCAACAATAGATTCAAGAGCCTTCCACAGTTCGCTAAGATCCCACTTAGCAGGAACATCTACGCCCTTTGTTGCACCCTGAACATAGGATGCAACAACATCGTGAATAAACTTCGTAATGTCGGAGGAGATATCAGCACCCTGCAGCACAGCCTGGCGTTCCGAATAGACAACAGTACGCTGCTTATTCATAACATCGTCGTACTTCAACACATTCTTACGTGTTTCGAAATTACGAGATTCAACAGACTTCTGAGCATTACGCACACCATTCGATACGCTCTTATGCTCAATAGGCTCGCCTTCTGGCATGCCCTTAGCCATAACACGAGCAACAAGCTGAGTGTTGAACAGACGCATCAAATTGTCTTCCAAAGACAGGTAGAAGCGAGATTCACCAGGATCACCCTGACGACCAGAACGACCACGCAACTGATTATCAATACGGCGAGATTCATGACGTTCAGTACCGAGCACATACAAACCGCCCAGTTCCTTCACTTCTTCATGCTCATCCTTTGCCTGCTGCTTCATCTCATCCAAAGCTGCAGGCCATAAGCGCTCATACTCTTCTGGAGTGTCTTCTGGAGAATATCCCTGAGCCTTCAACTTTGCATCAGCAAGGAACTCAACGTTACCGCCGAGCATAATATCTGTACCACGACCAGCCATATTGGTTGCCACAGTTACAGCACCTTTACGACCAGCAACAGCAACAACAGCAGCTTCTGCTTCGTTGTGCTTAGCATTGAGTACCTTGTGAGGAATATTCACCTGATCAAGCAAGGTAGACACCAACTCAGAGGATTCCACAGACGAGGTACCCAGCAAAATAGGCTGACCCTTTTCGTGACGTGCTGCTACATCCTTAACAATGGCAACAAGCTTTTCCTTCTGAGTGCGGAAAATCAAGTCATCCTGATCCATACGAATCATAGGTCGGTTAGTTGGGATTGGGATAACACCGAGCTTATAAGTATTCATAAATTCTGCAGCTTCAGTTTCTGCAGTACCCGTCATACCAGCTAACTTATCGTACATGCGGAAATAGTTCTGCAAAGTAATTGTAGCGAAAGTTTGGTTTTCTGCCTGAACCTCTACACCTTCTTTAGCTTCGATGGCCTGATGCAAACCTTCGTTGTAACGACGACCATGAAGCATACGTCCGGTGTGTTCGTCAACAATGAGAACTTCGCCCCCCTGAACAACATAATCCTTATCACGCACGAAGAGTTCCTTCGCACGGATAGCATTATTCAGATAGCCAATAAGCGCAGTATTTGCTGGCTCATACAGATTATCGATTCCTAAGAAATCTTCAATCTTCGCAATACCGGAGTCGAGAATACCAATAACTTTCTTCTTCTCGTCCACGTCATAGTCTTCGTCTCGGTTGAGCTTGAGCACGAGCCTAGCAAACTGGCGATACCAGCGGGTCACATCTCCCTCAGCTGGTCCAGAAATAATCAGAGGAGTTCGAGCCTCATCAATCAAAATGGAATCGACTTCATCGACAATAGCAAAGTGGTGTTCACGCTGAACAAGGTCAGACTTATTCCATGCCATGTTATCTCGCAGATAATCGAAGCCGAATTCATTATTCGTACCATAGGTAATGTCGGCATTGTACTGCTTGCGGCGCTCTGCTGGAGACTGATCCGTTAAGATGCAACCAACCTTCATATCCAGAGCACGGAATACACGTCCCATCAATTCGGACTGGTAGTTAGCCAAGTAATCGTTCACGGTTACCACGTGAACACCCTTACCACTTAATGCATTCAAATAGCTTGGCAAGGTTGCAACCAACGTCTTACCTTCACCAGTACGCATTTCTGCAATATTGCCCCAGTGCAATGCTGCACCACCCATAAGCTGCACATCGAAGTGACGCTGACCGAGAACTCGCTTAGCAGCTTCACGTACTGTAGCAAATGCTTCTGGCATCAAATCATCAAGACTCTCGCCCTGGGCTAAACGTGCCTTAAATTTTGAGGTTTGCTCCTTGAGTTCAGCGTCTGTTAATGCGCTAATCTCATCTTCAAGAGCATTGACCTGATCTGCCACAGACTTCAGCTTACGAAGCTGCGCGCCTTCACCCATACGCAAAGCTTTGTCAAGAATTCCCACGTGCATTCTCCTACTTTTTCCACACAAGTGGTTTTTACAAACTGCTCCCATACTACGACAATGCACAGATAACGCAAACACAGTGCACACATGGGTATGGGGCTACCTATCTAGAGATTTCTAGATAGGTAGCCCCATACCTACAGTGTTTTAAAGTTAGATGTTCTTAGCACTTTCGATTTCAAATACACCGTAGCTCCATCCATGACGACGGTACACTACCGACGGGCGATGAGTTTCGCTATTTACGAAGAGGAAGAAATCGTGTCCAACCAATTCCATTTCGTACAAAGCTTCATCAATTGACATTGGTTCTGCAATATGGAGCTTGCGACGAATGACTATTGGCGAATCACCAACGCGAACTTCTACCGATTCACCTGGTTCCAAATCCCCTGCAACAGCTTGAGATGGGGTAACAGGTTCATACTCTGCTACAGCTGGCTCTTCTTCTGGTTCTACAACACCGAGATCAACTGCTTGCACAGACTCATAACCACGACGGTGATCCTTACGACGGTCACGAGTTCTACGCAGACGTAATGTGAGCTTGTCGAGTGCTAAATCCAATGCACTCAAATCATCGCTGCTGGAAGCTTCAGCGCGAACAACTGTACGACCAGCGATCACGGTGAGTTCCACACGCATTGCAGTATCAGCAAGGCGAGGATTCCCCTCATGAGAGAGCATAACTTGAACACGTTGTGCATCCGGTGCAATATTAGTCACTCGATTCATCTTGCTTTCAACTACGTCACGGAACTTTTGCTTAATTTGCGTATGACGACCAGTTACCACGATTTCCATGGTGACCTCCTTGAAATGAATCGCAAGACGTTAACATCTTTGCTAACGTGACTTAATCTTAACTCATTTACAATAAAACTTCATGGCATTTTGCAATAGAATTCAACAAGAAAGCGTGGTAGCATATAAAGATTGTGAGACCTCTGGGTGACCGCGGTTATCCACATGGGGAGAAATCTCCAGAATAACTGAGGAACTTCCGGGCTCCATAGAGCACGATGGCGGATAACGTCCGCCCAGGGCAACCTGAGAGATAGCGCAACAGAGAATAGACCGCCTTATATGGCGTAGCTGTATAAGGTAAGGGTGAAACGGTGGTGTAAGAGACCACCGGACGACTGGTAACAGAAGTCGCATGGCAAGCCTCATCGGGAGCAAGGTCAAGTAGAATATCTAAGCTGCTCGCTTGTTTGGTATTCGGGTAGGCTGCTAGAGCTTAATAGCAATATTAAGTCGAGATGGATGGTCACCCCTTGTATGTCTTTTACATACGAGGACAGAACCCGGGGTATATGAGGTCTCACACTAATTTTTATTCAGCTTCTTCTTCGCTAGTTTCTGCATTGAAAACCTCATACTGCGCTTGGCGAATAAGCTCAGGAGAATGTCCTTTACGTCCTGCTGCAGACCATAATCGTCGTAAACGCACGTTTTTATCTAAACCACGTGTGCGCTTTGCAACGCGCTCCACTAGAGCATACGCAGATTCTATAAAAGCGCCCTCTTCCTGAGCTTCTTGAACGGCTTGCATTGCTAAGGATGCGTCAACACCTTTGCGTTTAAGCTCCATGAGGGTTCCGCTTTGCCCTAAACTTCGCGACACGCAATAGCGTACAGCACTGCGCGCGTATGCCTCGTCATCAACCAAACCTAAATTCATCAGTCTGTTTACAACTGTATCCACAGTTTCTACTGAGAATTCTTTGGCAATCAAACGTTCACGTAGAGCACCTGAAGGTCGTTGAGCTGCATCAAGTAAACGTAATGCCGCTTCTTGGCATTTATCTTCCGCATCACTGCGCTGAAAAATTCCCTTCACTTCGACATGCTGCACCGCATGATGCAGCATGTCTATTGAAGTATGTGTGTCGTCAACACCATCGGAAGTATCCGGATTATCAACAACTGAAGCAGGATTATTCTGCAGAAAATCCTCTGCTGAAATCACTGATTGTCACCACTTACTTTGTTTCTGTTGGAGCATCTTGAGAAGCTTCACCAGTTCCTTCTGCATTGTCTGCTTCAGGGCGTGGTATTAAACCGTATTCCATCTTCACTCGGTTTTCGATTTCCTCAGTTAATTCTGGATTATCAATCAAGAACTGACGAACTTTCTCACGACCCTGACCTAACTGGTCTCCATCGTAGGTGAACCAAGAACCCGACTTCTTCACAATGCCTATTTGAAGGCCCATATCGATAACCGAACCTTCACGCGACACTCCCTCACCATAGAGAATGTCGAATTCAGCAGACTTAAATGGTGGAGCCATCTTGTTTTTAACGACTTTCACACGGGTGCGGTTGCCCACAGCGTCCTCACCATTCTTCAATGTTTGAATACGGCGAATATCCATGCGCACAGAGGCATAGAACTTCAGAGCTTTACCACCAGTTGTTGTTTCTGGACTACCGAAGAACACACCAATCTTTTCACGCAACTGGTTAATAAAGATAGCTGTGGTATTAGCTTGGTTTAATGCACCAGTCATTTTACGTAATGCTTGGCTCATCAGTCGAGCTTGTAAGCCCACATGACTATCTCCCATTTCACCTTCAATTTCAGCCTTAGGAACAAGAGCTGCCACTGAGTCGACAACAATAATGTCTAAAGCACCAGAACGAATGAGCATATCGGCAATTTCCAATGCTTGTTCACCATTATCTGGCTGAGACACAATAAGAGAATCTGTATCTACACCTAAATGACGCGCATATTCCGGATCAAGAGCATGCTCAGCATCAATAAATGCTGCTACTCCCCCTCGACGTTGCGCGCTTGCAACAGCTTGGAGAGCAATTGTTGTTTTACCAGAGGATTCTGGTCCATAAATTTCTACAATGCGACCACGTGGCAATCCTCCAATACCCAAAGCCATATCTAAGGCCAAAGACCCTGTAGGAATAACCTCAATATTCTCTATCGGTTTATCTCCCAAGCGCATAGCAGAGCCTTTACCGAAGCTCTTTTCTACCTGCGCCAGTGCGGCGTCGAGAGCTTCTTGACGACGATCTTTAGTAGTGGCCGCATCCTTCTTTGCAGTTGCCATAACTTCTCCTTTTTGACGTGAAGATACCTTCACTGTAGTTAGCTCTGTCTATGCTTCTCAAGTTATTTTATACATGTGAACCAATGTGAATAACTATAGCAGATTAATCGAACATTTGTTCGAAAATTGAGTGCGTGTCCCGTTAGTCTGCAGGTAAAGGTGGTGCATTATGATCTCGACCCCACCGCCTGCTATCGGGAATATCCATCTGATTGCACAATATATTCCATACCGTGCGCGGTTCCACACCTGCTTCTAATGCTTGTTCTACTGTCATATTATCGAGAGCATCGAGCGCTTGATCATGTGCTAACGAACGACCATAGGCACGACCGAACACCTCTTCAAGTAATTCCCAAAATTCTCGTTCTCTCATAGACATAAAAATACCTCGCTCATCATAATCCGAAAACTATCATAAGCGAGGTTAGGTATGAAAGAAGTTTAACGCATACCTGCATTTTCATATTCACGCACACGTTCAGCCACCAAAACGAGCATATCCGATAATTTAACGTCTAAAGCATCAGTAATAGATGCTAAGAGTTCCGAGCTTGCTTCTTTCTGTCCACGCTCTACCTCAGACAGATAGCCCAAAGACACTCCAGCCTTCTGACTAACCTCTCGCAAAGTTTTACGATCACGAGTGCGTAAGGAACGCAACACGCTACCCTGCACTTTGCGTAAAGAGAAAGTATCTGCATCTACAACATCATGACGTGTGGCAGTTAATGGAGTTTCTACTGTACGCTCATCTAGTTCAGAGTTTGCCCACATGCGACTACGTGCTGCTTCTCGTTCATTCTTCGCCGCGCGAGCCTTCTGTGCTCGAAGTACCTGCTGCTGAGCCATGGCAACTGCACGAAGCTGAGCAGGAGTCAGATTGCGTACCATAGCTTCTTTACTAGCAGCACGCTTCATTTCTTCAACACTAGGGGTTGCCTGCTCGTATGTCTGTACTGGTGTAGAAATCATCATGCCTCTTTTCATTGGTATTACTTGAGCCAACCTCACTCAACTTCTTTTTATTCCCCAACTGGCGAAAATGTGACATGCTTCACAAGAAAATACACGAAATCTGAAGTATTGCACCCGTTATTGCACCATAAATTGGGCAGATCCAAGACGTAAAGCGGAAGAAACTGCACAGCGTCTCACTTCTTCACGAGCAGCATCAGCGCAATAATGTTTCTCACTCATCACACGCCCATCACTGAGAGCGCAGGCTACATAAAATGTTCCCGCAGATATATCGCCATCTGGTCCAGGACCTGCAACACCTGTTGTTGACAATGCAATACCATCACAACCAAATACGCGCAACGCACCCAGCGCCATCTGCTCCGCTGTATAAGCATTGACCGGACCGTTCGCCTCCAAAAAATTTGCGTCAACTCCCAAGATACGTGTTTTAGTACGCACAGCATAGGTATTGACCGAACCAAGAAAAACATCAGAGGCTCCAGGAACGCGCACAAAAGCATCCGCAAGCAATCCACCTGTTAAAGATTCAGCACAGCAGATGGATAGTTGGCCTTCACGGCAACTACTAAGCAGCGTCTTCGCCAGAGTATCTTGCTGATCTAATGATGCTAAGGTCATAACCGCGTAATGCTACTTTTCTTGATCTGTTTTATTTTCTTTGGTGCGAGGCCTACCAAAAGTATTAATAAGGTATTCTGCACCCGAATACAGGCAGAAGAACAAAGCTAAAAGCACAATAGCTATGCTTATCCATTTATAGTATGTCCACCATGTGCTCGTTTCGCCGAGAAAAACCCATAAAGGAAGCAAAACCATACCGAGACCAATGCATTGCGTGAGCGTCTTAAGTTTACCGGCACTGGAAGCAGCAATAACCGATCCGCCTGTGTCGATAACAAAGAAACGCATAACTGTAATGCCTATTTCTCGCACAAGGAAAAGAATGGTCACCCACCACCAGATTTCTCCCTGAATAGACAGAACAATAAACGCTCCACAAATCAGAAGTTTGTCGGCAATCGGATCAATCAACTTACCCAGCTCAGTAACCTGATTGTAGCGGCGTGCTAAATAACCGTCGAGCTTATCTGTAGAAGCAGCCACGATGAACAAAATAGCTGCAATCCAACGGCTACGTGTATCGGTATGTCCATACGGTCCGCCAACACCAGCGAAGTACAGAAAAGCGAACATCATAACGATGCGCACGTAAGTAATAATATTTGGAATACTATTCCATCCATCAAGGAGCGATTTCTTCTCAGACATTTTTATCCTTCGTTATCGTAAGTATCTGCACCATCATAATCAGATGGATATGACGAGTTTTCATTGTGATGTTCCTCTACCTGTGCTTGAGCTGCAGCATCGATCGAAGGAGCATCGCCGCGAATGAAGCCGAGAACTTCTTGCAATTGGCTTGGCTGAACAAGCACTTCGCGAGCCTTAGAACCTTCGGAAGGACCGACCACTCCACGCGATTCAAGCAAATCCATCAGGCGGCCTGCTTTAGCAAAACCGATACGTAACTTACGCTGAAGCATGGAGGTTGAACCAAACTGTGCTCCCACAACAAGCTCAGCTGCCTGAAGCAGATCGTCCATATCATTACCGATTTCTTCATCGATAGCTTGTTTGGTATCTTGCTGTGCAGCCATTTGTTCAATATCTTGACGATACTGAGGCTTACGCTGGGTTTTTACAAAATCAACCGCAGATCGTATTTCTGATTCAGATACCCATGCACCCTGCACACGAGTTGGTTTTGGCTTACCCATCGGTAGGAACAGAGCATCACCTTGGCCAATAAGTGCTTCAGCACCCACAGAATCTAAGATAACGCGAGAATCAGTTGCCGAAGAAGTTGCAAAAGCTAAACGCGATGGCACGTTTGACTTGATTAAACCGGTGACCACATCAACAGATGGGCGCTGCGTAGCTAAGACCAGATGAATACCTGCTGCACGAGCCAGCTGGGTAATACGCTGGATAGAACTTTCCACATCATTCTTTGCAACCATCATTAAATCTGCCATCTCATCTACTACAACGAGCAGATATGGATATGGCGCTACTTTTCGATTAGATCCGGCAGGTGCATGAACTTTTCCGGCAAGAACCGCTTCATTAAAATCTTTGACATGACGGAAACCGAAATACTGCAAATCGTCATAGCGAGCATCCATCTCTTTCACGACCCATTCGAGCGCTTGGGCTGCACGCTTCGGATCAGTAATGATTGGCGTAAGTAAATGAGGAATTCCAGCATATGCAGTTAATTCCACACGCTTAGGGTCAACCATAATAAGACGTACTTGCTCAGGAGTAGCTCGCATAACAATGGATGTGAGCATGGAATTAATAAAACTTGATTTACCAGAACCCGTAGCACCAGCAACAAGCAAGTGTGGCATAGCAGTCAGGTTTGCTGTTACGAAATTACCCTCCACATCTTTACCCAGACCAACAGTCATTGGGTTATTGTCGTTAAGAGCTTCTGGGGAACGCAAAACATCACCGAGATGAACTATTTCACGGTCAATGTTTGGAATTTCAATACCGATAGCACTTTTACCTGGGATTGGTGAAAGTATACGAACATCTGAACTTGCCACAGCATACGCAATATTGCGCTGCAAATTCGTGACTTTTTCTACCTTCACGCCAGGTCCAAGTTCAACTTCGTACTGGGTTACAGATGGGCCGCGCAAGAAGCCAACAACATCGGCATCTACACCAAATTCTTGGAATGTAGCACGTAAAGCATGAATAACACGCTCATTAGCTTCTGTACGTACAGCATGGGGTTTACCAGCTACTAATAAGTCTAGGCTTGGCTTTTGATATGTTTGACCGTTATCGGATGGAGCTGGAAGCTGTTCAAAACCACCACTTTGAGATTCATTATCTTCTTGAGAAGGCGATTGTTCTGGAGCAACGGCAGATGAATGTGTTGGCACAGCACGAGTTGACCCAACCTCGCCTGCAACAGCTCCAACAGCACCTGCTCCTGCTACAGCCATGGTTTCGGCAATATCCTGAGGACTCGATGTAGCTGGCACATGTCCGGCAATACGACCTGCAGCAGCCTGCGCCGCCCCGCTAAACTCAGGTGCATTCGCCCCAGCCTCGCGCCCAATCGCACGAGTCTCATCTTCACCAAAGTCAGGCTCAAATCGCCCCGACTGCGCGCTGCGCACGTTTTGACGATTCGTCTGAGAATCATCCTGCACGCGCATAGGATTCTGGAAGGCCGTATCACCTTCATATTCATCGAGATTCGTATCCGTCTCTTCGTGACGCATGCGATTAAAGAGTTTCTTCCACCATGGCTGGCGCACACTCTGCTCAGCCTCATCCGTTCCATCATGTGCCGGAACGCCCTGAGCAAAGGCAAGCGTCTCATCTCCAACGCGCACATCTTCTGGGAACTGATCATCATCGCTAGCGCTGTTATCTGCAGTCGTCATACCAAGCAACCGCGGTATTTCTGCAATATGCAGACCTGTAATCATAAGAAGTGCAAAAGCTGCAATAAAAACAAAAATAACCACAGCAAACGGTTTAGATAAGCCAAGAGCTAGCGGAGTTCCTAAAACATGCCCAAATAATCCGCCTGCCGAACGAAGTGCAGACCACGAAAAATGAGGTTCGCCCGCAACCATCAGCACGTCAAGAACGGAACTAATCGACCAAACAAGCAAGAACCATCCTGAAAGCACTCGCGTATTTTCTGCCTCAAGATTAGAGTTACGAATCAATCGGAACGCGATAAAGAGGAAAACTATCGGCAAAATAACGCTCATTATGCCGAAAGCACCAGCAGCCAAAATATGTAAATAACGTCCTAATACCCCATCTACTCGGAACCATTCCGACGCAATAAGTAAAACGCTAAAAATAATCAGAAGGAAACATGAAGCATCAAGCCGCGAATCACTGTTTTCGCTGCTTGATCCAAAAATATCGCGAATAAGCTGCGCAAAAACGCGAGGAATAAACAACAGGACTTTCATCCACCATGTTTCAGGTTCACGTTGCTGCTCTCTATTATCTGCAGAACGTGCCGCTCCCTTCTGGGTACGCAATGATGACGTACTCTGTGTAGTACGTGTTGATTTCTTGTCTCTCGGACTCTGTGAAGATGATGTTGGTCGTGCCATAACGCTTTATAGATTAGCGAAAATACGAGACCTCCGCTTGCCGATGAAGAAAGCTAACACTACTGCTCCACATACGCGCACCCCAGCTCTTCTATTCTTCTTCATGCGCATCTTCGCCCCGCGAGTCCTCGCCTCGCCCGTCCTCTCTGCTATATCTTCGCGCTACCCTTCCTCTCCCCGCGTAGCAATATTGCCTAGATGATGCTGCACATACTCATCTGCCTGAGCATCCTGTTCTTCAAAAGCACCAGCGTCTGCATCGCATACAATATCCACGGCACGTTCAAGCACATCATTACTCATAGCATCTAACCAATGCACGCGAGGATCGCGCCCAAACCATCCCATTTGCTTACGAGCTAGACGTTTTGTTTTCTGAGCAATATCAGCAAAAGCCTCATCCTCGTTCATGTTTCCATCGAGCACAGCCATCATCTGGGAATATCCTAAGGCTCGTTCTGCAGTTACAGACATTGAACCACGTAAAGCCTTCGCTTCCTCAACGAAACCTGCCGAACGCATAGCTTGCGTACGTGCGTCAATACGTTCATCAAGAACACAGCGATCGAGGTCTAAGCCAATTTGAACGCTAGGAATAACATAGGAATAACGAGGCAAACTAGCCGAAAATGGTCGTCCAGTTATTTCTATGACTTCCAAAGCACGAATAGTGCGGCGAATATTGCGACCATCCATACGTTCAGCTGCCACAGGATCTTTGAGCCTTAATTGTTCAAACAGAGCCTGCTCCCCTATCTGCTCAGCTCGCTGTTCAATCGCAGCACGAACTGACTCATCAGTACCAGGAAAAGTAATATCGTCTATCGCTGCACGCGCATATAAGCCCGAACCACCCACAAGAATAGGACGAAGACCACGCGATTGAATCTCAGCAATAGCGTTTCGAGCCAGCTCTTGAAAACGTGCTACAGACATGCTTTCGCTTGGCTCGATAATATCGATAAGATGATGGCGAACCTCAGCTTGCTCTTGTGCGCTTGCCTTCGCTGTGCCAATATCCATACCGCGATACATTTGGTAAGCGTCCGCATTTACGATTTCGCATGCTTGACCAGTTTTTTGCTCCAAAGCTTGAGCGAGAGCAATCGCGAGCGCGGTTTTGCCTGAGGCTGTGGGACCGATGATAGAGACGACTTTGCTCTGAGCTTTGCTGCTATTTTGATGATTCCTCTCGTCGGAAGCTCCCCGATCCTCGAAAGGCTTTCTGCTATCTTGGAACGCCTTCCGCTCGTTTGATAGCGTCTGACGCTCGCTGAACGCCTTCCTCTCATTTAACGTCTTACGCTCGTCTCGCGAAAACCGCTCGTTTGGCAAATACTGCTCGTCCTGAGAATTTTGATTATCTCGAGGACTGCGCTGATTAAAAGCCGTTCTATCGTCGCAGTTCATACGTATCTCCGCTTGCTGGGTTTGGGTCAGCAATCAGGTAGTGCGATGCACTTTCCGTAACAGTGCATGTTACGAAATCACCTACCTGTGGATGCTCATATCCGTCTGGAACGCGAACATGCACGAGGTTTCCGCCGCGATCTCGTCCAGAAACACGTTGCGTGCGAGCATCCTTTGCACCTTTGAGTTCTGTAATCATAATTTCCACGTTCTTACCAACGTGTTCTGCCATAATCTCGCGGGAGATTTCTTCTTGTAAGGCGTGCAAGCGTGTAAAGCGATCGTGCGCCACATCGGCAGGCACTTGTTCCATAGTGGCTGCTGGCGTTCCTGGTCGTGGTGAATATTCGAAAATATAAGCGGAGGTAAAGCGAGCGCGATGCACAGCATCCATTGTTGCTTGGAAGTCTTCTTCAGTTTCTCCGGGGAATCCCACAATAATATCGGTGGTAATCTGTGCGTGCGGAATTGCTGCGCGCACATTGTCGAGAATGGTCATAAATTTTTCAATGCGATAGCTTCGTCGCATAGCGCGCAAGATTTTATCGGAGCCTGATTGCAAAGGCATGTGTAGCTGTGGCATCACGTTCGGTGTGGCGGCCATGGCTTCAATAACATCGGGAGTGAACGCCGCTGGGTGTGGTGACGTGAAGCGTACACGTTCGAGTCCTTCAATATGTCCGCATGCTCGAAGGAGTTTGCTAAATGCGTAGCGGTCTCCTGTGGCATATCCATAGGAGTTGACGTTTTGTCCAAGCAAGGTAACTTCTTTTATGCCTCGTGCCACGCAGTTTTCTACTTCTGCCAGGATTTCTCCTGGTCGGCGGTCACGTTCTTTTCCTCGTACTGCGGGAACAATACAGAAAGTGCAGGTATTGTTGCATCCTACGGAAATAGATACCCATGCGCTGGCTTTGGATGCACGCACTGTAGGAAGTTCGCTCGGGAATTCTTGTAGCTCGGTGGCTACTTCTACTTGTGGCGCGTGTGTGCGGCGAGCTTCATGGAGTAAGGCGGTGAGGGAACCAATATTTTTCGTTCCGAATACTGCATCCACCCATGGAGCTTGCTCAGTAATGCGCTGGCGATCTTTTTGAGCCATACATCCGCCCACAGCGATTTGTAGGTTCGGGTTGGCTCTTTTCAGTTCTGCGTATTGTCCTAAAGTACCGTACATTCGTGAGGTAGCGTTTTCGCGTACCGCACATGTGTTCAAAACAATTAAATCTACGTCTGATGACTTAATCTGTTCTTCGCTTGCCTTGGCATATCCGTCTGCCTCCAGCACGCCGGCAATACGTTCCGAGTCGTGAGCGTTCATTTGGCATCCCAAGGTGTGTACGTAATATACAGGCTTGTCGCGGCGAGCTAAATTAGTCAGGGAATCCTTTGCAGAACCAGTCACAGAATCAGCCACAGAATTATCCACAGGCTCCGTTGCACTCTCAACGGTCAAACCATCTGCCCCGTTAACTGCCGCAATACCAAGACGCTCAGCGCGTGTCATCATATCTTCATTCATACTTATCGATATTAGCGAAGATTATGCGTCCTTTTGGTCGAGAGTGTTGAGCGAGAGTATTGAGCAAGTGCGTTGGACGAGATCGTTAGGCATGTGCGTGGTTTATACTTGAGTCGCTTAAGAATACAAGAGAGGTGGATTATGATTCTGGACAGACAGAACCCGTTAAGCGTAGCCGATATTATGAAGGCTTTGCAGACGGTGAATGAATCTCTTCCAGATTTAGAAACTCCGTACGATGCAGACGATTTAATTACTTTCGGCCGCGACTTCGAAAACCTGCTCCAGGTGTATCGCGGTGCTATGCATGAGATTAGTACGAAGTTGGAAATTCTCGACGACGAGTATCAAACCCGCTACAGCCACAACCCTATTCATCATATGGAACGCCGTATGAAGTCGATTCGCTCCATTGCAGGTAAGCTTTTGACGCACCGCAAATCTCTCACGATTGAGAATATCGAAAACAATGTGTTCGATATTGCCGGTATTCGCGTGATGTGCAATTACGTCGATGACGTCTATGCCATTGCCAGTATGCTTAGCCGTCAAAGCGATATTCGTATTTTGGAAGTGAAGGACTATATTAAGCATCCCAAAGCGTCTGGCTACCGTAGTTTGCATGTTATCTATAGCGTGCCCGTTTTCTTAACCACTGGCGCTCGCGATATTCCTGTGGAAGTACAGTTCCGCACGATTTCTATGGATTATTGGGCAAGTCTGGAACATCGTTTGCGCTATAAGAGCACGAATGACCCCGAACGAGTAGCTCGTCATGCGCAGACTCTTCAAAACGCAGCTCAAGAGTTGTTTACTATTGACTTAGCTTTGCAGAATGTTCATAGAGATTTGGTGTCTGCTCCGCGCGAAACTGACTTTGATGACGAATAACCGTTAGAATATAAACACGTTTTGTTTTAAGGAGATCTGATGACGGATTATATGGGAACACCTCGTTCCACCGATCAAAATGCTTATGAACAGCCATATGTTGATGTACAGTCTGTTGTTACTGATGAACGCGCTCAGCGCGTGTCTGTAGCTCGCACTTACGCTGAGATGGCTTTTGGTTTGGCTGTAACTGCTGTTGTAGCCTTTGCAAGTGCAGCCAGCGGCATATATGTTAATTTCATTCAAGCAACGGGACGTTTTGGTTTGATTGCTTTGGCTGTGGTTCAAATTGGCGTAGTTATTTTCTTGTCTGCTCGCGCTTTGCGCATGAACCCTGCAACTGCACGTATCGCTTTTTACGCTTATGCAGCTTTGATGGGCTTTACATTAAGCTATATCTTCTTCGTGTATAACATCGGCAATATTGTATTTGCTTTAGGATTAACTGCGGCTTTCTTCTTTACACTGACTATGTTTGCGTTGACAACAAAGATGAATTTGCTGAAGCTCGGACCAATTTTAATGGTTGCTTTAATCGTTTTGATTGTTGCGGAAATTATTATGATGTTCATGAACGTAGGCGTGAACACCATGTTTTTGAGTGCTATTACTCTGTTGATTTTTGCAGGTTTTACCGCTTATGATGCGCAGGTTGCTCGAGCACTATTTGCACAATATGCAGGTGATGAAGTTATGATTAAGCGCGTTTCTATTTTATGCGCTTTAAACTTGTATTTAGATTTCATTAACTTCTTTATTTCCATGCTGAACCTGCTCACTAGCAGAGACTAAAAGTAACTACATCAATTGTGGGTATGCTCGTAATGAGCATACCCACAATTTTTTCTACTGCAACCCAAATGTACTGAATATTACTCCCCTCGAGCACGCCACAAGAGATCAGTCACATAACACACAACAAACCACAATCCTATTGCACACACAACCACAAGAGCGGTTACGGGAATAAGCTGTCCAGTAGGCAGATGTAGCTCGAAGAATTGAGCGACGAACGGAATACATGCTCCTACTACTCCTGCTACAGCGAAGAAGGCAACTAACCATCCTCGCCAGGATGTCAATGGCTGAGCAATAGAGGCAAGCATCAAAATACCCAAAACAAATAGTACGCATACGTTAATAGTGCGCAATTGGGTCATATGTTCTGCAACATTGTTCCATCCCATAATTTTCGGCACAAAAAATGTGGATGCAAGAACACTAACACCTGTTACTAGTCCCGCTGGGACTGCTGTATAAATTACACGTTGCAAGAATCCAGGAATATAGCGTCGTGTATTAGGAGCAAGAGCAAGCAAGAAGGCTGGAGTTCCAATAGTAAACCATCCAATATATGTCATATGACGTGGCAAATATGGGAAGTTCAAGGCTAAGAGCACAACTCCCACAGAGATAATCGCAGAATACGTAGTTTTTACCAAGAACAAGCTGGCAACACGTTCCATATTCGCCATAACTTGACGACCACGTGCAACCACACTCGGCAAATGAGAAAACAGTGAATCCACTAAAATCACCTGAGCCACAGCTTTTGTAGCAGGAGCAGCATTGCCCATAGCAATGCCTAAATCAGCCTCTTTCAAAGCTAAAGCATCATTTACCCCATCTCCTGTCATAGCCACTGTATGACCTTGGGAATGCAAAGCCTGAACAATCAACTTCTTTTGTTCTGGCAACACACGACCCACAACATCCACGTCTTCCAAAACTTGAGCAACTTCCTCGGCTGTTTGCGGCAAGTCTCGCGCATCAATAAAACGAGGTTCTGCATCTCCTGTCAGCTTCACTTTCTGAGCAATAGCAGCAACAGTACGCGGATTATCGCCTGAAATAACGCGAGCGCGCACACCCTGCTCCCTAAACCATGCGAGAGTTTCAGCAGCATCTGATCGAACAGATTCTGAGCACACCACAAGAGCTTGAATAACAGCATTCGCATTAATAGTTTCGCTCTCTACTGCCCCATCTGCTGCAGCCAGAACAAGCACTCGTGCCCCTGAATTGGCAAAACTGTTTACATGTTCGCGGATTCCGTCTGCCACGCTGGAGAGAGCAGACATAATAATCTCTGGTGCTCCTACAAACCATTGCTGACCATTATCGAGAACTGCGCTACTCCATTTTCGAGCAGAGGAAAACGGTACACGGGCTTTCACTTGCTGATTTTCAGCATGATTGTTCCGTAAACCTTCCAGAATTGCTGTAGCTGTAGCATTAGGATGTTCCTCATTGCTCACATGCCATAAAGCTTCACGAATCTGTTTTTCACTATAGCTTGCGTGCTCAAGAATATGAATTTCATCTAAGGCAATACCACCATCGGTTATTGTTCCAGTTTTATCGAGGTTAAGCGCATCAACACGAGCAAGCGTTTCAACAGCATCAAGCTCTTGAACAAGAGTATTTTGTCGCGCTAAACGCAAAGCAGCAAGCGCGAAATTCAGAGAAGTCAATAAGACAAGACCTTCGGGAATTAATCCCACAATACCCGCTACCGCTTGTACCACAGCTTCACGCCATGAGCCGTTAGCGATAGCCGTATTCCACCCGCCCATTACACGCATTTGTGACCATATAAGGAGAGCGCATAAAGGCACAACGATAATAATCATAAAACGTAAAATTTTATTAATACCATCGTTTATATCGGAATGAGTGCGCTTATATACTTTCGCTTCTTGAGTCAGTTTAGCAGCATAAGATTTCTCCCCAACTGCTGTAACGCGCATCAGTGCTGAACCTGATACAACTGTTGCTCCGGAATAAACGGTATCTCCCTGCTTTTTCTTCACTGTGCGTGATTCACCGGTAAGCATGGATTCGTCAAGCTCTACCCCATAATCTTCAATAACTTCACCGTCAGCGGGAACTTGATCTCCTGATTGAATCATCACAATGTCATCGAGCACAATTTCGTCATGATTAATCTGCACATCCTGACCATCTCTGCGTACCGTATGCTGTGCAGCAACCAGAATAGAAAGTTTATCGAGAGTAATTTTAGATTTAACTTCAGTAAAAACACCGATAGCAGTATTAATAATAATAACTACGCCAAAAACAGCGTCTTTCCAACTGCCTGTAAGTAAGACGAGTACCATGGCAGAAAGAATAATACCGTTAAAAAGAGTAAAAATATTTGCGCGTATAATATCGGCGATAGAGCGCGATGTCGTTGTTTTCATGCGGTTTACTTCGCCGCGTTCTATCCGTTTGTTCACTTCAGATTGCGTCAGCCCTGCACGGTAATCCATACTATTCCTCCTGAGCGCTTATATGAGTGAGCAGAGTACTGTTATGAGGTCTATCTTCTACCACACACATGACTGCTTCAAAGATACTGGTATTTGCCTCAGACTGCGATGCACGAACATCCCAATACGCTGCCCAATACTGAGAAGGAATATTGAGGTCTATGAGCTGCATGTTTGCGCTCGCATTAATGATTACAGGCACACCTTTAGAGCGGACATAAGATAGCTCGCTCTCCCATAAGGTATTACTGTGTTGAGTAAAAGCATCTTGAGGTATGACTATAAGACGCGCATATGAGTTGACTGCATTGCGCACTTGCTCTCTTTGCTGCTGTGCGTTTTTAGCTGCTCGATACGTGGCGCGAATACCTGATTTTTCGATACTTCGGGCGATACGCTGTGCTTGACTGCCTTCATCACGTGTGGATGCAATAACATCTACACGTATATCTTTAACATCTCCATCATCGTCTCGCGGTACATACTGTGAGGCTGAGGCTAAAGTATAGCTATGCCCTACTGCTGTTTTTCGCGGAACTGAGCATGCAAAAACAGCAGCTGAAAGCAGTGCTATAACAAGCAGGAGAACTGCTATGTGCACAATTCGATAAACGGCATGCTTTTTCATCATGCGCCTATTCTAACAAGCTCACTTTACTCTAATAAGAGAAGCGACGAGTATCCCCGTCGCTTCTCTTCTAATGGTAAGCACGTTCATATGATGCGTTATATACAGCAAAGTCTTTTTCATGCAAAACTCGTGCTGCATCGGCTACCCATTGTGGGTTACGCAATAATCCACGACCTATTTCAACAAGATCTGCTTGCCCTGATGAAACAATATGTTCAGCTAACTGCGCAGAATCTATTAAACCCACAGCTGTCACAGGAATATTCACTGCTTGTTTCATCAAAATAGTAAACGGCACCTGGTAACCAGGGCGCATAGGAATATTAGGACGAGCAGGAGTGACTGCGCCTGTGGATACATCAATGCAATCCACACCATCGGCTTCTAACCATCGACCAATCTGCTGCCAGTCCTCACGACTATTTTGGCGTTCCGTATCATCATAAGCACTCAAAGACAGCCGCACCCACAACGAGTCATCAAAAATTGCGCGTATTGCACATACAATTTCATGAAGTAAACGATAACGATTTTCTAAACTACCTCCATAATTATCGCTACGCTGATTAGTTAATGGTTCTAAGAACTCACTTAACAAATACCCGTGAGCCGCATGTATCTCAATGGCATCGAATTTGGCATCGCGAGCGCGGATTGCTGCATCAACAAAAGCTTGTTTTACACGCTCAATATCCTCACTGCTCATCTCGTGAGGAACAGCAGAATCCTCATTAAAAGCAAGCGGACTTGGAGCATAAGCAATACGCGCATCAACAGCTTTACGTCCCGCATGATTGAGCTGAATAGCAACTTGAGAGCCAAGTTCATGCACACTCGTTGTGAGTTTATGTAAGACTTCTTTTTGCTCTTCGTTCCACAGGCCCAAATCTTTGTTCGTAATTCGACCATCAGGTTCTACAGCAGTTGCTTCAACAATAATGAGTCCAACGCCTCCGATAGCACGTGCACCATAGTGAGCGAAATGGAAGTTCGTAGCAATGCCATCTTCCCGTTCTACAGCATACATGCACATTGGAGGCATAACCACTCGATTTTTGAGTGTAAGATTACCGAGTGTTACGCCAGAGAGTAGTTGCGACACGGTTTTCTCCTTAGCGTGCAAAACCTACGAAACGTTTTACATCTTGAGCACCACGATGATCTAGGAACAGACTGTGATGAGTATCCAAAGTTTCAAGAGAAGTCATATTCGCATCGGTTAGTTCAAAGTCAAAGACGCGGAAATTCTCTTCCATACGTTCTTTATGAGTGGACTTAGGAATAACCACTACTCCACGTTGAAGCAGATAACGTAATGCCACCTGAGCCACAGTTTTACCGTGTTCTTCAGCAATAGCCTTCAACGTAGGATTATCAAAGAAATTATTCGCGCCTTCAGCAAAAGGTGCCCAAGATTCATGAATAACATTAAGTTCATCCATAAACGGTCGTGCTTCTTGCTGTTGGAAGAAAACGTGCGTTTCTACTTGATTAACCATTGGCACAATGCGTGCAAAATGAGCTAAATCAATTAATCTATCAGGATAGAAATTAGAGACGCCAATTGCACGTAATTTACCAGCATCATAGGCTTCTTCTAAAGCACGATACGTGGAATAGTAATCTCCAAAAGGCTGATGTACCAGCATTAAATCAATATAATCCGAACCAATCTTACGCAATGATTCATCAATGGACGCTTTTGCAGCCTGATACCCATCTTTATAGAACCATACCTTTGAGGTAAGGAAAATATCTGAACGATTGAGACCACTTGCTGCTATAGCTGCTCCCACGCCTTCTTCATTGTTATAGGCTTGAGCAGTATCGATATGACGGTATCCCACTTCGAGTGCTTCACGCACACAACGTTCAGTTTCATCTGGCGGAGTTTGATACACGCCAAAACCAAGTTGAGGCATACGTACACCATTGTGAAGAGTAACAAAATCCATTCTAAGCCTCCTTGATAGGAAAAGGGATTGTAGACATCATTAAGTCTACAACCCCTGAGCATGTTGAGCTGAGAATGAACACCGTCGCTTAACGGTAATCTTCTACATCAAAACGTTGATTTTTAAAGAAGTAATCGCGATCTTCTTCAGTAATCTGACGAATAACGCGAGCAGGATTACCAGCCACAACGCTCCACGCTGGAACATCTTTCACTACAACAGCTCCGCCAGCAATAACAGCGTTGTCTCCAATAGTTACGCCAGGTAAAATTGTTGCACTTCCGCCTATCCATACATTATTTCCAACCGTAATAGGAATACCATATTCGTATCCTGAATTACGGCTATCCGGATGCAGAGGATGACCAGCTGTGTAAATAGATACATTAGGAGCAATCATCACGTTATCGCCAATAACTACTTCACCAGGATCAAGTATGGTCAGATTGTAATTGGCGAAGAAGTTCTTACCCACACGGATATTTGACCCGTAATCGCAACGGAATGGAGCTTCAATATACACGGTATCTCCGCCCGCTCCCAAAATATCGGATAACAACTCATTCATACGACCTAAATCATCAGGATGCAAATTATTAAACTCATACAGTTTTTTCCTGCATTCCAAACGCTCGCTATCTAAACCATCCATATCCGCTATATATGGCAAAGCTTTGAGCATACGTTCTTTCTGATTCATGTCATGCCGATTCATATCATCTCCTCCGCATTGAGTATTCAACAGTACTATTTTGTGTGCGCAACACGAGCAAAATAATAGATATAGCCAATGATTATGCCTATCACGGCTGGCACAATCCAGCTCATACCTATCCCCGATAATGGCAGAGCAGAATCAATAGTAGCAGCTGCATGATGTACAGGAGCTAACCACGGCACTGAACCAACGAGAATCTTAGTCAAAGTACTCACAAATGTAATAGCAGCAGAGATAGTCGTTAAAGTCATCGCACTAACAAACACGCTCTTATGAAAAGCAAAACTCGATCCGAGCACACACAAAATCATGAGCATAATCGTCAGCGGATACAGGAACATAAGCACCGGAACAGATAAGGTAATAATAGCGTTCAAACCAGCATTCGCAATCACAAATGAAATAAGAGTAAAGATAATCGCAAAAAGGTTGTAATTCGCCAAACGAGGGAAAATCTCCGTAAACGTGGTACTGATTGAAGTAATCAAGCCGATTGCCGTCTTCAAGCAAGCTAAGGTAATCACCGTTCCCAAGAGCACACCACCTGCAGTACCGAAATAATGCTGAGCAATTGCAAACAGAGCAGAACCGCCATCCTCACTCACGCCAAGCACAGCACCAGACTGCGCACCAATAATAGTAAGCAGACCATAAATAAGAACCATAAAGAAACCAGCCATCACACCTGACTTAACAGAAGCAACTGCCGCGTCTCTCGATTCCTTCACTCCTAAGCCGCGAATAACATCCACAAGAATAACACCGAAAGCTACAGATGCCAGCGCATCCATCGTGTTATAGCCTTCTAAAAAGCCAGTAAAGAAGGCTTGATGAACGTAATCCTCATGAGCAGCAACAGCTCCAATATTACCCATCGGATGAATCAGAGCTGTAATAACCAGAACAGATAAAACAACAAGAAAGAGCGGGTTGAGAATTTTACCTACCCAGTCCAAAATACGCGAAGGTTTTAAGCTGAAAAAGAGAACAACAACAAAGAATAAAACAGAGAAGATGAAAAGAGCTATACTACGTAATTCTGGCTTAAGCAATGGAGCTACGCCCACTTGGAACGACACTGTAGCTGTACGAGGAATTGCAAAGAATGGGCCAATGGTCAGATACAAAGCAAGAGTGAAGAAATATGCAAAACCTTTCCCCACCAAACTGGTCATATCGAACAGACTTTTTCGCTGCGACACAGATAGCGCCACAATACCCAGCAGAGGCAAACCTACACCAGTAATACAAAAACCAATAATTGCGGGCCATACATGCGAACCGGCCTTCTGCCCCATACTTACGGGGAAAATAAGATTTCCAGCACCAAAGAACAACCCAAACAGCATGGATGCCACAATAATGGATTCTTTGCCTGTTAATTTCTTTTTCATGGATCTCTCCTCCATTCTCTACTGTTAGAGAGATTAGCGTGATATTGCTCTTATGTATAGACGGATGAGAGGGAATGTCATAAAGTCATTCACAATATAAGACGGTAGATGCTATGGCTGTATTGTTTTCGTTTATATTCGCGCTAAGCACCAGAGTAAGGATAGGCTTATTGACCAAAATGTGTTGCTGGGGTTAGTAGTAGTTTTTCTTGATTTGGATGCACGTGTATTTATTGGTTCAAAGGTCAAGAAACTTGGCGAGTCATCGGAGCGTGTCAGATTTTTTGTGTAAGCGGTTTTTGTTTGTGGTTATTTGTTGAATCTGTTTGGGTAACACAGGGCTAGCTCGTTGAGTGATGTGGGTTGGTTTTTGTTTCTGGTGGATTCTCTTTTTTTAGGGGGGATGATAGGGGTTGTGGATCAGGGTAAAGGGTATTCACAAGAATTTTAGAACTCGTGCTGTAGAACTCTCTTGAAGAAAACAAGAACTAATATAGAACCGGGTAATAAGGCAGTTATTCGAGTTTGTTTCTTTGCTTGGAGTATCACATGAAACATTGCGTGGATGGAGTCGCGCGACTGATGCTCAAGTATTTCCTTCTTTATCGGCGTGGCAGGCTTTAAGAAGAACTCAAACGGTTACATAGAGGAAGCAGGGAACTTACACGTGTCAATGAGATTTTACAGACACGTATCAGCTTTTTTCGTTTCCAGGT
>NZ_ATVB01000001.1 GCF_000420505.1 Alloscardovia omnicolens DSM 21503 | reverse complement strand
CTTCCCATTTTATCAAAGGATGTAAGAGCTAATTCACAGCAAGAATGGTGTAATCCTAGACAACGTGAATTGTATCAGAGGTTGAGAGATTTTTCGATCCTGAGTAGGTATTGTTCTAAATGAAATTCGTTTGTTGTCATCATGTTTTTGGGTGCATCAATCATTTTGGTAAGCGAGGTCTTATAGCTATCGGAGATAGCCCACACCCCTTAACCGATTAACCCCCATATTTCCCAACGCTCCCACACAATCAAAAAATCTCGAAAATATCGTTAAATTTTTCTCCTTTTTCAGCGTGTTGCACTTATATAGAGCACCCGGTTCGCGTTAAAGTAGTGTACGCGCGAAAACACGAAAAGAGAGTGCAAACAGCACGACGATAATCAACGTACAGCACAGAAGACAGGCCAAGGCGGAGAGCGTGTACGAAACGCGAGAGGGGAGCGGCGAGAGCGAATCAGCGCCGCAACGCGAAACAAGAAAAAGCAAAAATAAAGAAAACAAAACCTCAACAAACCGAGGTAATGCTGCGCGACCAGAAAACTAAAACGCGCAAACACAACAAAACCAAAACCACATAGAGACACAACAAACAGAGAGGGCACTGATTGCCTTATGTCACAGTTGACGAGCAGCAATAAGTATGGAAAGTCCATCTTCCAACGCATTTTCGGTGGTTACGGAGAACTTCTCACAATCCCAGGCACTGCACGCTATGCTATTGGCGCTGTTGTTGCCTCAATGCCATTTCCTATGGTGGGTATGTGCATCACTATTTCCGTGCAGCGTATTTACGGCAGCTACACGCTGGCCGGCACGTTAAGCGCGGTTCAAGCTATTTCTTTGGCCATCCTTACACCAATTTTCGGTCGCCTTGTCGATCGTTTTGGGCAAACGAAGGTATCTATTCCAATCGTTGCCGTGTGGATGATAGCTGCAACGGTGCTGATTACAAGCATTGAACTACACGTACCTCAATGGCTGCTGTACTGCCTCGTGCCTTTTATGGCGTGTATTCCGCCGTGGGGTGCTATGAGCCGTTCGCGCTGGACGTATCTGCTTAAGAACAAAGAGAACAGCTCAGAAAAAATTGACCGAGCTATGGGCTTTTCTTCCATTTTGGATGAAGCCATGTGGATGATTGGCAATCCGCTCTCATCCATCCTCGCCGTCGCTTCTGGTGTCTTGTCGTTCTCTGCTACCGGTATTTTCGTGCTGGTTGGCGCTATCATGTTTCTGTCTGTACGCTCAGCCGAGCCGCCAAGTCAAACGGATTTAGCGCGCGAAGCAGGTATAACTCGTAAAGAGTTCCGTCTGCAGGAAGCGCAACGGGTAGCGGCAGCCAGCGGTCAGAAAGTAGCAGGAAAGAAAGCGTCCATCTTTTCCTTTGGTTTTATTGCTATCTGCATCACATGGTTTGGTCTAGGCGCTTTCCAGAGCGCGTCAGGTATTTCTATCTTGGCTTTTGCTAAAGAACAGAACGTGCAAAGCCTGACCGGTTTTATCTTTGCTTGCTTCTCGTTTAGCTCGCTGGTAGGCGCTACGTTGTACGGCGCGAAGTCATGGATTATCCCGCTGTGGAAACGCTTCTACTTCTGTATTGTTGTGGTGGCGCTTGGCTTGAGCTCGTTTATTTTTGTGAAGAGCATTTGGGTGGTGATGATTATTTACTTGCTTATTGGCGTGTGCCAGTCACCAACGTGGATTAATGGTAACCAGATTGTGCTCCACCTCGTTCCGCCTGCACGCTTTACCGAAGCAGTGGGAATTATGGGTGCGATGAACTCGATTGGCGGTTCTATTGGTAATTCTATTTCCGGCTATTTTATTGATCAGTACGGTGCTCACGGCGGCTTCGCCACTGTAGCAATTTTGGCGCTTATTGCGATGGTTATTGCTTTCGCAGGCGTAAAACAGATTAAAGACGCTACGCTCAAACCAATGCTGACGAATATTGACGTGTAAAACAGAAGGGCTGGGATTTCTCCCAGCCCTTTGCATTAGACGAGCAAAGCGATAATAATAAAAATCAAACTTAGCAGCGGAAGAGTTCCTTGTTTGGCTGATGCTTGAGCATACGAGCTGTCTTTGAGTACTAAACCGAGAGCAGCGCACAACATAGAAGCAGTTCCCGCAATCATTAAAGCAGAACCAACAGCAGTGTATCCGCACACGGTTAACGCAATACCAACAAAAGTTTCCGCAGCTAAGAAACCGTTATACAGACCCTGATTGTATGCGAAGAAAGTAAAAGGGCGAGCTTCCTCAGCAGTGCCACCGAAAGTTTTGCGCGCTAATGGTTCCTCCCAAGCAAACATTTCCATGTAGGCGATGAGCACGTGCAATAAGCCAGCAAGAGCAGCAAAAATTAAACCAATAATCAATAAAATATTCATAACATTTTATTATACGGGCGCTAGTTGCGTGGCTAAGAACGCGCGATAAAAAATGGCTATAAGCGAGCAGAGCGTTTTTACTGTTTTACGCTGTTTCGGGCGGTTTCGGCTTGATACTTTGGATACATGACATATTTCAATACTCAACTCGTTCACGGTCAGGCGGTGGGCAATAACTCAACGCGCGCTGTAAATCCACCAATCTACAATTCTTCGACTTTCGCTTTCGAAACAGCTAGCGAATATCCGCGCTGGGATTACGCGCGTTCGGGCAATCCTACACGTGAAGCTGTGGAAAAGCAGGTGGCGTTGCTGGAGCACGGCAGCGCTGGTTTTGCTTTCTCTTCGGGATTGGCGGCGATTCACGCGGCGTTCTCCATTTTTGAACCGGGAGATCATATTATTACAGGCGACAACATCTATGGTGGTACGTATTCGATTATTCATGAGTATTTTGAACACTGGGGATTAAGCTTTTCCGAGGCAGATACCACCCGTGAGGAAGCGTTGGAGCAGGCTTTTGACGCGGCTTTCTCGCAGGGCAAGCGCGTGAGGGCTGTGTATTTTGAGGTGCTCACGAATCCGCTGCTTAAAATGTCTGACGTAACAGTTGTTGCTCGTGTAGCGCATGCGCATGGGGCGCTGGTTATTATTGACAATACTTTTGTGACACCGCTGGGTCAGCAGCCTTTGGATTTGGGAGCGGATATTGTGCTGCATTCTGCTACCAAGTATTTGTCTGGTCATTCCGATGTGACTGCTGGGGTAGCGGTGACGAAGAGTTCTGAGCTCACCGAGAAACTCTACTTTGCTTTGAATCGTGTGGGCGGAGCGTTGTCTCCTCAGGACTCGAATTTGCTACGTCGAGGGATTCAGACGCTGGCGTTGCGCATGGAGAGACATCAGGCTAATGCTGTGGATGTGGCGAGGTGGCTCGAGGGTAACGAGTATGTGACTCACGTAAATTATCCGGGATTGGAATCGAATGCGTATTATGCTTTGGCTTCCTCGCAATTGTGCACTTTTGGCGGGGTACTTTCCTTCGAATTTGACGATCGGGTGGATGCGGAGAAAATGCTCGACTCATTGCAGCTTTTTACGGTTGCGGTGTCGCTGGGGGCGGTGGAATCGTTGGCGGAGCTTCCATGTCGCATGACTCATTTCGAGCTGCCTCGTGAAGAACGTTTAAAGCATGGCATTACTGATGGTCTGGTGCGCTTAAGCATTGGTATTGAAGACGTGCGCGATTTGATTGCTGATTTAGATCAGGCAATTCATGCGGCGTTGCGGTAGCTCGACTCATGCTTAAAAAGCTTGATTTTACAAGTTCCTGACTGTGCGCGTACCAATGTGCTGATGCAGCGCGTAGTGCACTACCTTGTTGTACGTGCTATTGCTTTTGCTAGATTTGAGTTGAATATTCTGACCGTTGTGAGTTATGACGGGTTCGACGTGTCATAACTCACAACACTCGGATTGATCTGCTCCACATGTTTAAGGTCGAGTCTCACTAGGATGTCAGGTTTTGTTGGATTTGGTTCGCAGGCACGGTCTTTCAGCAAGCCGTACCTGTGTGTGGTGCTTGATGAGCGAGGTTAATTTCTGAGGTTTTAGCGGATTCGTATGCTCCCAGACATGACACGTTCAACGCGGCTTCACTGGGAGCAGTGTGTTGCCATGTATCGCTCTTAAATAAGAGCGATACCCCTCATGGTTGTGTGTACTGCACGAGAAAGACGAACGGTTATGGTGTACACGACATACATATAGAGAACCAAAAATAGTTTAGGTCAAGCACAACCTCATTGCGACCAGCCTCAAGACTTGAAAATAACTCACCATAGGGCAACCTACCACCTACACAAAAACCTGACACCCTCAAGTTCCACGTACATTCGTGTAATCGTTTGCTACAAACTACAACGAACGGGGGTGAAGATGGAAAGTCTTCACCCCCGTTCGCGGCTCAATAACACTTAATCCGCGTAAGCGCTACGAATCGCCTGGTCAAGGTCAGCAATCAAATCTTCAGCGCTTTCTAAGCCAACGCTCAAACGAATCAGCTGAGGATTTAACCCATCTTTCTCCCAGAACTCAAAAGGAATCTCGCGATGCGTGGTGCGAGCAGGATTCACAATCAAACTGCGCACATCACCCACATTAGGCACATACGAAAATATGTGCGTTGCGTCAATAACGTGGTTAACCTTCTCCTCATCGCCTTCTAACTCGAAAGAGAAAATCGAACCAATGCCGTGAGGGAAGTACTTCTTCACCAATGCTTCCTGCGCGCTGCCTGCCTGATCAGAATAATTCACGCGCGCCACATGCGGATTCGTATTCAAATACGCCACGATTTCGCGCGTGTTCGAAACTTGCTTCGTCAAACGTTCAGCAATCGTTTCCAATCCAATAATCTCTAAATAGGCCTCCTGCGGTCCAAGCACGGCACCAAGCAAACGCACATATTTAATCTTCACTCGTTCAATAAACGCGCGCGATCCGAAAGCCTCCACTACACTAGGAACATGATCGAGCTGATCATTGTACAGTGTGAACTCAGGTTCGCTAAACTGCGGGAACTTGTCTGCACGAGCGACCCAATCAAAACTACCACCATCCACAATCGCACCCGAAACCGCATTCGCGTGACCATTAATCGCCTTGGTAGACGAATACACCACAATATCTGCACCATGCTTCAAAGGCTGAATTAAATAGGAGGTAGGGAAGGTATTGTCTACAATCAGCGGCACTCCCGCCTCATGAGCAACGCTGGCCACAAGCTCCAAATTCGTAATAATCGTGCGCGGATTCGTCACACTCTCCACATAAATTGCCTTTGTATCTGGCTGAATAGCGGCACGTAACTGTTCTGGGTCGTTAATATCGTCCGCAAAATCAACATGAATACCAAACTTAGGTAAGAAGCTCACCAGCACATCCAAGGTTGCGCCATAAATATCATGATGAGCCACAATACGTCCGCCACCCTCAGCTACACACAGTAAAGTGTCGGAAATCGCAGCCATGCCAGAGCCTACACATGCAGCCCCAACACCGCCATCTAAAGCGGTTAAACGCTTTTCGAGCACATCCACAGTAGGATTGCCCACGCGTGAATACGTGAAGCCAGGTTGACGTCCTTCTGCTATATCGCGACCGGCTTGAGCGCTTGGCATAGCGAATGCTGCAGCTTGATACACAGGAACTTGAATAGATCCCATGTGGTCGAAGGGATTATAACCAGCATGGAGTCGTTGAGTATCGTAGCTGGAACACTCGTGTGCGCTCATTGTTGTCTCTCTTTCTTCACGAAATATATGTACAATTTTTCATCTTAGAGTTCACTGTTTTGCTGGGTAAGGGTGTGGCTATAGCGTTTATTTATACAGCGTTTGAAAAGATTGAAATTATGCGGTATTGTGCGTGTTCTGCGGCAAAATAAACAAGGTTAAGTATAGGTGCGCCAGTTATAGGTAAGCCGCAGCCAGCAAAGCCTGCTGCAAGCGACTAAAAGTAGCTAAGCCAGCTACACATCTATAGGCAGTTCTAAGGGAAGTTACATGGTTATTGATTTTAAAAACGCTTCGCTAGGAGGCCTGGAAAGCTCCCCAGTTGCTGAAGCTTTAACAGGTTTGCGCGCTAACGAAGCACGCTACGTGCATAATAAGTTCGCAATTAATTTCGAAACGCATCCGGCAGATGAGCGCCAAGAAGTTCTCAACGATATTGCTCAGTTATGTACTCAAGAGAAAGACCTCGTTATTTCTGCTCGTCCGCTTGAAGTGGCTCAGCATCTGGTAACCGTGGGTGAGGATGACGTACTGTGGACGTGGGGCTTCTATGAGAACGGTTTAGGACTTAACGTTTTATATACCTTAGCTGAAGGCGGTAAGCGCGCTGTTGGCTTAAAACTTTCGGACGGTATGGATGTGCCAGCCGAGTTAGTTGACCGTTTTAAATTTGCTCGTCAACGCTCAAAACTTGCAGGAACAATCCGCGGCTCGTATTTTGTGATTAAGCAAAATCACAGCGATATGATTGAACGCTGGTTAAGCGCATTAAAATAGACGCCGCGCGCTAGCTTAGAAGTATGACCGATATTGCTTTAAAACGCGCTTACGCTCCTGCTATTCCTGAGATTGATGGCTACCGCATTTTGGTAGATCGTCTCTGGCCGCGTGGCGTTTCGAAAACTAAAGCGCAGCTGGATGAATGGTTAAAAGATATAGCTCCTTCACCTCAGCTGCGCACATGGTGGAATCATGACCGCGCTCGCTACAGTGAATTCGCAGCTCGGTATCGTGCAGAACTCGACAATAATCCTGCTGTTGAGCGCTTGCTCACACTTATGCACGAGCACGCTGATTCGCGCATTACTCTTGTTTTTGGCGCAAAAGACCTTGTGATTAATCATGCCCACGTACTGCGCAACTATCTGATTGAGCAGACCACACCGCGCGAAAAACACGGTGCTTAACTCACAAGGTTTTACTATTGCTACAATTCCTACCAGACCAAAACATTCAGGCAACGCACAACATAAAAAGCCAAATTTAGACGGTTTAGAATACAGCACTCTAGAGCTAAAAGATGCACAGGCTTTGCAATGGGTTGAAGCGCTTACCTTTGAAGATACCTTTTTGCTCACGTCTACGCCGCGCGATAACGATGACTATATTGCGCAGACGTATACTCTTGAGAACACGCAGAGCGAGCTAGCTGACAACCATAGCGTACACACTGCGCTTATCGATACAGCCAGCGGTGAAATAGCTGCTTTTATGAAGCTGAATCGTCCAGGCGCTTTTAGCGAGAGCAACCCGAAGATTCCGCAAGACAGTATTGAAGTTCAGCGTTTATACGTAATGCCTCGTTTCAAACGTCGCGGTTTAGGAAGTTTCCTTATGAGCAAAGCTGTTGATTTTGCTCGCGAAGAGAAAGTTGATTGGCTGTGGCTAGGCGTATGGCAATACAATTTCGCTGCCCAAGAATTCTATAAAAATTGGGGATACGAGCGCTTTAGCGAGCATATTTTTGCTGTAGGAGAGGATGAACAGGTAGATTTTCTGCTCAAGAAAAAATTACAGTGACCAAAAATAATTCGATAACTCCATCATGCGCGGATCATCCGATGAGTTGAGCAGGATAATAGTACCTTCATTATTATTGCTTGCCAGCTCATCGCGCTCAGCCAACACATCGCGAACATGCCGTGCTGTGCCTTCATTGCCATCCACAATGCGCACATGCTGGGGCACAAGAGCGCGGAAATAATCGCGGTAATACGTAAAATGTGTGCAACCAAGCACAATAGAATTAACGCTGTCTAATGGATAAGCATCGAGATAGTGGTGAAGCGTAGCATTTACGCGATCAGCATCTTCAAAATAACCGTTTTCAATAATATCCACCAGCTCAGGGCAAGGCTGTTTTTCAATAGTATGCGTCTGAGCAAAACGCTCCATTAACGCAGCAAATTTCTTCTCACGCAGAGTAAGTTCTGTTGCAGTAACAATCACGTGCTGAGGCTGACCAGCCCCTAAATCACATGCTAATTTAAGAGCTGGTTCCATGCCGATAATAGGAATGGAATAGGATGAACGCATTAATTCAGCAGCAGCACTTGTAGCCGTATTACACGCAATAACAATGGCTTTTGCGCCTTGTTCTATAAGCGTATTAGCCACATTCATACTTAGTTTTTGCACATCTTCAGTCGAACGCACACCATACGGGGCATGTGCAGAATCACCGTAGAAAATAATGTTTTCGTGGGGGAGCAGAGCGTGAATTTCTTTAGCCACAGAAATACCGCCTAAACCTGAATCGAAAATACCAATAGGAGCATTACTCGTCATACGAACCTGCCAAAAATTCCACAATCTTCTGTGCTTTTCCCACACCGTCATTGTACATATCGAGCAGTCCTTGACGTGTTTTGCTCAACGTATCTAAACCATACGTATCATCAGGGCATACAATAAGAAGCCGACCTTCAGCAGCATACTGACGAGCCACAGTCATCTCATCATTATACACTTTCGCGCGGTTGCGTAAAGCCTGCGCAGCTTGCGGATACGAGCGTTGTAGAACGCGCGCAGGAGCCGCATCTTTATGAGGATCGCGCACAAAATCATCAGGATGAGTGGTAATCAAAACAACATGGTCGCAACCATCGTCAAAAGCTCTCTGCACAGGAATCGGATCAGTAATACCGCCGTCATAAAAGGGAACGTCATCAATCTGCATAGGCTCGTTAGCAACGGGCACGCAGGAAGATGCCATAATAATGGAATAATCATCCTGATGCATATGCTCTTTACTAAAATATTCCGGCTGACCAGTAAGCGCATTACTTGCTACCACGGTAAACTCGGCAGGGTTAGCAGCAAAAGCCTCGTAATTGAGCGGATATTCGCCATCGCTATTCGATAGCGTGCCGTAAGCATAATCTAAACCAACAAAATTGCGGGTCGTGAGCAGATTGCGCATCGAAGCGTAACGATGACGGAAAGCATACTCCATATAGAAGCGATAGTTGCGCTTATACTGACCGGCTAAAAACGAGGTGAGATTTCCACTGCCAGCAGAAATACCGTAACAGCGATCAAACTGCTGTTCAGCTTTGAGCAGACCATCGAGCACGCCTGCTCCAAAAATATCGCGGTAACCGCCGCCTACATCAATAATTCCCGTAACCATAATCTTTTAGTTTAGTCCCTCGTATGACGTGCGTAGAGCTCGTAGCATAACTCGCGCAAAACTGCGGTAGCGAGCAGAGCTTCATAATTTTCTTGACACATTGCCCGCTAATATAGTGAGTATGACTTTTCCTCGCACAGTTCTTAAAGCACATGGCACAGGCAATGATTTCGTTATTTGGTTCGATGAGCACGGCGAATACGAGCCGACCCCTGAAGAAGTACGTTTTCTTGACGACCGCCATTTTGGGTTGGGTGGAGATGGCATTATCCGTTTAACTCCTCCTGAACATGTGTCTGATGTGAGCGCTGAGCAGGCTCAGACTTTTCACGATGCAGGAGCACATTGGTTTATGGACTACCGTAATGCAGATGGTTCGTTAGCAGAGATGTGTGGTAATGGTGCTCGCGTAACTGCAGCGCTTGCTATGCATGTTGGATTGACTCAGGCGAGTGAAGATGAGCCTTTTGCTTTGGCTACCCGTGCAGGGATTAAATATATTACTTTCTTAGGAGCTGTGGATGGTTTGGGTACGCATGTGTTCCGTATTGATATGGGGCCGTGGCGTATGGGCATGCGTGAGGAATATATGGTGAAGGTTCCTGCCAATAATGCACAGGGGATGGGAACTTTCGTGGATATGGGAAATCCTCATGTGGTAACGGTTGTGGGGCAGCAGCTTGATTTAACTACGCTGTCTGTGGGAATGCCGTTATCTATTCCTGTGCAGACCATGCCGGATGTGTCTGAGCTTGATTTAACAATTACTCCGCGAGTTGAACCTGAATTGCCTGCTGGTCAAAATGCTGAGTTTGTGCGTATTGATGATGTGAATGCACAAGAAAATGCTGGTCTGGCAACCATGCGAGTTAATGAGCGGGGAGCAGGAGAAACGCTTTCTTGCGGTACTGGTCTGTGTGCAACTGGAGTGGTGCTCAGCGAGCGTACAGGAGTGAACAACTGGCGTATTAGCGTTCCGGGGGGAACTTTACTTGTTGAAGTTGAAGTTGAGCGTGTGTTACTCACCGGTGATGCTGTGCTGGTTGGACAGGTGGAACTGTTTAACGCGTAGTAAGAGCAGCGCTGGTAGCAATCATGCTTTCAATCTGCTCATCGGGAACAGTTCCATCTAAAATCACAGAAATCCAATGCGTTTTATTCATATGATAAGCAGGAGCAAAACCTGGCTGTGATTGAAAGAAATCAACATCAAAAGGTGACGCCTTGAGATTGAGCACATCAATCATGTTCTCGCTATCACTAATACCCAAGGTATGCTCTGAAAGAGTCATAGCTAAGCCAAACCATGTTTTTGTATCAGCGTGACGAATAACCGCAAAACTTGGGTGTGAAGCCCACGGATAATCAACGATGCAATCATAATAATCGCGCACAAAATCAAGTACTGCGCGTGACGAGGTAAAACGAGCCATCATCTTATCCCAACAAAGCAGCGCCATACTTGACGAAAATAATGCCTGCGAAAAGCGCAAAAATAAGCAGATCAACAAGCAAATCAATATTCAGATGATAATACATGTGCACAGCCTTATTCTTGCGAGGTATCTCTTGAACAGCAAAAGTTGCATGCGAGGCTGCCATAAACTGCAGCAAGCTTGAAGCTAGCAGACCTAAGCACAATGGGCATAATGCCTGAATAACAAACACAGACTGGGTAAACAGCCATACAGCGTAGAGAACAGCTAACAGATTTCCCGCCCATGCAGCCACAGCAAACCAGCGAGGGAAAGTGATGCGAACTAAGCCCATAACTGCCACGGTAACGAAGACCGATTCGGCAGCAATACCAAAGAAGGCGTTCGGAAAGCTCAAAGCTCCAACGCGAATAAACTCTGATTGCCAGGAATTAGCAACAGTTGAACAAGAGATAACTGAATTAACATCGCAGGCTAAAGCAGCGCCGGGATGACGTGCCAATTGCAGTGTTTCCGCGCTCAGCACGAAGGAAACGAGGAGAGCTGAAGCTGAAGCAATAAGCATGACCAGATATGTCCACGATGTGGTATGACGCCAACCAGTGAGTTTCATATTATGCCTTTCTTTATGGCTCAGTTTACGATGGAACTATGACGGGTTCACACAATCTTGAGCACAACGCTGAGCACAACGCTGAACACAATGATGGGCACAAGCCAGCGAGTAGTGGCTGGGACTTGCATTGTCATACGGTTTTTTCTGACGGCACCTATTCGCCTACGCAGCTTATTCGCATGGCTTATGAGAAAGGTCTCCATGGCGTTGCAATTAGTGATCACGATACTATAGCCGGATGGGGTGAGGCTAAGCAGGTAGCTTTAAATCTTCATTTTCCTCTTATTCGGGGTACTGAAATTACTGCTCAACACGACCATGGACGAGTCAGTGTGCATGTTTTGGCATATTTATATGACTGCGAAGATCATAACGTGTTGGATTTGTATGCAGAAATGCGTGAACGTCGTACTCAGCGCGCACGGCAGATGGTTGAAGCCTTGGAGAAAGATTATCCGATTTCATGGAATCTCGTTTTGGAACAAGTGCATGGGGGAGATGCAACAACGATTGGTCGACCGCATAT
The DNA here is from genome assembly GCF_000420505.1 of Alloscardovia omnicolens DSM 21503. GTDB lineage: Bacteria > Actinomycetota > Actinomycetes > Actinomycetales > Bifidobacteriaceae > Alloscardovia > Alloscardovia omnicolens. The sequence continues at coordinate 226,048 of NZ_ATVB01000001.1, read as the reverse complement.
TGCTGACGCACTGGTTGCTGCTGGTGTTTATGAAACACGAACGGATGCTTTTAATGGTGTGATTTCTGCGAAGAGCCCATACTATATTCCAGTTTTATCTCCCCGCGTTTCGCAGGTAGTTACAGCATTGAAAAATGCTGGTGGTGTTGTGGTTCTTGCGCATTGTGCTGCGCCTACGCGCAATAAGAATTTGCTGACAGATGCCGACATAGAGTTCTTTGTTCGTGACTGCGGTTTGGACGGTTTGGAGGTTTTCCATCGGGATAATCCACCAGAACAGCAAGAGCGCTTGTTGAGGTTGGCGGATCGCTTAGATTTGCTCACAACTGGTGGATCTGATTGGCATGGTGCCGGTAAACCAAATCTTCTTGGCGAGAACTTGACCGATGACGATACCGTTCGTGAAATTATTCGGAGAGGACGTATTCGCGTGATTCAGTAGTTGTGTTCTGTCTTCGCTGGTGACGCGGTAGCTGGACGGTTGTTGAATCTGCTGGGGATTATGGGGCTTTTGTGTTGATGCGAGAGATTGCACGGTTTTCAGTAAGACATACGCGAAACGTATATGCCTTAGCCGTTCAATACGGTATTGAATGCGCCTTCTATGATATGCAAGACAAAGAACAAAAGAGAAAACAATTCCTATAGTCTTTGAAGCACGAGGTGAAAAGGAAAACGCGCTACTCCGTACTGAGTTTGATAATATCATCAACTCCTCTGGACTAGATGGCATAAAAGGAATGCTTAAATTGGCTCTTCTGTTTTTAGCGGTGTTGAGCAGAAGATGTTGCCCAGTAGGTTCCAGTTGATTCCTCCGGCTGTCAAGTGTTAAGACATCGCTGCAGTGTGAATGTGTTTTGGCGCATTTTCTTTTGTCTTCATGCATGAATAACCCTATTCGTGAGTAAAGTCGATACGCGCAACCGATATGCCAGTTTTGAAGCCATTTTTGCCCATTAAAACTAGCATAACAGGTGTATGAATCGGGTAAGCAGAATGCGTCAGAACAATAGCCCCCCGATTTTAACGCAGTGTGAAGCCTGATTGTGCCGAACAGCCGCTAGTCACACACCTGCAACCTACAAACCCCGCTAAAAACCGAAGGACCATTAAATTCCACTGTGCAGACAAGAAAGCAAACCTTGCAGGTCTACAATTTGCTGATTTAATAGCTCGACCAATTGGCAATAAATATCTACATCCTAACAGCATGGATAGGTCATACCAGATTTTGAAACCGAAAATTCGCCGTGGCTCACGAGAGAAAATACGAGGGGTTATGAGATCAAAATCTATCCGGAATAAAGAAGAAGCGGTAGGGGGTTGAGCTCCTACCGCCGACCGAGCACTCCCAGTCCATTTTGTAAGCGAATTATATACTCGTAGACGTGTAAATCCAAAAGGATTGGTGTGTTTGCTATTTTTAAACATTGGCTTAGTTTTGTCTTAATAACCTAATGAATCCGTATAAGAAAGAACTTGTTCTCCCGTTCACGGGAATAATGTTATTGAGGTTGAAAAAGTGACATCCCCATGGGGTCGTTGTGGAATGATTCACAGCTCCACGAGAATCTCGGATGTCGCACCCCGCTAGAAGCTGAAGCTGAGTTTTGTCACAACGATGAATAACAAGGCAAATGCCTCGGGGCAAGACCCAGCACGCATCATTCCTTTTTCATATGATATCAGCTCTCATGTGTCCCTGAAAGTCGCTAGCGCTGACAATGCTCACGTCTATTTCGAGATAATTTCAGTCTTCGATAATAAGCGAATCGTAGAGTGCTATAGCGAGCCACGATTCACGAACTGCTCACTCAAGAGCCAACATACCTCGCCTTCTGTTTTCAGCCACTTACACGCAAAACCCCTGATGCACCTCGAATCCATCGCAGAGAATACTAAAGCGGGCATTCCCATAAACAATCAACTGTGTGATTCTTTAAAAGAATGCCCACTTATAAGCCTTCTTTACAGAGCGCCGAAACCTACTGGGTGAGAAGCTTCAGAACCCACAACCACATAAGCAAGATTTTCGCGTGGAACAACGTAAGTGCGACCTTTTTCATCAGTTAACTTCAAAGTAGTGTTATTGTTCACTGCTGCTTCAACCTGAGCGTTTACTTCGTCAGCAGATTCATTGCTTTGGAAAGTCAAAGCCTTAGCTACGTTCTGTACACCAATTTCTACCAGCATATTTCTCCTTTAATAGCCGTAATACTTTTAATAATCCCTTAGTCTACCTGCTGATCAGAGTCGCCATCCGTATTTTCTTGGGCAGCGAAGACCGTCGTCTCAATATCGTCCTGAATAATTTCAGACTCGCCAGAGCCGCTGTCGTCCTCCTCGTCGTTGACGTTCGTTGAGTGCGAACTATCCATAACGAATCCCATAGAATTCACAGCCATATAGCTACGTTGGGAAGTATATGTTAAACCTTCCTGAGCATGCTGAGCTGCGGCAGCGGCGGACTGAGATTGCATAGCAATCGTTGCGCTATTTAAATGTTCTTCTACTTCTGGAGAAACATTCGATACAACGGGAGCTTCTAAACTATCTGCCACGTCTTGCGCGTTGATGCGATGCTGATTGTCTGAAGAATAGCTAAAGTTTTCCGATTGTCTTGGGGTAACGTTCCAGTTTTTACGTGGAGATTGAGCAGCAGACTGCGGAGGTAGGGGAGCAGCTTGAGATTGAGAAGCATGTAGATTCACTGCGTTATCGGTTGAATCAGAACTCATTTCTGCGCGCTGAGGTGCTTGAGCAATATCGCCTGAACGCATACCAGAATCAGCTATAAAACGAGTCTGACCTGCAGGTTTTCGTGATGCTCCACCCTTAACGCGAGTTTCTGCTTTGCCTTGCGCTGCTTGAGGATTTTCTAATAAATCGCCCACGGTCAGCGTTGTTTTCTTCTCAATAGGTTGACGCTTTGGATTATTACGAGCAATCTGATGAGCCAAAGAATTTACTTGAGACTTAAAGGCAAGGATTTTCGCTGTATCCGCCTGAGTCAAAGCGCGCATATATTCGCCCACTTGTTCCATCTGAGTCCATAAACCAGCACGCAACCAAATCATATTGTCTAAGCGGTTACCCATAACGCGGCTGTAGGCTGCAATAAAGGAATCGCGGTGAGCCTTATTCAAGTGTGTGTAAATCCATGCTAAATCGCGGGCAGGATCGCTAATCTGCATGTTTTCCCAGTGACGAAGAGCGTTCACAGAGTCAGACATAAAAATCAAATCGCCGTTATGGAAACCTCCATGCACAGGGCAGCACGTAAAGTTCCATAAACCTTCAGTAGCAATAATATTTTTCCAGTTATGAATAATTTCTGAAGGAATATGACCTGCTGACTCTAAGCTGTGCATCCATCCTGTTAACTGTTTTTGAATACTTTCAGCAGTATAAGAACGGTATTTTGCAGCGTGCAGGAATCCGCCACGTAATCGGTGAATAGCAGCAATAGCAGTACCAGCGGCAGCGCACTGTTCAGAGGTGAGATTTTTCAATGCAACAGCATCACCATCAATATGTGGCGTTATGTATACAGCATTCGTTCCTGTTGAGCTATCTGCACCTTCTCCCGGCACAAACAAAGTATAACTTTCTAAAGCAAAGCTCAAACCAACAGCAGTTTTCGAATGAGATAGCACATACGCGGCTTTAGCGCGGTCTTTGAGAATGCTTTTACCTTCATCACTTGAAGACACGCTGACGTCATATTCAACGCCTTCGACGCTGGTAATAACCGCGGTGGTAATATCTTTCTTCTCTCCGCTCATAAAGAACTGCTCAGAACCGCGCGTAGTAGCGACTGAAAGCTCCGGCATGGCTGCGGACGCAAGGGCTGCTATTTCAAATACTGAACGTTGACTCACACTGTCAAGAATAATACACAGCACATAAGTTGTGTACCATTGGTGTGTATGACCACCTCTAGCACAGTTTCGAGCAGTTCTATGACCACCGATTATTCAGCTATTCTCGATGGTCTTGATGAGAACCAGCAGCGCGCAGTACAAGCGCTGACTGGTCCTGTGCGCATTATTGCTGGAGCAGGTGCTGGCAAAACTCGTACTATTACTCGTCGTATTGCGTATGCGTGTGCCAGTGGTCAGTGGGATCCACAGTGTACGCTCGCCGTTACGTATACGAATAAAGCGGCAAGTGAGATGAAAAACCGTTTAGCGAGCCTCGGCGTTCATAACGTGCACACGAGCACTTTCCATTCCGCCGCATACTCGCAGCTGCGTAGAGCTTGGCTTATTTTGGCTCATCGTGATTCGCCAGAAATTTCCAGCGATATGGATTCCTACGCGCATAAAGCTATGTCTCATGTGTTGAACTTCGATGATTACACGAGCGCAGAGGTGCGTTCTATTGTGCAAGAGTTATCGTGGATGAAGGTGAACCTTATTCCATATGCAGATTATGAGCGTGTGGTCAGTGCTATACATCATCGTTTGCCGCTTGATGCTGAGCCAGGTCAGATAGTAGAGATTGCGCGAGAGTTTGAGAAAGAAAAACAGCGTCATAATGTGATTGACTTCGATGATTCTTTACTGCTGCTGTCTCATATTTTTGAAGAGTATGAGGATTTAGCAGAAGATTTTCGTCTCAATATGCGTCACATAACTATTGATGAGTATCAGGATGTGTCTGCCCTGCAGCATCGGGTACTTGATTTATGGCTGGGAAAAAACCGAGATATTTGCGTAGTAGGAGATCCAGCACAGACGATTTACTCGTACGTAGGAGCAAGTAGTTATTATCTGCTTAATTTTGCGAATGAATTTGCGCCTATTGCTCAAGATATTTCTTTGAATATGGATTACCGCTCCAGCGCCAATATAGTAGATTATGCGAATGCCGTTCTCGCTGACTGTGCTGATAGCGATGATTATATTGAGCTAAAAACAATGAATGAGCCTGGTCCGCGCGTGAACGTAGCACGTTTTAACAGCGATGAAGAAGAGCTAGCCGGTATTGCATCGCGTATTCAATGGCATGTAGCGCGAGGAACGCAGATTGAAGATATGGCTATTTTGACGAGAACGCGCGCACGTGCTCGAGATATGGCACATATTTGCCGCGAGCAGGGGCTTAACGTGAATCTTAAGCTCGACAATGACGATGCCATTATGACTGGAAAGTCTACTGAACCTGCGGTGACTATATCAACTATTCATGCTGCTAAGGGTTTGGAATGGCATACAGTTTTTATTCCTGACTGTCATGAAGGAAATTTGCCTTTCTTACCTGATGCTCAGTCTGCTACAGACAGCGATCAAATAGAAGAAGAGCGCCGCATTTTCTATGTGGCGCTCACACGAGGAATTCATCAAGTCTATTTATGTGTAGCTCAGCATCCTTTTGCTGGCGGGCAAGGAGCAGCTCGTACTGTTAGTCGCTTTGTGCAGCAGGCACATAACGCTGTACGGCGTGCTCGTTACGCACACAATAAACAGAAGGAATCTTAGTCTTTATCTGGGTCTTCATCCTCAGGTTTTTCCGCGTCTAACAGTTGGCTCAGCTCACTATCCCAATCAATAGAAGAAGCCGTGCCTACAGGATGAGTAGAAGGCGAAGAATCTGTGCCCTCATCATTCTTTTCTTGCCCAAAAAGCTCAGAACTCATGGTCTCTATCTCGTCATCAAGAGGAGAAGCTGACGAACTATCCTTGAGTTCACGCATCACGTCATCGGCTAAAACAGGAAGAGTATCTGGATGCTGCCAACGAGCATCACGACCATCAACACCTTCCGCCAGTGTTAACGTATCCCACATATCACTTGCTTCACGCATTTTCTTCGGATGTAAATGCAATCCAACCAAAGCTTCAAAACTGCGGGCAGCTACTCCACCAGTTACGCGCTCGCGACGCAACATCTCACGCAACTGTTCAATATGCGGCAAATATGGAATACCTGCGCGCCAAACAATGCAATCAACCCAGCCTTCAACAAGAGCAAGCAGAGTTTCCAAACGTTGCAGTGCTTCGCGTTGCTCTGGCGAATCGCTCATACCCACCTTGCTCAGATTAACAGCACCAGCAATAGACTCAGGATTCATAGCCTGAGCTTCCCGTAACTCTTGTTCCATAGCGTCTAAATCAATGCTGATAGACCGCGCATACTTAGAAATCAAAGCCTTAAACTGAGGCATAAGCCATGGCACGCTGTTAAATAAACGAGCATGAGTATTTTCTACCAAGGTGAGGTAGCTCAATACCTCAGACTCGTCCAGATCGAGATTCTTGGCGTATTCTTGCACGTTTTCTAACACAATACCGCCGGCAGGATTAGATGTGAGAGCAATAACTTGGTCAAAGGTTCCGCGCACTTCACGAGACAGCGAGCCTGCAGCAGAACCGAACTGCATGGCGTAAGACGTGTTACCTAAAACACTCATCAGCTTGCCTGGATCTTTAAGCTCATCAGGCAGAGGAATATTAACCGGTCCAGCAAATAAACCGGCAACCTCTCCGTCCATTCCCTCCGAACCGAAACGCTCTTCAAAAATAGTGGATAAAGCGGTATTCATTGCCGTCGCCACAGGTGTGGCAAAATCAATCCAAGCAGGCAATGTTGCTTCAACCCACTCGTTGCGGGTATACACGCTTATAGCTTCAGTAGTTGGGTTTAGCGAAGTGACGGAATCGAGCCACAAATTCGTTTCTGAGGCAGCCATGCGCACTTTTTGAGCCATAGCAGCGGTAATCTGCGTAACCTGTTCACCTTCGCGTGCACGTTGCTGAGCTAAATTCTTGGCTAAACGACGATTAATTGGGCCGGCATCAAGAGTGTTTTTGATGTCTGTGAAACTATTCATACCGCTTTCTGTAAAAGCCTGCATAAGTGATTGCACTTCGTGAGGATTAGGCAGACCTCGTTTGCCTTGCTGGAGAAACTGTTCACGCATATATTCAGGAAGTTCGTGGAACTGTTGCCATGCCATTTCGCCTTCGAAAGGACCGAATGACTCAAGCATCCATGCGTGTAATTCTTCTTCGTTCATGGCGTCGTCCATGTGTTTTGTCCTTGCTGTGTTTGGGGTTGTTTTTGGTGTTTGGGTTTTGGGGTCTGGGGAGTGTTCTGTTTTTTTTGGGGGGGGGGAGATAGTCAGATATTTGGTGGGGTACCGGTGTGTTTGAAGAGGTAATGTGGCTCTGTTCTATTGTGCGGTCAGATAGCTCATTTCAACTTGTGCGTAGCTGGTCAATCAAGTGCTCACCGATAGTAACAGTGTTACTGAGTAAGAGTATCGCTGAGTGAAAGTATTATTGAGATTACTGAGTGCGTCGAAGGTAATCATAGCCGAACTTTTATCTCGTAACGAAGCGTACAAGTTTTACTCGCGCTATCTTCTGCATGGTTGTTCTTTTCTATACATCGTCCTTCCTATATCCTCGTATGTATTAGTCTTCAAAAATCCTTTTGCCTCAATATTATGAAAGGCATGAACCAAATGCATAATGAAAATCAGTCCTCTGAGAAATTTTCACCTTCGGAGTATAAGGGGGAAGTATCTTCTGAGCATGGGGTTGCTTCATCCTACGAGTATAGTGGGGGAGTTAGTGTACCAAACGACTACAAAGGGGAAGCTGGCGCGGAGATGCGTGCGGATTCGCTGGAGGTGCAGGAGGGTTCTTCAGAACAATTTACTTCAGAACAATCTAACGGCGTTGTTCCTAACATCATGCTCGTCCCTTCTCATATGCGAAAAACGCAAGAATCAAAGCGTGCTCATCGTCGCGGTCTTGCTACAGTATTTTTGGTTTTCATTATTGCAGCCCTTCTTTTTGCTCCGAGTCCGTTTGTTATTGAAGTGCCTGGTCCAACAGCAAATGTGTATGGGCGTGTCTCCAAAGACTTGAAAACGCGCATGATTTCAATTTCAGGCGTGCGCACGTACAAAGATAAGGGACAGTTGCGTTTGGTTACCGTGTCGGCAACAGGAGTTCCTGGCTATACAGTTCCGACGGCTGCGGCGATTTTTGCCTGGTTCCATCCACATATGGCAGTTATGCCTCAAGAGGCCGTCTACTCGGTAGATACGACAGCAGAAGATTATGTTAAAGAGGGTACGCAGGAGATGACGGGTGCGCAAGACGTTGCGTCTAAGATTGGCTTGCAGTACGCGCACAAATATTTAGGCGTAGACGTGTCGAAAGCAAAGGTGAAGCTCAACATTGATAACGTGGGCGGACCCTCTGCAGGCATGATTTATACTTTGGGAATTATTACATCTTTGACGGCTACTGATGAAGCCGGCGGTAAAAACATTGCGGGCACGGGAACTATCGAGAAAGATGGCACGATTGGGGCAATTGGCGGCATTCAGCTCAAAATGGTGGGTGCTCAGCGCGATGGTGCTTCGTATTTCATTGCACCTGAGAGCAACTGTGATGAAGTGGTGGGTCATATTCCGGACGGTTTGAAGGTATATGCTGTCTCGACTATTGATCAGGCGTATAAAGCCGTTGTTGCTATTGGGGCAGGAGATACGGTGGGGTTGAAGACCTGCGCTGTGAAATAAGCAATTCGCACGGATAAGTAGGAGTTGCTCGTGCTTTTTCCGTGCATTTTGTTATGCTCAAACTGTGTCTAATACAGGAAATGAAGCACAAGAGTTCGGATTCCAGCCAGGGGACGTAGTTCAGGAATGGCAGTGGGACGACGACGTAGATGAAAACCTACGAGCAGCATTGGAAGAATACCTCGGCGAGGAACTCGTCGATGAAGAGTACGATGCCGGCGTAGATGGTGTTATCCTCTGGTGGCGCGATGGCGATGATGAGGATGAACTCGCAGATACCATTATGGATGCCAGCGAAATGTTGAACGCTGGTGCCCCATTTTGGGTTTTGATTCCTAAGCCAGGTCGCCCAGATGCTATCGGTCCAAATACCTTACAGAATGCAGCAAAAACTGCAGGTATGAACGCATCCACACCAGAGACTGTGGCACCTGATTGGAACGGTATCCGTTTACGTGCTTTCGGTCGCGGCCGCTAAACCTGAGTCTATATAGCAACGTTCATCAGGAGCTAAAACGAGGTATTGTTCAAACAGTACCTGTTTGAATGCCTCTGTCATGATGTTTCTCATGTCGAGGAGTGCCCCTTACTATAAGCACAATACTGTATGTGCAAAGGAGCATTCAATGAGCAATACATCATCAAGTTTGAACGGACCAGGAACATCTGATAACAGCAATGCTTACGCTATCGTAGAGCAGGCACGTGCTCTCGAAAGCTGGCGCAAAGCGGGTAAACTGTGGAGCTATATGGACGAAGATCTGTGGGGTAGTACAGCCGCACAGATTTCTTCACCAGTATCTATGCGCGCTCGCATGACCGCATGGATTATGCGTCTGATGAGTTCGAGAACCGATTATCCTCGCATTCTTGCGTGGGATTTACCGCGCGATGTGACTGCTCATCTTGCAATTGCTTATCAAGATGATAATCAGCGTGCCCATTATTTAGATGTTTTCGCGCCTGCAGATGCGGGTGAGGGAAAGCTATATCCTGTTGTTATCGATGATCATGGCGGCGGCTTCGTTTACGGTACCCGTGAACTTAACCGTAGTTTCGCTATGCACTTAGCTCACCGCGGTTATGTTGTGGTTGTGCCAAGTTACCGTCCAGGACCGCGATGGACTTTTGTAGATATTCTTACCGATTTATCGCACGCATATTCATGGGTTCTTGAGCACGGTGCAAATTACGGCGCAGATATAGATAAACTGTTCCTCACCGGCGACTCAGCAGGCGCTTGTATGGCTTTGCACAGCACACAGATTGAAAATAGTCAGGCTATGAGCGCTCAAACAGGCGTTCCTCAGGCAGGACTAAATATTAGAGGGCTTCTCCTCGTTTGCGGCATTTACAACCTTAAAGAACATTTTGATCCGCACAGTTATGCGGGTATGTTGCAAAGTATTTGCCCAGAAGTTTTCGAAAGTGTACACGATAAGTTTGTCGGTTACGATAACACTACAGATTTATTGGTTGCAGCGCCGCTTCCTCCTGTATTTATTAATACATCGAGCGATGATTTTCTTCACGACGAGAACGTTGATTTAGCTGAACGTTTGGAAAAATTAGGCGTTGATTATGAGCTCGACGATGCTGATGTCAAGCAATGGGGCAAGCTTGGTCATGTTTCAGTTATTGGATTGGCAACGTATGAACGTTCCCAGATTTCCCTCGATAAGATGGACGTTTTTATGCGTCGAGTGCTGGGGGAATAAGAGCTTAACTTCTGAACATATGAATTGCCTTCTGATTCTCGTAAACGAATCAGAAGGCAATTCAGGGTTAGGTTTCTATATAGAAGCTTAAGACCGTCGAGGCCAGTAGTACAGGCTCTGAGTACCTTTTTTACGCGGTGGCTCTCTGTGCCCGAATTCGCCGACGGTTTCTTCAAATACTTCCCCATCTTCGACCACTTCGAATTTGAAAGCTGATCTTTTGAACGTTTCGTTATAAACCCAGGAGCCAGGAATAATTCTCAACAATGCGCGTGTTACACCTCGATGAATAGCAACAGCGTATTCGATATTTCTCTTTTGCTCCTCGCTCGGGTTAATTTTCCACCAGCCACTTGCAGAAAGAGCGATATCATAGTAATGCTTCTTGCGTTCTTCGCTTGGAAGCCATTCATGCTTGTATCCATAACCGTAGCGTTTTACTCCGCCTGGCATATCCTCACCCTCAGGTGTATCAGTCCACCCGCCAAGAGTGATTGTTAAAAGAGGTCTCGTTGTGTCCAAAACAGGGGCAGCCATTTCTTCAACTAAGTCAGACAGTCTCATAATTCCATGACCCCGGCTAGCTTCCTTGCGCGCATTGGTCAATTGTTCTATATGCTGATTTGGGAATCTGTTTGCATCTTCTGTTGTAGGCAGTACAGGAAAGGTTTGAAATAGATCAATGCACGCAGCTTCAACTGCAGTGTACTCAGTGTCTGACTTCATACCGTGTCTGATAATCCAAATCTCCGGTTCTAATCCCGCCTTGCGAATTTCATTAATTTTCGTGACTTTGGCTCCGGTGTTATTATTATCATCTTGCTCGGAGTAATAATATGCTTCATAGCCGTGAGACGCGAACCTTTCTCCACGTCCTTTTCCCACATAAAAAGGAATAGAAGTTCGCGGATCAATGAGAGCATACACATAATGACCTAATTCATCTGCGACTTGTCTGCGAACTTTTGAATCTAGAGTATTGTTGGACATCTTTGACTCCTTCCGAGGGAACCCATCGTTCCCTGCATTAGCAGATTCACTATCATTTTCTTAAGGGGGGGGGCTTAAAGGTTCTAAAACGACAGAACTGCGGACGCTACAATGCAAAACAAAAAATCTCATGATTCCTCAAAGAATCATGAGGTCTAATTCGGTGGGCGATAAGGGACTCGAACCCCTGACATCCACGGTGTAAACGTGGCGCTCTAGCCAACTGAGCTAATCGCCCGACTTGGAATAAGTTACCAGAGTATTCTGACTTGTGCAAACATCGGCGTGTTTCACTTGGCATATGCTGTTGTATCCTTGAATGTAGTTATGAATAAGGAGTACCTCATGGCACGAATCCAAGAGAAGCCTCACGGCGTTGAGCGCGCACCCAAAAACGAGTGGGGCTATAGTGTAAGTCAAGTAGACGAGTTCCTTGAATCTACACGTAACTTGTATGAAGAGTCTGAGCCAAATATGACACAGGTCGATATTCAAAAGCAATGTTTCGATCTTGAGAGAAATGGTTACGATATTGAAGCAGTAGATAATGCACTTCGTCGTTTAGAAGACGCTGTAGTAGATAAGTTAGCTGCATGGACTATCGCGCATGAAGGTATAGCAGAGTGGCGAGCTCAGACTGAGCAGCTTGCTCTCAGCCTTATTCCACGTGCTCAGCGCGAGAAGCGCAAACTATTCTCCCGTGCTCGTGCTTTTACCCCAGCGTATGATGTAAAACAAGTAGATAATTTTGTTTTCTCTCTCACGCAGTATCTCAACAACAAGCTATCTCTTGGCGTTTTGTCAAGCGAAAATAATCAGCGCTCCACTGATTATGAAGATTTTTCCTCACGTCAGGTTGCAAGCACTCTCTTTACGCAGCGCACCGGTCATTCAGGATATAACGAGGGGGAAGTAGACGCGTACCTCAACCGAGCTATCGAAGTTCTTTCTCATATCGAGTCAACCGAGCGTATGAACAGCGCTGAGCCAGATTTACCTGATTCGACGGAATTACTCAACAGTGAAACTTCTTTTGTTCAGCCTCTTATTCCTGACTACTTCACGCCTGCATCACGCTCCGAACAGTCGGTAAGCGAGCAGTCCGCAGCTACCGAAGCAGCTACCGAAGTTCAAGCTGACCCTGCTGTAACGAGTGTTATGGATAACAGTGATGGCTCTACATTGAGCACAACTGACGTTGCATCCGTGCTCAGTAAGTTGCACTCAACCTCGGAACCGGCACGAACAGAAGACACCGAAAGCGCCAGCTTCGATTCTATTAGTCAAGAAGAAGAAAAGATTTTCGAAGATGCTCCTGCAAGCTTTGCACCTGTAACCAAGCCTGAACGCGGCTCAACAGCTGCAGATAGTGGCGTAGATTACAGCGGTTTGATGGATGCTGGTTCTATTCAATCTGTTCAGTTCCACATGCCTAAGCTTGACGATACTCCTATAGCTAAGTCTGAAGAGTAAAGGTTTGCATATATGCTCAGCGCTCATCTTTGGATGGGCGCTGATATTTTTTAGTACGATGTGAGCGTAAGGAGGTGAGCATGCCAAGTTATACCGATGAAGGCGTTGTTTTACGCACAGTTAAGCTGGGCGAAGCAGATAGAATCATCACCGTGTTAACACGCTCTCACGGTAAAATTCGTGCAGTAGCTAAGGGTGTGCGTCGCACGCGTTCTCGCTTTGGCGGGCGTTTAGAACCTTTTTCACGCAATAGTTTTCTTATCTACGAAGGCAGGGGAGAACTGCAACATATTAACCAGGTCGAATCAGTTGCTGCCTATGGTTCTACGCTGGCTGCTTCGTATGAGTCTTACGTAGCAGCCAATGTTATGGTCGAATCCGTCGATAAACTTCTTGACGCTGCTGAGCAGATGATGCCGCAGGATGTTCAGCCATACTACACGCTCCTCGTGAGCGCTTTAGCTTCTCTTGCACGCGGAGAACATAGCGCAGACGTGATTGAAAATTCTTTTCTACTCAGACTACTTTCTACGGGCGGATGGGCTCCTCGTTTAGACCGTTGCGCTGTATGTGGTCGTCAAACTGATCTTAACTATTTTTCTGTATCAGCTGGCGGAATTACTTGCTCTACCGACCGTTTTATGGATGCTCAGGAGATAAGTTACGACATGCGTGTGCAACTTTTTGCATTGCTAAAAGGTCGATGGGATTTACTTGATGAGAGCCGTCAAGATAAAGCTGCTCTCAACCCCGCAATTGGGGGAATTGTTGAGGAATGGTTGCAATACTACATTGAAAGACCCGTTCGCTCCCTCCAATTGGTAAAATCCGTGCTATGAGTTTTGAAAATGTAGATTACACGTCGTTGGATATTCCTTCGGCACCTTTTTCGCACCCAGAGATCATCCCTTCTTTCCCTCAAGGCGCCGTTCCTCGTCATGTGGGCGTGATTATGGATGGTAATGGCCGTTGGGCTCAAGAACGAGGTCTTATCCGCACAAACGGGCATCAAGCTGCAGAACCTGTGGTTTTCGATATTATCGCTGGTGCTATCGAAGCAGGCGTGCGCTATCTGAGTCTGTATACTTTTTCTACGGAAAATTGGAAGCGTTCTCCTCAAGAAGTGAGCTTCCTTATGGGCTTTTCTCGCGATATTATTCATCGTCGAGTTGCTCAAATGAATGAGTGGGGAGTGCGTGTGCGCTGGAGCGGACGCAGACCAAAGCTGTGGAAATCTGTTATTAAAGAGCTAGAAATTGCTCAAGAAAAAACAAAAAATAATACGGTTATCGATGTTATTTTCTGCATTAACTACGGAGGACGAGCGGAAATCGCGGACGCTGCTGCAGCCATAGCGCGTGAAGTAGCAGAAAGTAAAATCAAAGGTCATAAAGTAACCGAAAAAATGATTTCCGAGCATCTGTATTTGCCAGATGTTCCAGACTGCGACTTGGTTATTCGCACGTCAGGAGAGCAGCGCACCAGTAATTTCTTGCCGTGGCAGGCAGCATATGCTGAGCTTGATTTTATTCCTGAACTTTTCCCAGACTGCTCTCGTGAAGTGCTGTGGCGATCTATCCAAAAGTTTGCAGGTCGTGACCGTCGTTTTGGCGGCGTCAAGAAATAAGACGAAGAAAAACGAAGGATAAAACGAAACGTTTCGTTTACATAGCTCTCGTCCGCTTTGCACAGTAAAGTTTGGCATGAAGAAAAGTGCTCATAAGCCGTATGAGTACGCTTAAAAATAAGGAGCAAAAGTGGCTGAATCTAAGCTCGATGCCGTTGTATCCCTCGCAAAACGTCGTGGTTTCGTTTTCCCTGCAGGTGAAATTTATGGTGGAACTCGTTCCGCATGGGATTACGGTCCTTTGGGTGTAGCCCTCAAAGAAAATATTAAAGAGCAGTGGTGGCGTTTTATGGTTACTACCCGTGCAAACGTGGTGGGAGTAGACACCTCTGTTATTCTTCCTCGAGAAGTGTGGGTTGCTTCCGGTCACGTAAACGTTTTTAACGACCCATTAACTGAGTGCTTGAGCTGTCACAAGCGCTTCCGTGCTGACCACTTGGAAGAGCATTTTGAAGCAAAGCATGGTCGTTTGCCTGAATCTCAAGCTGAGATTCCTTGCCCCCAGTGCGGCACCAAAGGACAGTGGACAGAGCCTCGCGACTTTAATATGATGCTCCAAACACATCTTGGTCCTGTGGCTGATGACAATTCCTTGCATTATTTGCGTCCTGAAACTGCTCAGGGCATTTTCGTGGATTTTGCTCAGGTTCAAGCTTCTACACGCCAGAAGCCACCATTTGGTATTGCCAATATTGGTAAGAGCTTCCGTAACGAAATTACTCCAGGAAACTTCATTTTCCGCACACGCGAGTTTGAGCAGATGGAAATGGAGTTCTTCGTTAAGCCTGGTGAAGATGAGGCATGGCATCAGTATTGGATTGATGCGCGCAAGGCATGGTACACCGATTTGGGTATTGATGAAGAAAACTTGCGTTTGTATGAACATCCACAGGAGAAACTCTCCCATTACTCCAAGCGCACTGTAGATATTGAATATAAGTTCGGTTTCCAGGGTTCTGATTGGGGTGAGCTCGAGGGTATTGCTAACCGTACTGATTATGATTTGTCTGCTCATGCCAAGCATTCCGGTAAAGATTTGAGCTACTTTGATCAGGCAAGCGGTGAGCGTTATATTCCATACGTTATTGAGCCTGCTGCAGGTTTGACCCGTTCTTTGATGGCATTCCTCGTCGATGCTTATGACGTAGATGAAGCTCCAAATACCAAGGGCGGCGTAGATACACGTACTGTTTTGCGTTTGGATCCACGTTTGGCTCCAGTTAAGGCTGCGGTTTTGCCGTTGTCTAAGAAACCTGAACTGCAGACCATCGCTCAGAACTTGGCTTCCGAACTGCGCATGCATGATTGGAATATTGATTACGATGAGTCCGGTGCTATTGGTCGCCGTTACCGTCGTGAAGATGAAATCGGTACTCCTTTGTGCGTTACTGTTGATTTTGACACTATTGACGACAATGCAGTAACTATTCGTGAGCGCGATACCATGGCTCAGGAACGTGTTGCTTTGGACAAGGTTGCTGATTATGTTGCTGCTCGCGTGGGCAACTCCTTGAAGCAGTATCCACAGGGACCTCAAGAATAAGCTATTCTATGGTTAAAATAAACAAGTCCGCATCGCAGGAATTTCTCAAGAATTCGAGAGGAACTCCTTCGATGCGGACTTTGTTATCGCGGAAGGTCTCTATATCTTCTAAAGCATATTCAACTTATCTCGAGCCGCGATAGAAACCGACAATCTTATGTGCCACGAGCAAAAGAGCGTGGACATTCTTTCCTTTCCCCATACCTTACGATAAACTCGACTCTTATGGATTCATCAGCGACTTCAACAGATTCAACGACTTCAACTCAAGCCACTGGTGTGGAACCAGCTCAGAACACGGTTCTGCCATCATCTGTGCAGCTTGATCCTATTGATTTAGGCAACCATACCGTGCACACTCCTGTGCTACTTTCGCCGATGGCAGGAGTTACAAACTGGCCTTTCCGTGTATTATGCCGTAAGTATGGTCCTGATGGACTGTACGTGGCCGAGATGATTACAGCGCGTGCTCTTGTTGCACGTAATCCAAAGGCTTTGCGCTTGTGCCGTTTTGATTCTTCAGAGAAGTATCGATCACTTCAGCTCTACGGCGTCAACCCGTCTATTGTGGAGCAGGCTGCCCGCATTGTTATCGATGAGAACTTAGCAGATCATATTGATTTGAATTTTGGTTGCCCTGTTCCGAAAGTAACACGTCGCGGCGGCGGTTCGGCGTTGCCGTGGAAGAACGACTTATTTAGAGACTTATTACATCGCGTAGTAGTAGTGGCTGAACCGGCGGGAATCCCCGTTACCGCGAAAATTCGTACCGGTATTGATGACGACCACACCACTTTCCATGATTCAGCTCGCATTGCTCAGGATGAAGGCTGCAAGTTTATTGCTCTGCATGCGCGCACAACCGCTGAATATTATGGCGGTCATGCGCACTGGGATTTGATTGCTCAGCTAGTGGACGAGCTGGATATTCCTGTTATTGGTAACGGAGATATTTGGTCTGCTGAAGATGCTGTAAAAATGGTGGAAGAAACAGGATGCGCAGGTGTGGCTATTGGTCGCGGCTGCCAGGGCAGACCTTGGTTATTTGGGGATATTGCTCAGGCTTTTGCAGGCTCGAACAAGCGTATTAATCCAACCTTAGGTGAGGTAGGTCGCATTATTGTGCGTCATGCTCAGTTGCTCACAGATTTCTATGATGGTGATGAGATGATGGCTGTGCACGATTTACGCAAGCATGTTGCGTGGTACTTAAAGGGTTTCCCTGTGGGTGGCGGAACACGAGCAGCTTTTATGAAGTGCGAAAATGTTGCTGATGTGCAGGCGCAGGTTGATTTATTCGACCCAGATATTGAATTCCCGCTTAGTATTGCAGATAAACCACGCGGACGAGTGCGTTTTGCAAAGAAAGTGCATCTGCCACAGAACTGGTTGGATTCTCGAGAAATGACGCCTCAAGAGCGTGCCGATATGTTTGAAGACGATCCGATGGATGCATCCTATTAGGGCGGGAAAAGAGCATTTTATGCGATTAAAAATATTTCCTTGAGCACAGAAAGCAAGATTGGTAGAGAAAATTTTACAATTTCAGCGCGTTTTTAATTACATTTGTGAAATTTGGGCATGAATTGTATTAAAGTTGTGCGTATACGTTAACGATGGGAGCACGATGACCAGCATTCAGCATCAAGAAGTGAATGACAGCACCGTAATTAATAACGAGGAATTGAACGATAATACTGTCATTAAAGTAGTTGGCGTGGGTGGCGCTGGCGGCAATGCTGTGAACCGAATGATTAATGACGGTCTCGGCAATGTTGAATTCTTAGCTATTAACACCGATGACAAAGATTTGGCTCGTAGTGAGGCAAATGTGAAGCTTTCACTTAATGACAGCACAAGTCGTGGTCTGGGCGCAGGTGCTGACCCAGAGCGTGGTGCTAAGGCGGCTCAAGATCATAGAGATGATATTGAGCAAGCTCTTAAAGGCGCTGATTTAGTCTTTATTACAGCTGGTGAAGGCGGCGGCACTGGTACCGGTGCTAGCCCAATCGTAGCTAAAGCTGCACGTCAGCAAGGCGCTTTGACTGTTGCAGTTGTTTCTCGTCCATTTACTTTTGAAGGTCGCCGTCGTAGTGCTTCAGCAGAGTCTGGAATTGAAAATCTGCGTAAGGAAGTAGACGCTCTTATCGTTATTTCTAACGACCGACTGTTGGACAACGCCGACCGTCAGATTTCTATGGTCGATGCTTTCCATAATGCTGATCAAGCCTTGCTCTCAGGTGTGAAGGGTATTACAGAGACTTTGAATGCAGATTCCTACATTAACGTAGACTTTGCAGATATTTCTTCTGTGCTTAAAGACGCTGGAACAGCACTGTTTGGTATTGGTAAGGCTCGGGGCGAAAACCGCGCTACAAATGCTGCAGAATTAGCTTTGAACTCTCCAATGCTTGAAGGAGATATTCAGGGTGCTCATGCTGTGCTCGTAAACTTCTTTGCAGCTAGCGATTTGGGTATGCTCGAGCTGAACGACGCTATGAATTTGATTCACGATGTGTGTAGCCCAGAAGCCAATATTATTTTCGGTGTTGCTTTGGATGATTCCATAGGCGATGAACTGCAGGTAACCGTTATTGCTACTGGATTTGGTACTGCTGAACCAGGCGATGAAGCTGAAGCTCCTGTTGCAGAAAAACTATTGTCTACTCCAGCTCCTGCAGCAGCTCCAACTGTTCAGCCAGGAACTCCAGAACAGTCGGCATCAGCAGAGACTCCAGCACCTGTGCAGCAGGCTGCTCCTGCTCAAGCAGTGCCTGCTGCTGAACCTGCTCAGCCTGTATCGGCTGCTATTCCATCAGTTACTGAGAACTCCGGTGACGAAGGTGATTCCTTCGACGACTTGGAGATTCCGGAATTCCTGCGTTAAGTAGGAGGAAGTTCAATGGGTAACGTTTTTAATAAAGGATTGAGTTTCTTCGGTCTGGCAGATCCAGAAGATATTGAGCAAGAAGAAGTATCAGATATTTCTGCTCAGGATGTTCCGGAAACAGATTTTGATCGAGATGATTCTTTTAGCATGCAGTCAGCTCGTATTGCTCAAGCTGGACGCGCTACCTCAACTTCAGCTCAGAAATCTTTCCCAAAGTCTCAGATGAATCGCATCACAACTATTCATCCTCGTACGTACAACGAGGTGGAAAGTGTGGGTCGTTCATTGCGAGATGGAACACCAGTCGTGCTCAATCTGACTGGGGTAGCAGATAAAGATGCTCAACGCATTGTAGATTTCGCTATGGGAGTTGTTTTCGGTGTGCGGGGCTCTGCGGAGCGAGTAACTACGAGAGTATGGCTTTTAAGCCCTGCTGCCGTAACCATTCGACCAGAGCAGACAGAAAATAATTCTACTGCCGGATTGTTTGAGTAGGCCTATGCTATTAGGTATAGCACTTGCTCGAATAGTTCTATCCGTTCTTCTCGAAGCATATATGTCTATCCTGTTCATTCGTTTGATTTTGGATTGGGTTGCAGTGCTCACGAGATGGAAACCACGAGGTTTTATCTATACGCTGATTAACGCAGTGTATGTGGTAACTGATCCGCCGCTGAATTATTTGAGGCGCTTCATTAAGCCATTGCCAATGGGACCTATGTATCTGGACTTAAGTTTTATTGTGCTGTGGTTTGGTTTAGGTCTTGTGCGTATGTTCATATAGATTCGCATAAAACAGCGTGTTTATAACAGATTTATAAGAGATTTAATATATTTACATAGTGTGCACATGTTACTATGTAAAAGGAAAAAAGAAAGCGACTGGCTTAAGATAAGCCAAAAAGTGAGGTGAAGAGCTCGATGGCCCTGTTAACACCACAAGATATTCAGAATCACACCTTCCCAACAGTACGTTTCAAGGAAGGTTACGACATTGATGCTGTGGACGACTTCTTGGACGAAGTAGTAGTCACTGTGGAGAGTTTGGGATCTCAGGCTGTCACCAGTGCAACTGCTTCTTTGGGTAAAGATGTTGCTCCTCTCAATAATAAGATTGCTGAACTCACTGAAGAGAACAACAAACTTCGTACAGAAATTCAAGATGCACAGGCAAAGGCAGCACAAGTTTCTCAAGAGCGCGAAAATGTTGCAACGGAGCAGTCAAAGATTGCCGATGCTGCACGCGAACAGGTAGAAACCCTGACCTCTCAAAATAATCAGCTTAAAACACAGGTTGATCAGCTTAACGAGCAGATTGATCAGCTCACAGCACAGGCTGCTGAAGGTGGAGACTCCGCTAAGGCTCTCAACGATCAGCTCGAAGCAGTCAAGCGTGAACGCGATGAATACGTAAAGAGCGGCGAAACTTTGCGCGCACAGCTCAACGAAGCTAACACCAAGCTGAACGAGGTCAATGCAGCTTTGGAACAGACCCGTGCTCAGGTTGAAGCAAGCAACGGTTCTGCTTCCCAGAAGGATCAGCAGTTAGCACAGTATCAGGCTCAAATCGATAAGCTGAACCAAGATCTGCAGGCTTCTCGTGAACGTGAAGAAAGCTTGCGTAAGCAGGTTTCTGCTCTCGAACCAAGCTCTGAAACTGGTAGCTTGCAAAAGATTTCTTCTGCAGGTTCCGATGCAAACTCTGAGCCAGAACGCGCAACAGCAATGTTGGCACTGGCTATGCAGTTACACGATCAGTATGTAGATAAGGGTAAGGCTCAGAACGCTGAACTCGTAGCTGAAGGTGAAGCAATCCGCGATAAGTTGGTACGTGAAGCTAACGACTACGATAAGAACACACGTAACGAAGCAGATGAATACTCTGCAAAGACTCGTAACGATGCAGATAACTATTCTTCTGTAACTCGTAGTGAGGCCGATGAATACTCTGCAAAGACACGTTCCGATGCAGATGCATACGAGACTCAGGTGAAGAAGGCTGCAGAAGATTACTCTGCAAAGACTCACTCTGATGCAGATAACTATGCTCGTCAAGTTAAGGATAAGCTCTACGCTGATTCTAAGGTTATTGAAGGCAATATTGAAAGTCTTAAGCAGTTCGAAGCAGATTATCGTTCTCGCTTGACTGACTTCCTCGGTAACTTGTCCGCTCAGATTAGCTCCACAGATAACTATCCAGCTGATCGTGAGAAGACCGCAGAGGGTAACAACTAAGTATGGGTAGAACCTCACAAAGACGGTCACACTGGGGTGTGGCCGTCTTTCTTGCTACTTTCGCTGTCTGCGTGGCTCTCGACCAGTGGACAAAAAGCCTTGCTCTAGCGCACCTGACTACTGGTAGCGATGTGGAGCTTCTGGGACGTTTTGTGCGCTTAACACTCGTACATAATCCTGGAGCTAGCTTAGGTGTTGGCTCAGGTGTGACGTGGGTTATTACTCTTTTTGCTGTGCTCGTAAGCATTGTTTTAACAGTTTTAGGTTTGCGCACCAAGAATATGTGGTGGTCTTTCGTGAGTTCTCTTACTGTTGCTGGAGCCTTGGGTAATGTTATTGACCGTTTTATGTATGCCGATGGTTTTTTGAACGGAACTGTTGTTGATTTTATTAATTACGGTCCTTTTGTGGGTAATGTTGCCGACATTGTTCTGACCCTTGCTGCAGTGGGAATTATCGGTGGCGTGCTGTTTTCACAGCCTTTTGGTATTGCATGGCTCGATAAGCTCGTTTACGGTGGCGAGGATGAGCGTGAGCACGGTGAGCGCGGTGCAAACAGTGAAAGTGGTGAAAATACTGTGCTTGGCGAGAGCGAGGCGCAAAACTAATGGATGGTATTCTTCCGGCTCCTGATGCTCTAGTAGGGAAACGTTTAGACGTTGTTGTGTCTAAAATGATGGGCATTTCTCGCTCTGCTGCAAGCCATCTTATTGAATCAGGTCAAGTAACATTGCTGGGGCATGTTAGCGATAAATCAGCCAAGCTGGGGCGTAATGACATGCTTGAGTTCGCTCTCGAGAACAGAGAAGAAGAGCCTGAACCTATTGATCATGATATGCCGATTGTCTATGAAGATGACGATATTGTGGTGGTCGATAAACCCATTGGAATGGCTGCACATGCTTCCGTAGGATGGAACGGTCCTACGGTTCTAGGTTCTCTGCTCGCGCGTGGGGTACGTATTACTGATTATGGAGCAGCTGGGCGTCAAGGTATTGTTAGCCGTCTGGATGTAGGAACAAGCGGTCTTATGCTCGTGTGTAAATCGGAACTGGCGTATAAAGAAATGCGCCGCCAATTTTCTGAGCATGAGGTTGTGAAAACCTATCATGCTGTTGTTCAAGGCAATCTTGTGCAAAACCGTGCCACTATTGAAGCACCAATTGGACGTGATAAAGTTTCAGATTTCCGCTTTACCGTTACACCTGCTGGAAAAGAAGCCATCACCCACTGGGACGTGCTCGAACGTTTAAGTGAAGCCACCTATGTGAAAGTAAATTTGGAAACAGGACGAACACATCAAATTCGTGTGCATTTCTCGTCTATTGGTCATCCTTTAGTGGGCGATGCCATGTATGGAGCTAATCCTAAACTAACTGAAATTACTGGGTTAGAGCGTCAATGGCTTCACGCTATGCAGTTGGAATTTAAGCATCCTCGTACGAAAATGTGGACGACTGTGGAGTCCAACACGCCGAATGATTTACGCCAGGCTTTGGAAATCTTACGGCACCGTCAGTCTGAGCGTGAAAAAGAGTAAAATCTTCAAGCGCGAACGTTACAGTAGGGAGTATGGCAGACGTTAAACCTTCTGATTTCGTGCATCTGCACGTTCATACTCACTATTCCATGCTCGATGGTGCAGCACCTATTGACGCTCTCGTTAAAGCAGTCAAAGAGCAAGGTCAAACTGCTGTAGGTATTACTGATCATGGCAATATGCACGGGGCATATGAATTATGGTCAACAGCTGTAAGCGCTGGAATTAAGCCAATTATTGGTATTGAAGCGTATGTGACACCGGGAACCTCGCGTTTTGACACAACCCGTGTTCATTGGCGCACCTCAGAAGATCAGAAAAGCGATGATGTCTCTGCAAATGGTTCGTACACACATATGACCATGCTGGCAGAAAATGATGAAGGCTTAACCAATCTCCTAAAAGCATCATCCGTGGCTAACTTAGAAGGTCTTTTTGGTAAATCGCCGCGTATGGATAGGGAAGTGCTCAATACCTATGCAAAAGGCGTTATTGGAACATCTGGCTGCCCTTCGGGTGAGGTTCAAACCCGTTTGCGATTAGGTCAATTTAATGAGGCTTTACGTGCTGCTGGTGAATTCCAAGATATTTTCGGTAAAGATAATTTCTATATTGAGCTCATGGATCATGGCTTATCCATTGAAAAGCGCGTGGTGAAAGATCTCATTACTATTGCCGATAAGATAGGCGCTCCTCTCGTCGTAACCAATGATTCGCATTATGCTAAGGAAACAGATGCTGCGGCTCAAGATGCTTTGCTGTGTATTAATTCAGGTTCTCGCTTAACAGACCCGACACGCTTTAAGTTCGATGGCTCAGGCTACTACATTAAGTCAGCCAAAGAAATGTATGACCTCTTTAAGGAATTTCCTGAAGCATGCCGTAATACAGTCGAGATTGCTCAGCGTTGCAATGTGATTTTTGATGATCATCAAGATGGCGCTTTTATGCCTGAATTCGAGTGCCCAGAAGGGTGGGATGAGACTTCTCTCTTCCTTAAGCATGTGCAAGATGGTCTGATGCAACGCTATAACGGTAATGTGCCGGAAGAGGTGTCTCGTCAGGCTGATTATGAGTGCGGTGTTATTTGCCAGATGCAGTTCTGCGGTTACTTCCTTGTGGTAGCAGATTATATTAACTGGGCGAAAGAGCATGGCATTATGGTGGGACCCGGTCGTGGTTCTGCAGCAGGCTCTATGGTCGCCTATGCTATGGGCATTACTGAGCTAGATCCGCTCAAGCACGGTTTGATTTTTGAGCGTTTCCTTAACCCTGAGCGCGTGTCTCTGCCTGATATCGACGTGGATTTCGATCCAGAAGGTCGTATGAAGGTGCTCGACTATGTGGCAGAAAAATACGGTCACGATAAAGTGGCACAGTGTGTAACATATGGAACGATTAAAACAAAGCAGGCGCTTAAGGATTCGGCACGCATTATGGATTACGAGTTCTCCATGGGCGAGCTCATGACCAAAGCTTTGCCACCTGCAGTAGGCGGTAAAGATATTACTGTGCACGATATCTTTAATAAAGATGCGAAACGCTATGACGAAGCTAAAGAGTTCCGTGATCTTTATGATTCAAATGAAGACGTACAAAAGATTACCAAGCAAGCCATGGGTATTGAGGGATTGATTCGCCAGACCGGTGTGCATGCCTGCGCCACGATTATGGCGTCTAATCCGATTACGAATACCTCGCCGCTGCTTAAGCGTACTGATGGTACGGTAACGACTACTTTTGAGTATCATACCTGTGAAACGCTGGGCTTGGTGAAGATGGATTTCTTGGGTCTATCTAACTTAACAGTTATTCGCGATACCATTACGAATATCGAAAATAACGGTAAACCAAGCTTTAATATTCAGGATATTCCAATCGACGATAAGGAAACATATAAGCTTCTCTCTCGCGGCGATACGCTCGGCGTGTTCCAGCTTGATTCGGATGGTATGCGAAACCTCCTGAAATCTCTTAAGCCGGATAACTTTAACGATATTTCTGCTTTGATTGCTCTGTATCGTCCAGGTCCAATGGATGTGGATTCGCATAATAACTATGCGAAACGAAAAAATGGTTTACAGCAAATTACTGCTATCCATCCAGAAGTAGCAGAACCTTTAGCAGAAGTTCTTGATGAAACCTATGGCTTGATTGTGTATCAGGAGCAGGTGCAGTCTGCAGCACGTATTTTGGCAGGTTATTCTCTCGGTCGTGCAGACGTGTTGCGTCGAGCTATGGGTAAGAAAAAGCCGGAAGTGCTTGCCAAAGAGCAGGTGCCGTTCTTCGAGGGTATGGCTCAGCATGGGTATTCTCGAGAAGCAGCTCAGGCTGTATGGGATATTTTCGTGCCTTTCGCCGGTTATGCGTTTAATAAAGCGCATTCTGCTGCTTATGGATTGATTTCGTACTGGACGGCTTATTTAAAGACGCATTATCCAACTGAGTTTATGGCTGCTCTGCTCGAAAATGCTAAGAACGATAAGAATAAAACTGCGTTATATCTCGGTGAAGCGCGTCGCATGGGCATTCAGGTGTTGCCGCCAGATATTAACGAATCGCAATTGCAATTTTCTGCAGTGGGGGATGTGGTGCGTTTCGGTTTGGCTGCTATTCGTAATGTGGGTGCAGATCGCGTAACTGAGATCATTAAAGAGCGTGAGAGCGAGAAAGGCAAGTTTATTAACTTCCTTGATTTTGTTAATCGAGCTCCTCTCAACGCACTGAATAAGCGCATGGTTGAATCCTTGATTAAGGGTGGAGCTTTCGATAATACCGACGGCAATAGGCGAGCTTTGGTTACTATTCATGAGGAAGCTATTGATTTAGCTGCACCAATTAAACGAAAAGAAGCAGAAGGTCAGTTCGATCTTTTTGCCGATATGAGCGGCGACTCCGATATGACGGGCGTAGAAATAACCGTTCCTGATATTGAAGAGTGGGATAAATCCACGAAACTCAACTTTGAAAGAGAAATGCTCGGTTTGTATGTGTCCGATCATCCGCTCTCAGGTATGGAAAGTGTGCTAGCCGGATTGCGTGATATGTCGATTGCTCGACTGCTGAACTCTGTGGCGACTTTGGAGCCTCGCACTGTGGTTACTATAGCGGGGTTGATTACTAGCGTGGAGCGTAAGATTTCCAAGAAGGGTAATGCCTGGGCAATTATTACCGTTGAAGATATGGAAGCTTCTGTGCAATGTCTCTTCTTCGGTAAAGCATATGAGGAGAATGCATCGAAGCTCAATATCGATACGATTGTGCGTGTGCGAGGTTTTGCTGAAGCTCGCGAAGAGGCTGTATCTATTCGCGCTCAAGAATTGGAAGTGCCACGCATTGAAGATGCGGATACGTCTATTCTTCTGGTGCGCTTGCCTGAAGTGGCGTTAGTGGCTAGCCGTATGCAACAGCTTGCTGAAATTCTGCACATGCATCCAGGCTATAGCGAAGTGCAGCTGATGGTTGTGCGTCAGGATGGGTCGTGTGCTGTGGTGACAATGGGAGATAATTTCCGCGTGAAGAAAGATGCCTCCCTCTTTGGTGATATTAAAGCGATGTTTGGTCCGCATTCTATTGCATAAACCCAGGAGCGGGAGTGCAGTTCAGAGTGCGTGCTGAACTGCACTGAACCGTCTCCCGTTTCGTTTAATGAGATGTTTGTGTCTGCTCGCGCGTATTTAGTTGGGCATTCCTATTACACTCAAACTATGGCAGAACAAATTATTCGAACAATTGATGTGCGCGGAACATCTCTGTCTCGCGCTGAACTTCTCGAAACCGTTCCTCGTGCTCAGATGGGCGTAAGCCAAGCAGAAGAACTGGTTGCCCCAATTTTGGAAGCAGTAAAAACACGTGGCGCTGCAGCCTTGCGTGATTACGCTGAAAAATTTGACCATGTTCGTCCTCGCAATCTTCGTGTTCCGGTAGAAGCAATGCAGCATGCTCTGGATACGCTTGAGCCACACGTACGTGCGGCTATTGAAGAATCGGTATCCCGTATTCGTGCTGTGTGTCAGTCTCAGGTGCCTCAAGACTTTTCCACGCCGTTGGCTGATGGTGCTCGAGTTTCTCAGCGTTGGATTCCAGTTGAGCGCGTAGGCCTATATGTGCCGGGTGGCAAGGCTGTATATCCTACATCCGTGATTATGAATGCGGTTCCAGCTCAGGCCGCTGGCGTGGAATCATTAGCTATTGCGACTCCACCATGTGCAGACAACCCCGATGGGCTGCCAAATGCTACGATTTTGGCGACGTGCGCAATCTTGGGCGTCGAGGAAGTTTATGCTGTGGGCGGTGCTCAGGCTGTTGCAATGTTTGCTTATGGCGCCAAGGGTAGTGAACCTCAAGATGGCGAAGTGCTGTGTGAACCAGTAGATATGATTACTGGTCCTGGAAATATTTTCGTGGCCACAGCAAAGCACATGATTTCGGGTGTATGCGGCATTGATGCTGAAGCTGGTCCATCAGAAATCGGCATTATTGCTGACTCTACTGCTAATCCTGCATGGCTAGCAGTAGATCTTATGGGTCAAGCTGAACACGACGAGCTGGCTGGTTCCGTGCTCATCACTGATGACGAAGCATTAGCACAGAAGGTTATTGCTGAACTGGAAGAGCGCGTTCCTCGCACGAAGAACAGCGAACGTATGGCTACAGCTTTGCGCGGCACGCAGTCTGCTATTGTTCTGACCGATAATCTTGATCAGTCTATTGATGTAGCTAATGCATATGCTGCAGAGCATTTGGAAATTCATACTGCTCAGGCTGACGATGTTGTGAAGCGTATTCGCAATGCCGGAGCTATTTTCCGTGGACCATACTCTCCAGTTCCTTTGGGCGATTATATGTCTGGTTCAAACCACGTTCTGCCAACAGGCGGCACGGCTCGTTTCCAGTCAGGTTTGGGCGTGCACACCTTTATGAAGGCTGTTGAAGTTATTGAATATGACGAGCAGGGTTTGAAAGCACTCGCTCGCAAGGTCAATGATTTTGCAGTCAGCGAGGATCTTCCAGCTCATGGCGAATGTGTGCTGACCCGTTTTATCGACGATCCATATAATAAGGAGACCCTGGCAGCTCAGGAAGACGCTGCCGGATTGTAGAACAGTGCCATGTGTGGGGTTCATGCGACCCTACACATGGTTGTATTGTGGCATACACACATCTCAAGGAGAATTATGAGCTCAAGCATTCCACGCACAATTCCACTGCGTAACGATTTAGCAGGGGAGGAGCCTTATGGTGCTCCACAATTAGATGTTCCTGTATGTTTGAATGTGAATGAAAATCCATACGAACCAAGCCCACAAGTTATTGAGTCTATTGTTGAACGCATTCGTCAGATTGCGCCTACACTCAATCGCTATCCAGACCGTGAACACATTGCTTTGCGTGAAGCTCTGTGCACGTATCTGAAGCGTGAAACTGGCGTGAGCTTAGAAACCGAGCAACTATGGGCAGCAAACGGTTCGAATGAAATCATGTTGCAGATTTTCCAAGCTTTCGGCGGTCCTGGACGCACTGCTCTAGGCTTTGCTCCAACCTACTCCATGTATCCTGAATATGCACGCGATACCTTCACCACGTGGACAACGGTAAACCGAGCTGATGATTTTACTGTAGACGTAGAAGCTGGTATTGCTGCCATTAAAGATATTCACCCAGCGATTGTTCTGATTACCAGCCCAAATAATCCAACAGGAACACCTATAGATGTCGATGATATCGCCCGCATTGCCGAAGCGTGCCAAAACGTGGAAGTAGTTGGTGCTGCAGAGGGCGCACATCCTATCGTTATTGTGGACGAAGCATACGCAGAGTTTCGGCGCGAAGGCGTTCCTAGCGCGCATACGCTCATCGAGCGTTACGATAATATCGCTGTCAGCCGCACGCTATCCAAAGCTTTTGCATATGCGGGCGCTCGCGTAGGTTATATCGCAGGCTCTCAAGGCGCTATCGATGCGTTACGTATTGTTCGCATGCCATATCATTTAAGCGCGCTAACTCAAGCAGCTGCTCTAGCCGCGCTCGATCATACTGATGAACAGCTCAGCCAGGTACAGCACTTACGACAGACGCGCGATGAAACTGCCCAATGGCTATCTGAGCAGGTCTATCATGGCAAAAAACTACAGGTAGCCGCCAGCGATTCAAACTTTATTATGTTCGGTCGTTTCAATAACCGTCATCTTGTTTTCGAAAAACTGCTCGAACGCGGAGTACTTATCCGAGAAGTCGGTCCAGACGGATTTATGCGTGTATGCATGGGAACAGACGAAGAAATGGAAACGTTTAGAACAGCTTTTCTGCCGGTTCTTGACGAGTTAAATGCTTCAGGCTTATAAAGAGCATAGCACTCGCACGAGGAAAGAGGACGGATATGGCACGTACCGCAACAATTACACGTACAACAAGCGAATCATCAATTGAGTTGAGCCTTAACCTAGATGGCACAGGAAAAACTCAGATTGATACCTCTGTACCTTTTTATGATCATATGATGACTGCTTTGGGTAAGCATTCGTTGATAGATTTAACGATTAAGGCTACAGGTGATACACATATTGACGCGCATCATACAGTAGAAGATATTGCTATCGTTTTCGGTGAAGCTCTTAAGCAGGCTTTGGGAGATAAGCGCGGGATTACGCGCTTTGCTGATTGTCTTGTGCCTTTGGATGAAGCATTGGCACAGTGTGTTGTTGATATTTCTGGACGTCCTTATGCACAGTGCTCAGGTGAACCAGAAGGTTTTGAATACGCTATGATTGGCGGACACTTTACTGGCTCCTTGGTTCGCCACGCACTGGAATCAATTGCTTACCATGCAGGTATCTGCTTGCATATGCGCGTGCTATCCGGTCGCGATCCTCACCATATTGCAGAAGCTGAGTTCAAAGCTCTTGCGCGAGCTTTGCGTGCTGCTGTCAGTGTCGATCCGCGCGTCGATGGTATTCCAAGCACTAAGGGAGCTCTCTAAATGACTAATAAGAAAAAAGACTCCTCTGATGATTTGAGCGATGCTCAGGTTAATGCTGCTTTTGCAGACATAGAGAAGCAGTTCTCTGATGATTTTGGCGCTCAACTCGATGATAATCTGATTGACCCACATTTTAATGACGAGCTAGAAGGAATTCTCGGTAATAAAGCGAAGGTAGCTCTTTTACTAACGAATGTAGCAAAAGCTGGTATTTTGGCGGCATTTTGTAAGGGCTGTGGAATTGACGCACATTGTGTGGAATACAATCAAGGTAGCTTTGCCATACTGCGCGATCTTGAAGACGATGGTCCAGAGCAGACAGCATCCATTATTTCACGAGCAATGGAAGGTGTTGGCGCTATTCTGTGTGTGAATCGTGCTGATAGGTTAAAGATTACAATCTGGTTCGCCGGTGAGTGCCATCCGGAAGAACAGATTGCACCTCTCTTCCTCGAAGCTTTCGACCCCACTATTGAAGATTTGCTGATTGGAGCTCAAAAAATCGAAGATCTTGATGTAGCAGGGTATGTGCAGGCAGACTCGCGTGACTTCCGTACTAATAAAGAAGCAAAAGAATTCCTTATGCCTTATATGGAATTCTTAGAAGACCACAACGATGAAGACGAAGAGTAGGAGAGCGTGTGCCTTCAGTAGTTGTTTTTGATTATGGTTTTGGAAATGTGCGCTCCATGGTGCGCGCTATCGACAATATTGGCGTAGACGTAGAACTTACAAGCGATCGCCAAGCAGCCTTAGACGCTGATGGTCTTGTTGTTCCTGGTGTAGGCGCATACGCCGCCTGCATGAAGGGATTACGTGCTGCTGGCGGTGACGATATTGTCTATGAACGTATTGCTCACTCTCAGCCAGTATTAGGTGTATGTGTGGGCGAACAGGTTATGTTTAACGAAGGAAACGAACGCTCAGTATATTGCGAGGGTCTAGGTTTAATCGCAGGATCAGTCAACCTCTTGGATGCTCAGGTCGTTCCACATATGGGATGGAATACTGTTCAAGCACCAGATTCCAGCAGCCTCTTTAACAATATTGCCTCTGAGCGTTTCTATTTTGTACACTCCTACGCTGCTCACGCTCATGCTGATGGCTCCCCAATCGGCGTGGCTACACATGAGGATGCCTTTACACAGCCAGTGCAGGCGCGCATAACTACTGCATCATACGGCAACGATACTTTTATTGCGGCTGTAGAAAAAGGCTCGTTGGCGGCCACACAATTCCATCCAGAAAAATCAGGTGAAGCCGGAGCACAACTTCTGAAAAACTGGGTATCTACTTTTAACGAAAAATGATAAACGAGGGGGATTTCTATGCTCACTCTTCTTCCTGCTGTGGACGTGCGTAATGGCAAAGCCGTGCGCCTGCGTCAAGGTGAGTCAGGTTCGGAAACTGATTACGGCAGCCCTTTTGATGCTGCTGTGCAATGGGTAGATCAGGGCGCGCAATGGATTCACATGGTGGATTTAGATGCTGCTTTCGGAACAGGCAATAATCGCGCACAAGTCCATGATATTGTGGAACAGCTTGGATCGCGCGTTCATATTGAACTCTCCGGAGGTATTCGCGATGATGCGTCTCTTGAAGCCGCTTTTGAGGCTGGAGCTGCTCGTGTGAATATTGGTACTGCTGCATTGGAAAACCCTGAATGGACAGCGCAGGTTATTTCTCGTTACGGGGAGAAAGTTGCGGTGGGCTTGGATGTGCGTGGCACTACTTTAGCTGGTCGTGGGTGGACAAGCCAGGGTGGTGATTTATTCGAGATGATTGATGTGCTTAATCATGCTGGCTGCTCACGCTATGTAGTAACTGATGTGAACCGCGATGGCATGATGTCTGGCCCGAATGTTGATTTGCTGGCTCAGGTTGCAGATCATACGGATGCGCGTGTAACGGCTTCCGGAGGTATTTCCACGCTTGACGACTTGAAGACACTGTCTACAATAGGTAAAGGTGTGGATGCTGCAATTTTAGGTAAGTCCTTGTATTCTGGCGCTTTTACCTTGCCAGAGGCTTTGGAATTGACACAGAACTCCTGAACACATAATAGAAACATTTGATTGAGATAATAGCGATATGAATAAGCAACAAGAATTCGCATTACGTGCTGTAGAAGAACGGGATATACGTTTTATCCGTTTATGGTTTACCGATGTTTTGGGTCAGCTCAAGTCTGTGGCGATTGCTCCAGCCGAGTTGGAGGACGCTTTCGAAGAGGGTATTGGTTTCGATGGTTCGGCTATTGAGGGCTTAACACGTGTGTCGGAAGACGACATGATTGTGCGTCCAGATCCAACCACCTTCCAGATTTTGCCATGGCGAGGCGGCCCTCAGGGCACAGCACGCATGTTCTGCGATGTGCTTACGCCAGAAGGTCAGCCTTCGCTCGGCGATCCACGCTACGTGCTCAAGCGCACGCTGGATCAGGCTAAGGAAATGGGCTTTACCTTCTACGTGCATCCGGAAATCGAATTCTACTTGTTCGAACATCAGGACGATTATTCCAAGCCTCCAGTGCCTATCGATTCTGGCGGTTATTTCGATCATGTGCCACGCAGCTCGGGAATGGATTTCCGTCGTGCAGCAGTGAATATGCTTGAACAGATGGGTATTTCTGTTGAATATTCCCATCATGAGGCAGGTCCTGGTCAAAACGAGATTGATTTGCGCTATGCCGATGCTTTGGCTATTGCCGACAATATTATGACTTTCCGCACCGTGGTGAAGGAAATTTCCTTGGAGCGCGGTATTCATGCCAGCTTTATGCCGAAGCCATTGGTTGATCAGCCAGGTTCAGGTATGCATACACATTTGAGCTTGTTTGAAGGTGACGCTAACGCTTTCTATGAGGCAGGTCAAGAATTCAATATGAGCACAACAGCACGTCAGTTTGCTGCTGGTTTGATTTATCATGCTGCAGAAATTACTGCTGTTACTAATCAGTATGTTAATTCTTATAAGCGTTTGTGGGGCGGGGCAGAAGCTCCAAGCTTCATTTGCTGGGGACATAACAATCGTTCTGCTCTGTTGCGCATTCCACAGTATAAGCCAGGCAAAGGTAATTCCGCACGAATGGAGTTCCGCGGTTTGGATCCTGTTGCTAACCCATATTTGGCTTATTCTGTGCTTTTAGCTGCTGGTTTAGATGGCATTAAGCAGGGCATGGAGTTGGGAGAGCCAACCAGTGATGATGTTTGGGAGCTGACTGATTTAGAGCGTTTAGCTATGGGTATTCAGCCTCTGCCAGATTCCTTGGATACTGCTTTAAAGGTGATGGAAAAGTCCGACTTTGTAGCATCTGTGCTTGGCGAGCATGTTTTCGAATACTTCTTGCGCAATAAGCGCAAAGAGTGGGAGGAGTACCGTATGCAGGTTACTCCATATGAGTTGCAGAAGTATCTGCCTCGCCTGTAATTATTATTAGGGCTGTAACACGAACAGTGTTACAGCCCTTTGCTTTCGATTTCGAATATAACGCATGCAGTAGAGGTAACTCCTGCTGAAATCCGAAGTAGCTATTAATCCATAGCTTTGCGCAATCTCTTCAAACTGACAGGATACGCTGTTCCATATTCCTGCGCCCATAAGGATACAAGGAATTCTTCATACATCCAACGCACCTGTTCAGCAGTATGTTCAGCAGAATCATGAACAGGCCCTGCCGGGGTTTTATCAGCCCGAGCTCTGGCAGACTGAACAAGCTGATACGCTTCATCTGCCTGCCAAGCCCACTGCACATCGCGGTCTTTATTAACCTTCGCTTTCTCTATACGCAAGCAGTCAGCTTTCAAATAGCGAGCGATGCGCGGCAAAGAGTCAGCAGGAGTACGCGCAATAAAACCATCATTAACCAGAGCATGAGCATGAGCGTGCACAGACTGCAGAACAGATAAAAGCGGTAAATCTGCCGTACCAGATACTAACTGCTCAACAGCAGCAAAGGACTGCAAAATCTGCATAACATCGCGTGCAACTGCATAAACAGTATCCTCAAATACGTTGATAATACCGGAAATATCTTCAGCTAAAGCACGGTCTGAATCAATAGACTCAATATGTGGCAGTAAACGCTTAACCGCAGCCATCTGCATATCATTTATGCAAGCGTCTATAGACGAGTACGGCGCAGACGCCAAAATCAACGCTTCTGTGCCGAGCCAACGTGAGCGAATACGATCTGCAGGAAGTTTTACAGCATCGAGAGCGCTTGACCATAGCATATCTTGACGTAACTGAGTTGTTACGCCTGCGTTATGGAGCAAATCAACACGTTTGACTTCTTGACCGGCTTGGCTTGCCTGCTGAGCTTGACGAGAAATCGTGTGTCGCGCTGATTTTTGCGCTTGAGAGCTAAAACGTTGCTGCAGATCGCTCAAACTTTTTGACGTGGCAAGAACCTGAGCTTTCCTTTTGATTTTTCCGCGTGCAGAACGTACAGGATCTGACTCCACGGCAAAATTCAGGCGCACAAAACCAGGCAAACGTTCAATTTGATCTCGACTAAAATCTTCAGGATGCAGTTGCGCATTAGTCACAGAAATCGCAGCCTGAGTAAAAGCATGCGTAAAGTCAGGGATTTGCTCATCTAAAGCCTGCTCGCTACCTGGAAAAGCAGTAAAACGTTCATCTAATACAGCACGAATTTTCTGTGCGGTTTGGGGAGCAGGAACGAACTGCACGCGCAAAGCTTTAGGAAGTGACTTAATAGTGTGCACAATCAAATCGTCAAGAATTCCGGGAACAGTCCATGTAAAATCACTGTCTTGCACACGCAATAAAGCAGACAGAGGAATATGCACGGTTACGCCATCATCTTCAGCATGTGGATCATATTTATAGCTTAATTTAAAAGCAAAAGCAGTACCATCACTACCGCGCACATGCCAGCGGTCTGGATAATCCGCTAAATCCGTTGATTGAGTGTTTTGTAAACGCTCAACTTTATCAGGATTAAAAGTCAAGAGATGAGGATGCTCATGACGTTCCGTTTTCCACCAATGAGCTAACTGTGCGACGCTCGTAATAGTGGAAGGAAGAACATGATCATAAAAATCATAGAGATCTTGATCAGAGACTACATCAGCAATTACGCGCGTACGATGCGTTTCTTCTTGAGCCTGCTCCAGCACATCCATATTCGACTGAATAAACTCGTCTCCAGCGAAGCGGCGCGTAATATCGCCTTCAATCAGACCCTGACGAATTAATAGGTCGCGAGCTTCAGCAGGGTTAATACGACCCCATTGCACAGTTTTATCGGTAATAATCGGTAAACCATACAAATGAATTGTAGACGATGCTACAGCACTACCAGCCGAACCAGACCAGTGAGGAGCTCCATACGAGGTGCGTGTTAAATCTTTAGCAAGATCATACGCCCAAGCAGGATCAATCGCAGCACAGGAACGCGCCCATAAACGCGAAGTTTCAACAAGCTCAGCAGCCATAACCCATGCTGGGGTAGATGATGCTACAGAAGAAGCAGGGAAAAGAGCAAAATGCGTTCCACGCGCACCCTGATAATCGTTCTTCGCCATCTTTGCTGCTCGTTTCATAGCACGAGCCCGAGCAGCGCCCTTTAAGCCTGCAAACTGTGAAGCTTTCGGCTCCCTCACCACCTGCATACCCATGCTCGAAAGTAAGCCAGCAAGCATAGCACGGTGAATAGAATCACCATCCCACGAGTAGGCTAGCGCACCGGAAGCCTGCTGAGCCTGAGGAAGAGCAAGAATCTGCTCACTTGGTTGCCTAAGTGGATGAACTGTACCAACAGTCCACTTCATCTCCTTGCATACGCTACTGAGCTGTTCATACAAGTCATGCCATTGCCTCATGCGCATAAAATGAACAAACTCAGAGCGGCACAGCTTACGCATGGACGAACTCGATAGCTTGTGCTCAGGGTTATAGAAAAACATCCACAAATTCAAAGCAGTGAGGAAGTCGGAAGATGCATCTGCAAAACGTTTATGAATGCGGTCTGCTTCCTCTCTTTGCTCTTCAGGACGTTCACGCGGATCTTGCACGCTCAAAAAGGCCACAATAATCAGAATAGCGGCAAGTGTATCTGGGGTGGAACGGCTCGCCTCAATAATCATGCGTGCTAAACGCACATCTACAGGAATACGTGCCAACTGTTTACCAATACGCGTGAGAACCACAGAAGTGTTCGAACGCTGTGAAGTTTGCGAACGTGAACGCCGAGACGTGACGCGCTTAATGGCGCGCAACTCTAACAGTTCATTAAAACCGTCGCTTACCGCGCGCATATCGGGCGAATCAATAAAACCAAAATGAGTCACATCATCTGCTGTATGAGCTACGCCCACAGCCAGCATCTGCAAAACAACTGATCCCAAAGAGGTACGTACAATCTCAGGATCGGTAAAAGCAGGACGCGACTCGAAATCTTCAGACGAATACAAACGAATTGTTAGACCATCAGCAATACGACCGCAACGTCCAGAACGCTGATTAGCGCTCGCCTGAGAAATCGGTTCAATAGGCAAACGCTGCACTTTCGCAGTCTTCGAATAACGAGAAATACGAGCAAAACCAGGATCAACCACATAGCGAATTCCTGGAACAGTTAAGGAGGTTTCCGCCACGTTCGTCGCCAAAATAATACGTTGATGCGTATGCGCTTCAAAAATCTTATGCTGTTCTTTCGCGCTCAATCTAGCGAAAAGAGGCACAATCTCAATGAAATCTGAACGTTTAGCATCACTAGCTCGTGCGCCAAAAGCGCGACGAATAGCCTGCTCATACTCACGTATATCGCGCTCGCCAGCCGCGAATACCAAAATATCGCGTGGGCCGTTAGTATGAGTGGAATGAACAACCAGCTGAGCGCAGGCGCGTGCTACAGCAGTTGAAACCATCATATCGTCATCGGAAGAGTTAGCATCAGTGGTATTGTTCAAACCATTGAAAGCACTGAGGTTACGCACAACAGAGGGGGCAGAGCCCACAGGTTCATACACAATCTGAACAGGGTAAGTACGTCCGCTTACCTCAATAATCGGAACGTTTTTGCCTAAAACCGCAGCAAAATGTTCCTGAAATTTCTGCGAATCGATGGTTGCTGAGGTAATAATAAGCTTCAAATCAGGGCGTTTTGGAAGCAAAGCGGTAATATAACCAAGCAAAAAATCAATATTTAAGCTACGCTCATGTGCCTCATCAATCATAATGGTGTCGTAGGCACTTAAAAGCGGATCATGCTGAATATGAGCGAGCAAAATACCGTCAGTGGCAATAACCAAGCGGGTTTGAGCTGAACTTTCATCGGTAAAACGCACGCGGTAGCCCACCTGATCGCCCAGCTTAGTGTGCAGTTCCTCGCTAATACGTTCGGCTACAGAACGCGCAGCAATACGGCGAGGTTGGGTAACGATAACTTTTTTACCATGCGAACCGCGACCCATATCCAACAGCATTTTCGGAATTTGTGTTGTTTTACCCGAACCAGTTTGTCCTGAAACAATAACAACCTGTGAGTTGCGCACTGCCTGCGTAATCTCGGACAAGCTGTGAGATACTGGCAGAGCATCGGGATAGCTAAAGTGCAGTGAATCCTTGGCTACTGATGGTGTGCTTATATTATCGTTCATAGTGGTATTCATAGTGTGTGCTTAGTGCGAGCGGTTATCTTGTTACTTAACTTGCCGCTTAGCGCGGGCTTTTGGTGCGGTGGAGTATCGCGAGCGTTTTGTATGAGCACTTATCCTGCCGTTTAGTGTGGGCATTTAGTGCGGGTATTTAGTGTAGGTGCTCCACCTCAATAATGCGGTAGCCCTTGGCAGAAGCGAATTTCGAAACTGCAAATGCAGGGCGTTCTTCTGTTGCAGTTGATGTTCCTGTCGATGTCCCTGTCGATTCGGTTGCGTTGA
Organism: Alloscardovia omnicolens DSM 21503; assembly: GCF_000420505.1. Classification (GTDB taxonomy): domain Bacteria; phylum Actinomycetota; class Actinomycetes; order Actinomycetales; family Bifidobacteriaceae; genus Alloscardovia; species Alloscardovia omnicolens. The sequence continues at coordinate 188,604 of NZ_ATVB01000001.1, read as the reverse complement.
GATTCTCGTCGAGCCACGACATCAGCGAATCAGCGCCCAAATGTTTTTGCACCACCATAAAAGCATGACCGCCCACAGTCAGGCGTGGCAGATAAGTGAGTAGGAGAGTGTGTAAATCATTCTTTCCAATGCGAATTGGCGGGTTAGACCACATAAGATCGAAAGTAACGTTGCTCCACTCTTGGGCATAAGATGCAGCGAAACTTTCTGCTGTACCTGCTCGCACGTTGGTATACCCGGCGCGTTTTGCGTTGAGATCCGTAAGCTCTACGGCACGCTCATTGACGTCAAGAGCCCATACCACAGCGTTTTGTGGAGCTTCGGCTGCGGCTGCGATGCTGATGGGACCCCAACCGCATCCAATATCAAGGATGTGTGGCGCGTGCTGTGCACCTGTATCGTCTAGATAATCGGGTGAAGGAATGCGGTCAAGCAGCACCTTCGTCCCCAAATCAAGACGATGTGTGGAGAAAACACTGCGAGATACGGTTACCTCGTAGTCAGTTCCGCGTAGAGAAACAGTTATGTTTTTGCGCTCATCTTCGGTTGATGGTTGTGCGCTAAAGTACTGTTCGTTTGGCTTGTTCAGACTGTTTTTCTTGCTCACTGAATGTCCTGTCTATTCTGCTGCTTGCTGCTGTTTTCTGCTGTTTTCTACTGCTATGCGCTGCTTTTGCTTTTTACGCATTTTACGGACTGCTTTCTGCGCTAATCTCTGTGTTGCGTTTGTGGCGCCCCTTTAGCGCACGGATGCATATGATAACCGCAGTATTTCTCTGTGAAAATTGTACAAAATCCGGGCGAAATATCGTTATGAGAAGAGCTGTGAGAGAACATAATAGGGTTTAGGCGATGATAAGCGGAGCACGTATTTCGCGTTTGGATTGAGTTTTTGTGCTCAGGGGCAACTTAAGTGATTAATGCACCTGCTATGCCACGTATGAAGCCATTTTTGTGCATCAAAACTGGCATATCGGATGTATTAATCGCTTAAGTAGAATGTGGCTCCTGCATTTGGCTCTGTATTGGCCACCTGCATTCGTCACCTGTATCCCGACACGTGTCCCCACCTATCAAAAAACGTGCTATGCTATACACTTATCCGATTGATTAAACGCTTAACCAAAGATGGGGAGCGTTGCGAGTAGGTTTATCGATGGAGGGCCTGCACAACGACACATACGAGATGCGCGTGAAGCTCGTTCGGCATGTATGCGGTGATGAACGGTGATGAACAATTATCGTGACGCATAAAGAACGACATGAAGGGGATATAAAGTCCCGCCATGAAATCTCGCAGTGCCAGCAAACTCGCCGTTGATCGGATACTCGGCAGAACCGAAAGGCGATATTATGTCTCAGAAGATGATTTTGGATCTCGATACCGGTGTGGACGATGCTATGGCGATTGCCTACGCATTGGCAAGTCCAGAAGTGGAACTTATCGGTATTACCGGAACCTATGGCAATGTACTTATGGATCAAGGAACCCGTAATGCTTTAGCTATCACCGATATTTTAGGGCATCCAGAAGTTCCTGTATTCCGCGGTATTGATCACTCGCGCTCCACAGAATCTTTCGAAGTCCTCGACATCTCGGCATTTATTCACGGAAAGAATGGCATTGGAGATGTTGACATTCCAGATTCTCCACGTCACGTTGAGCAGCAAGATGCTGTCGAATTCATTATTGAATCTGTGCACAAGTATGGCAAAGATTTAGTCTATGTACCAACAGGGCCTGATACGAATATTGCTGCGGCAATAGAAAAAGACCCGAGTATTATCGATGAAATTGGCAATATCGTGATTATGGGTGGAGCTCTTACTGTTCCAGGCAATGTGAATGCATGGACTGAGGCAAATATTTCGCAAGATCCTGAAGCTGCCAATATTTTATTCCGCTCTGGTGCTTCAGTAACGATGATTGGCTTGGATGTGACACTTCAGACCTTGCTGCGTTATGAAGATACGCAAAAGTGGCGCGATACCGGCACAGATTCCGGTAAATTCTACGCGGATATGGTTGATTATTACATTAAAGCTTATGAAACTACATCTCCACATTTGGGTGGCTGTGGTTTGCATGATCCTTTGGCTGTGGCTGTTGCTATTGATCCGAGCTTGGTTACTTTGATCGACATCAATATGAAGGTAGATGTTGAGGGTGCTACACGCGGTCGCACTATTGGTGATGAAACGCGTTTGAACGATCCAGTTAAAACCATGAAGGTTGCTGTGGGTGTGGATGTTGAGCGTTTCGTTCATGAACTGATGACGCGAATTGGCACTCTGGTTGCAGAACATTAAGGAGTAGGAGAGAAGATTATGGCACTTTCGAATGCATTTGTGGAGAAGAAATCTCCCGCTATGACGAGCGAGCAGGCTGTTACTGCTTTGATTCCTCTGTTGATTACTTTTATTTTGGGAACTTTGTGCTTGCAGGGATTTAACCTCGTTTTCGAACAGGTTGGTCAGGCTGTGGGTGCTGGAAGTCAAGCATCTATGATTACAGCAATTCCAGGTATTGTTCTGGGGATTGTGTGCTTCGTCTATGGTTCTTTGGGTGACTTTGTTTCTTTGAGGAAGCTCGTAACTATTGGTATTGTTACGCTTTTTATTGGTTCGGTTTTCGGCTTTGTTGCTGGATACTTCTTCCATCCTAATGTGTGGATTGTTATTTTTGCTCGCGTCTTGCAAACCGCAGGTGAACAGGTTGCGGGTTCTGCATTCCTTGTTGTAGCAACCAAATATCTCAAGTCATCGTTAAAGGTTGTTTTCTTTGGTCTGTTTACTGCTGGTTATCAGTTCTCTGCAGCTATCGGCGTTTTTGCAGCCGGTTTCTTTAGCTCCATTCACTGGTCCTATCTCTTCCTGATTCCAACTGTTACCATCTTGCTCCTGCCAATTTTGCTGAAGAATCTTCCTGACACATCCAGCACGGGAGAGAAAGTTGATGCGTGGGGCTTTGTTATTTTCGGATTAGGTGCAGCCTTCTTAGCTCTCTTCTTCTCTGATATGAAGTGGTGGTATATGGTCGCTGCTATTGCTGCTTTCCTTATTTTTGCTGTGTATATTAATAAGGCTAGCCATCCTTTTGTTGCACCAGAGTTCTTTAAGAATACAAATTGGTTGATTGCTACAGGCTATATTTTGCTGTTCTACTTCCCAAATTACTTCTACTCACCAATGTTCAACAATGTGGCAGCAGGAGTATATAAGATGGATACCAGCACAGCCTCTCATTACATTGTGTGGGCATTTATTGTTGCTGCAATTGTGGGCACAAGTTCCGGCTGGATTGTTGGAAAAATTGGACGTCATGCCACGATGATTACTGCATGCATTTTGATGGCTTCAGGCTTTATTATCGGCGCTTTTGTTTTGGCGATGGGACCTTTGGCTCTGACTGCTTCTGCCTGCTTGTACTACGGAGGCGCAGGTATGCTGTATTCTCCAGTCGTTTCCCTCGTTTTGGGAACTCTTACGCAAGATGAATCCGGTCGTGGTGTGGGTATGAACGATCTGTTTATGAACACTACAGCGTCGATTGGTATTGCGATTTTGGGTACTCTTATGGGGTCGAATGCCTTGTCTCATGTAGGTTTGATCGCTAACGGCTCTGTAGCAGCAAATATGTCAACGTTGTTCTTATGTGCTGGCGCAGTAGTCGTTATTGGCTTCATTGTTTACATGTGTACGCATAAGAAAATTACTGCATAGTTTCTTGCGTTATTCCCTCAGCTAAGCCACTCGTATTCTTGTGATACGGGTGGCTTTATTATAGAGGGAGTAGATGTGCGTTGTAACGGAAAGGATTTATGGAAGACAAGGTCTTAGAACCCACTTCTTTCTTAGGGGAACACTCTGAAGTTCTGCTCGACCAACATCGTGGCGATGAAGCTGCGCGTGAAGTTCAAGGACTGTCAGGCGAACAAATTTGGGAAGAACGCGAAGGGCGTAACAAACTTCGTCACGTAACAGGCCTCGGTGAGCTAGAAGATATTACTGAGGTTGAATATCGTAAGGTTCGCTTGGAACGTGTTGTGCTCGTGGGAGTGTGGTCGAACCGAGAAACTACCTTGGCACAAGCTGAGGAATCACTACGCGAGTTGGCTGCTCTAGCGCGAACAGCAGGTGCAGACGTCGTTGATGGCGTACTGCAACATCGTTTACGTCCAGATAAAGCTACATACATCGGTTCAGGTAAAGCAAACGAAGTAGCTGGAATTGTTGCTGCTACACAGTCAGATACGATAATTGTGGATGCTGATCTTCCTCCAAGCCAACGTCGCGCTTTAGAAGATGTAACGAAAGTGCACGTAGTTGATCGTACCGCTGTTATCCTCGATATTTTCGCTCAACACGCAACCAGTCGTGAGGGAAAAGCTCAGGTTGAACTCGCTCAAATGGAATACATGCTTCCACGTTTGCGCGGTTGGGGTGGCTCGCTGTCTCGTCAGGCTGGTGGTCAGGCTGCTGGACAAGCTGGCGGTATCGGTTCGCGCGGTCCTGGTGAAACAAAAATCGAAATGGATCGTCGAGTTATTCGCACGCGAATGGCGAAGCTACGTAAACAAATCGAACAGATGGCTCCTGCTCGTGAAGTCAAACGTGGCTCTCGTCGTCGTTTTGGTTTGCCTTCAGTAGCAGTTGTGGGGTATACGAATGCAGGTAAATCGTCACTGATTAACCGTTTAACTGGTTCAAGCGAGCTCGTAGAAAACGCTCTGTTTGCCACTTTGGATACTGCTGTGCGCGGTGCGCAAACAGCTCAAGGGCGAAACTTTACGTATGTGGATACTGTTGGCTTCGTGCGCAAATTACCTACTCAGCTTGTTGAGGCTTTTAAATCAACGCTTGAAGAGGTTGCTCAGTCGGATGTTATTGTGCATGTTGTTGATGCTTCTCATCCTGATCCGTTCTCGCAAATCGATGCCGTCAATGATGTTTTAGAAGATATTGATTCTATAGCAGGCATGCCTACGGTTATTGTTTTTAATAAGATTGATTTAATTGATGACGCTGCTTTAGAACGTTTACGTCAGTTAGCTCCTGAAGCTTTCTTTGTATCTGCTGCAAGCAGTGACGGCATCGAAGAACTCAATAATTATGTGGAGTCTTTGCTTCCTACCCCAAGTGTTCGTGTAGAAGCAGTCATACCGTATAATCAGGGACAATTAATCTTTCAAGCTCGAGAAAATGGCATAGTTCACGAGATTGAGTATCGCAATGAGGGAACATATATCGTGTGCGAAGTAGATAACGTTTTAGCTGCTGCTTTACTTGCCGCACATGCGCAACACGATATTTCTGAGCTTTAGTGATATCAGTCACAAGAGCAAAGGAAAACTGTTTTTCGTAGAGAGCTATCGCTAATCTAAGTAATGAAGCTTTCGTATGGAATACACATAATCCATCATGAAAAAATAATGAAAGAAGGGTTAGTAATGGCAGTTTCGCCAGTTAAGCCAACTAAACTTGCTATCGTCGGTGCAGGTGCTGTTGGTTCCACAATTGCATTCGCAGCAGCTCAGCGTGGTATTGCACGTGAAATCGTGCTTGAAGACCTTAACCTCAAGAAGGTAGAAGCTGAAGTTCTCGATATGCAGCACGGTTCTAGCTTCTATCCAACCGTTTCTATTAGCGGTTCTGATGATCCAGAGATTTGCCGCGATGCGGATGTAGTTGTTATTACTGCTGGTGCTCGTCAGCAGCCAGGACAGACTCGTCTTGAACTTGCAGGCGCTACCATCAACATTATGAAGTCCATCATTCCTAACTTGGTTAAGGTGGCTCCTAATGCAATCTACATTCTCGTCACCAACCCAGTAGATGTTGTAACTCAGGTTGCTTTGAAGCTTTCTGGTCTTCCAGCAAACCAGATGTTCGGTTCTGGTACTAACTTGGATTCTGCTCGTTTGCGTTTCTTGATTGCAGAGCAGACTGGTGTAAACGTAAAGAACGTTCACGCCTATATTGCTGGTGAACACGGTGATTCCGAAGTAGCATTGTGGTCGTCCGCAACTATCGGTGGCGTACCGATGCTCGAGTGGAAAGAACTTGAAGGCCATGCTCCTTTGACTGCAGAAGTTCGTGAACAAATTCACCAGGACGTGAAGAACGCAGCATATAAGATTATCGATGGTAAGGGTGCAACTAACTACGCTATCGGTATGTCTGCTGTAGACATCGTAGAATCTATTTTGAAGGATTCTAACCGTATTCTTCCAGTATCTTCTTTGTTGGATAACTTCCACGGTATTTCTGACGTGTGCATGTCTGTTCCAAGCGTTTTGAACCGTGAAGGTGTGAATACTCGTTTGAACACCCCATTGAATGATGTTGAGCTTGCTGCTTTGACTCGTTCTGCTGAGACTTTGCGTGCAACAGCTGCTGAGTTCGGTTTCTAATAACTGATACTTTCAGATATGCAAAATGCTCTCCTTCGGGAGAGCATTTTGCATTCTTCGTGCTGTACGTTAACGACGAAGAAGACTAGATTTTTCTCAAAACCGTTACGACTTTACCCATAATGGTGGCATGGGTGCCATCAATAGGAGAGAAGGCGGGATTATGAGGCATAAGCCATACGTGACCGTTATCTTTACGGAAAGTTTTAACCGTGGCTTCGTCGTCGAGCAAAGCAGCCACAATATCTCCGTTATTCGCTGTGGATTGTTCGCGCACAACAACAAAGTCACCATCGCAAATAGCAGCGTCTATCATTGAGTCACCGTGAACTTCCAGCATAAAAAGATTTCCTTCGCCGGTAAGACGTTGCGGTAAGCGCATAACATCGTCTACATGTTGTTCGGCGGTAATAGGTGAGCCTGCTGCAATACGACCGACTAAAGGAATATCGTGTGATTGAGCAATAGAATCGCTGATATCTTCACTAGATGCAATGCGCTGTGAGAATGGATAAACAGTAGCTTTTGCAGTCGGTACATTATTCTTCTGATCTTCCTGCTCAGTGGTAGTAGCGTCTGGGGACGTAGAAGAAGACTCAGGTTCAATAAGCTCTATTGCACGCCCTTTACCGGCGTTAATGCGCAGAAGTCCTAATTCTTCTAAACTGTGCAGTTGATGCTTAACCGATGAAGGACTCTTAAGACCAACCAATTCACCAATCTCTCGCAATGTTGGCGCAAAACCGTGCTCTGCAACATGAACGCGAATAGCCTCATAGACTTGAAATTGACGTGCAGATTTCACGCCTAAGTCGGCTGCGCGTTGTGCATCTGAATCACTGGCAAAAGCATGCAGGGCAGTGGTAGTCATAAGTGTCCTTCCGTATATAATGTCCACTCTATCGTGAAAATTCCGTAAAATCAAACGGATGTTCGAAAATCATCTTGAATTTGTCGAACATATGTGCGACTATTAGAACATACGTTCGATAGAACAAATGTTCGAAAGGGATTGAGATGAATACAACATCAGTACGTAGTCAGGGTATAGGGCTAGGTAGCGTACGTTTGAATCGTCGTGGAAAAATTGTTGTGTGGGCTTTAGGTATTGCTCTTGCTGTTGGTTTTGCGGGCATAACCATACCTTTTGCAACAGCTCAAGATGAAGTAGTGCACACAGTCAGTTACACTGTGCAACCACACGATACCTTGTGGAACTTCGCGGCAGATATCACTCCACAGGGAGGAGATGTGTATGAGACAATGGAATATATTAAAAAATTAAACCATTTAGATACGGATCAATTGACTGCTGGGCAAACACTTATTGTACCTGAGGCTTAGTCTCTGTTATTGTTAAGGCATGCATTGTCCTTTTTGTCAAAGTCAAGAGACCAAAGTTATAGACACGCGTGTAAGCGAGGATGGTTATTCTATTCGTCGCAGACGTGAATGTATTGTATGTTCTAAACGCTTTACCACCCAAGAATCAATGGTGCTTATGGTGGTTAAGCGCGGTGGGAATGCTGAACCATTTAATCGAGAGAAAGTAGTATCGGGTGTACGCAAAGCCTGCAAGGGAAGACCTATTGATGAAGAGGAACTCAAGCTCCTAGGAATTCGCGTTGAACGAGACCTGCGTTCGCGCGGAGTTTCGGAAGTAAAAGCTGAAGAAGTTGGTCTGGCTATTTTGGAACCTCTGCGTCAGCTTGACGAGGTTGCTTATATGCGATTTGCATCTGTGTACCAGCATTTTAACTCGTTAGATGATTATTCGCAGGCTATAGATTCCTTAAAGAAAGCACGTTCGCAGGAATAGTAGCATTTAACTTAAATTGAGGTGTTTTGCTATCTACGTAGATAGCAAAACACCTCAATTGCATGTAGACCGCAAAGATGCGAGAAATGTGCTACAGATTTTACATAATATGTACACGCACAGTGCCGTTAATTGCTTCCACTGCAGCAATATCCTCGTCATGCAGCGTGCCAGTAATATCTGTTACTACGTAACCAAGATCGCCCTCAGTTGCCAAAGATTGAGCAACAACATTGAGGTTCTTAGCAGACAAAGCATTGTTAAGCTGTGCGAGCATACCTGGCAAATTGGTGTGCAGATGAGCAATACGTGTAATCTTCTCACTTGTGCTTGTGGCTTCACCATCACGTGTTTTGCGTGAATTACGTGCCTCCACATTAAGCTGTGGCATATTTACCGACAGAGAGGTATTGCCTTCGGTATAGTAGTCATAGAGTTTGTGCGAAACGAATTCGCCAATGGCTTCTTGAGCTTCCAATGTAGAGCCACCCACATGAGGAGTGAGAATAACATTGGCAATCTCTGTTAATGGAGTAGAGAATTCATCGCCAACCGTTTTTGGCTCGGTAGGGAATACATCAACAGCTGCTCCACTCAAGTGTCCCGACTTAAGATGGTTATGCAATGCATTGACATCAATAATAAAGCCGCGAGAGAGGTTCATAAACACGGCATCTTGCTTCATTAAGCTAAAATAGTGCTCATTAAAGAAGTTTGTATTAGCCTTACGTCCATCAACATGAATTGTTACAGCATCAGAGATGCGTAACAATTCTTCCATGGAATTCATGCGTGTGGCATTGCCCAAAGCTAGTTTTTCTTCTACATCGTAGAAGACCACATTCATACCTAAAGCCTCAGCCAGAATGGATACTTGAGATCCAATATTACCGTAACCCACAATGCCCAAAGTCTTGCCACGAACTTCATGCGATTTCTTTGCAGTTTTATCCCAGGTATGCTCGCGAATAGATAAAGTATGCTCAGGAACTCGACGCATCAGCGCAATAATGTCGGAAATAATAAGTTCCACCACAGAACGTGTATTCGAGTAAGGTGCGTTGAACACGGCAATACCATGCTGTGCAGCATAGCTTAAATCAACCTGGTTTGTGCCGATGGAGAAGCAACCTACTGCGCGAAGATGAGGATGCGCTTCTAATACTCGAGCTGTAACAGACGTTTTAGAACGAATACCAAGTAAATCTACACCATCAAGAGCTGCAATAAGTTCATCTTCGTCTAAAGCTCCTTGAGCTGTCTGTACGTCAATTCCTTTGCTGCGCAGAAAATCAGCAGCGCATGGATGAATATTCTCTAACAATAATGCTTTGGTCATGTCTACTACCTTACAAAGAAATACGCTCAGTGTCTTCTTGAGTCTGAACTATGACTAATTTTTGAGTTGGTCGCGTCATAGCCACATATAAATCAGCAGCAGCAGTTAAACGCGATGGGCTATTTTCAGAAATCAAACCTGGCTCCATAAGAACCACAGCATCAAATTCTAAGCCCTTGACTTCAGTAGGTGTATAAACACCAATTTGAGCATCCCAACGAGGCTGTGATGTTAATCGATCAAACTCATTCTCAGAAATAGCATCAGTATTTTTCAGAGATAAACGCAACTGTTTATCTACAGCATCGCGCACACTCTCGTCACAAATAAGGGCAACGCGACCAGATCCATCACTAGATACATATTGAGTGAGTAAATCAACAGTATGGAAAATAGAGGAGCTGATAACAGCAGGCATATCGCTCAACTTTTTAATAACTACACTATCGTCTACCGCACGTACAGCTGACACAGTAGAAATATATAGTCCTTCAGAAGCAGCAAAACGTCCCGCAATATCAGAGACTTCTTGTGGATTACGGTAGTCAACGGTAAGCTCATGCATATCCCACCCATCAGCTCCGAAAATGCGGTCGAGCATATGGTTCCATGAGTGTGTTCCACCAAGAGCAGAGGTTTGTGCCACATCGCCTACAATCGTAAAAGAACGAGAAGGGCAGCGGCGCATCAGCATACGCCAATCCATTGCAGTAAGCTCTTGAGCTTCATCTACCACAATATGACCATACGTCCATTCGCGGTCTGCTCCAGCACGTTCTGCCAAACTCGAATCATCAGAGTTGTTCATATGAGAAAGCACTGTTTGAGCTGAAATGCCAGAATTCTTCAGGCCGAAAGAATCCATCATCTCATTCACATAGCGTTCTTCGGCACTCTGCGCTGAAGAACGCGCATTCGCCTTTTGCTGTTCGAGTGGATCTGGTCCCAAAAGTTCGTAGGCCTCATCAAGTAAAGGAATATCCGATACTGTTAAAGCGGAACCTGATGGCCGAATCAAAGCTGCAATATCGGTGTCGGTCAGCCATGGAGCACACTGCTTAAGGCGGTGAGACTTGGAGAATAAATCATTAATCAGCCATTGTGCGTTCATTGGCAGCCATGCGGTATTCAGCGTGCGCTTCACGTCTTCACTCATGCGAATAGTTTCACGCGCATTTTCAACCTCAGAATATTCGGGCTCATAATCCAACTGTTCCTTAAAACGATTCGTTAACAAAGAAATCATGGATTTTACAAAAGTATTGCGTGCAAGATTATGCGGTTGGTGCGAACGACGAGCATTGCCTTGAGCTTCTTCAATATCTGCACGGGTAATTGGCACACGAACACCATTAATTTTCAACACTGGCAACTGTGAAGGAATACGCACGCGCATAGATACTGCATGAGCAATAACATCGGCCATGCGGCAATCGCCTTTAAGCCTGGCGGCAAAAGGATTATCAGTTACATCAGTAGATATACCTGGTAGAAGATTTCCTAAAGTACGCGAAATAACGCCAGTTTCACCCAATGATGGTAAAACCTGATCAATATAGTGCAAAAAAGCAGGGGATGGTCCAACAACTAAAACACCAGAACGTTGCAAAGTAGAACGATGTGTGTATAGCAAATAAGCAGCACGATGAAGAGCAACTGCTGTTTTACCTGTTCCTGGTCCTCCCTGAACAACAAGAGGGTGTTTGGCAGAACTGCGGATAATGCGGTCTTGCTCACCTTGAATAGTTGCTACAATATCACTCATTTTCCCTGTGCGACGTGTGGCAAGGGAAGCGAGCAAGGCACCTTCACCTGTTAGTGTGCCGCTTGCAGACGCTTGTGAAACTTGACTTGAATCTATATTTAAGACTTCGTCTTCTAAAGCAATAACATCACGGAACTTCAATGTAATATGGCGACGCATGGCAATATTGCCACGGTGTAAAGGAGTTGCCTCATAAAATGGACGTGCAGCTTCAGCGCGCCAGTCCACCACAATGGCCTCATGATCAGTGCTTTGTAAACCGATTCGACCAATATGCAAACGGGTGTCATCATCGGTATCTATGCGCCCAAAAACAAGCCTATCTTCCACTAAACGCAACTGGTATAAGCGATCTTCATACATAGTGGCAAAAGAGTCACGCTCAGAACGCTGTGTAGGTGAACCATGCGCTCCTCGTGAACGTACCTCGCTTAATCGATTTTGAGTTTGCTTGCGGATTTCATCGAGCCTGGCATAGGCTACATCCACCATGGATTGTTCTTCGCGGAGTTGTTCTGAATAATCGGACACGCGTGCATTTCCTTGTGTTGAGTACGAGTGGCTTGACTCGTGTACAGAGTCAAAAACTGCCCTATAAGCATACTCAAAAGGCTCTACATCAAGATGATACATAGCGAGCGAATACCTCATTCTCTCTCGCTATTCCTTCTCTTTCTTGCATTTTGTGCGAGTTAATCATAAGCAGTATCCACGGGCGGATATTTATCGACTCTTTTCAATTGCTCCTCAGTTTTTATTCAGCACAGCCTCATTAATCCTTAAATTCTTAAAAATTTTGTGTTTTGTGGGGAAAAGTGGAGAGAAGTGGAGTAAAGTGGGGAACATTGTGAGTGTATTTTCGCATACCTGAAGATGGTTATCTGGTTGAAAGGAGGGGAGAATGCCTGAAAATACTGGTGTTGGCGATGTTTTTGCTACTCATGGCGGCTCTGCCGAGTTTGGCGAGCCTATGGGTAATGGAGCACAGAACACGCAAAATGAAGGGAAAAATCTCCCTCTACCAGATTTGCTGCTCGGTACGTACACTCCAAAAATCGATGCGAAGGGTCGTGTAGCTATTCCGGCTAAAATGCGCAGCCAGCTTGGAGAAGGTTGCGTGTTGGCGCGAGGTCAGGAACGATGCGTGTACATACTTCCCAATGATGAATTCCGTCGCATTGCTCAACAAATTCAACATATTTCATTGAGTAATAAGGCTGCACGCAACTATTTGCGTGTTTTTCTCTCTGGTGCTGTGGATTTAGAACCAGACAAACAGGGGCGAGTAATGGTGCCACAGATGCTGCGTTCTTATGCCAATTTAGGCGATGACGTTGTGCTTATTGGCGTGGGAACTCGTGCAGAACTATGGAATCGTGAAGATTGGGAGAAGTATTTGGCTGATCAAGAAGATGACTACAGCAATATGGCTGACGATGTGCTTCCGGTAGGTGATTTTGCATGGTAGATTCTCACAACTCTAGCCAGAACAATTTAAGTGCTCTGAGCGCTATTCACAAGCCAGTGCTTTTTGACGAATGTGTTGAACTTGTTACTGCACATGCCGAGGCTTCGGCACGCGCCGATGGACGTGATGTTCCTGTGGTTGTGGATTGTACTTTGGGCTTAGCAGGTCATACCAGTGGCTTCCTGCAAGCAGTTCCGAATCTTCGCGTTATTGGCATTGATAGAGATGAACAAGCTTTGAGCTTGGCTACTGAGCGTATTACTAAGCTGGGGCTAAGTAATCGTTTTACTCCGGCGCATGCAGCTTTTGATGATTTTTCGGATGTTCTTGAGCGTGCAGGCGTTACGCATGTTGATGCTGTATTTATGGATCTTGGCTTATCGAGTTTACAGATAGATGAAACAGATCGTGGTTTCTCCTACTCGCATAACGCTCCGTTAGATATGCGTATGGATACATCCCAAGAGCTAACAGCTGCCGATATTTTAGCGACCTATGATTACGCTGATTTAGTACGTATTTTTAAGGAGTATGGTCAAGAGCGCTTTAGCGGATCTATTGTGCGAGAAATTATTAGATTGCGTGAATCTCAGCAGGCAATTGAGACCTCTTTTGAACTTTCAGAATTAGTTGATCGCGTGGTACCCAAGGCAAAACGTCCAGCAGGAAATCCAGCGAAGCGTGTTTTCCAAGCCTTGCGTATTGAAGTCAACGGTGAGCTTACGAAACTTGCGCACACTCTACCACAAGCCTTACGCGCTCTGTCGGTAGGAGGGCGATTAGTAGTGGAGTCCTACCATTCATTAGAAGACATGTGCGTGAAGAAATTCTTTATGCGTGGTCTGGTAGCACATGTCCCTCCCCATATGCCCGTTATTCCTCCAGAAGCTCAGCCATATCTTCGTGATTTAACGCATGGTGCTATGAAAGCCGACAAAGCAGAAGTAGAACGTAATTCTCGATCCGCTTCAGTGCGTTTGCGTGCAGTAGAGCTAACTCGTAATCCTCCTGCTTGGGCTTTTGAACAAGAGCCTTTACGTGCCGTCAATCGCTCAAAGCAGACAAAGCGCGGAACAAAAACAGCGCAACAATCACACTTCACAAATAACCGTCGTAACTCTCACAGTAAGGAACACTATGGCAGCCGCTGAAGCACGAAGCATTCGTTCATCGCAATCACGTCAATCCACGGTGCGTTCTACCCGTCCTGGCACGCGCTCTGCAGCTCCAGAACGTCCACAGCTGCGTGTGAGTTCACGTGAGAACCGCTTACGTCAATCTGCTTTTATGCAGCAAGTGCAGTCAGTGTATCACAGTCGTCAACGGTCTATGGCTATGATGATGACGTCAATTGTTTTTCTCGTAATGAGCTTAGGAGTAACGCTATTTTTGCGTACAGAAATGACTAAAAATGCTTATAGTATTACGGAAACTCAAAACACTGTGGTGCAGCTCACACAAGATGTACAGCAAGATAGAGCTAAACTAAATGAACTAGAATCACAGCTGCCACAACGAGCAACCGATATGGGAATGCAACAGGGCTCGAGCAGCATGACTATTGATTTAGGGAATGCACAGTAATGGTCAAAAATGCTTCGCAGAATCGCTATGCTACCGCTGTGGCGCATGCTATTCGTCGTCGCACCATTGTAATTATCGTCTTATGGGCATTTTTGCTGACTACATGCGTTGTTCAGCTAGCTAGACTGCAAATAATTGATGCAGCAGAGATTGCTCAAGAAGCTCAGAACTCTCGCACTGTTACTGCACGTGTGCAGGCGATGCGCGGTGCAATCGTTGATACGAATGGGGAAGTTCTCGCTCAAAGCGTGGAAGCATATAAGATTTATGTGGATCAAGTAGGGGCGAAAAATTTTACTCCCACATCCTGCACTGTTACGCGCACACGTTCTATGACGGATGAAGAGTATAAAGCCAAAGTTGCAAGTCGTAAAAATTCGTGTCACAGCATAGATGGTAAGGATGTTCCGGGTAAAGGCGCATCTGCTGTTGCACGTATTTTAGGTCCTGTTTTGCACCAGAACGTGCAGGAGCTCGGCGGTAAAATTGCTGGAAATACACGTTATGTGGTTGTAGCAAAAAACGTAACTCCGAGCGTAAAACGTAGAATCGATAAGCTACATTTATCTGGTGTGGTTGGTGCAGAACTCATTAGCCAGAGGGTATATACGAATCCTACGCTTATCGGATCAATCCTAGGTGGTGTGAACGAACAAGATGAAGGTGTTACCGGCGTTGAAGCGATGCAAAATGCATCCTTGCAGGGTGTTGATGGTGTAGAAAACTATCAGCAAACAAATCCTGCCTATGGTACGGCAAAAATTCCCGGAACCGAAGAAGTGAAATCTGTAGCAACACCTGGTGGCACGGTAAAACTCACTATTGATGCAGATGTACAGTGGTACCTCGATAAAGTACTCAAAGCCCGCGTTGATGACCAAAAGGCTCAATGGGGTATTGGTGTGGTTCAGGAAGTAAAAACAGGTAAGATTCTTGCCATCGCAGATTCAAATCAGTATGCTGCCAATTCCACCGATGCATTAACAAAGGGATCCATAGCCATGGAATCCACGTTCGACCCTGGTTCTACGGGAAAAATTATTACTGCTTCCGCTGTTCTTCAAGAAGGACTGCACAAGGCAACAGATCATTTTACTGTGCCGTATTCCTTGGAATATGAAGGACAGAGGTATCATAATGCTCTTCCTCATCCTGATGAGAATTTAACTCTTGCAGGCATCTTGTATCACTCATACAATACCGGCACTATTATGACCGCTTATAATTTGTCTGCGCAAAAGCGATATGACTATATTACAAAGTTTGGTTTAGGTCAGCCCACAGGTATTAATTTCCCAGGTGAGTCCAATGGTTTGCTCACGAATTATAAGAATTGGGATACTCGAACTCAGCAGACTGTGCTTTTTGGTCAGGGATATACAGTTAATGCTTTACAGATGACCAACGTTATTGCCGCCATTGCTAATGGTGGAGTGCATATGGGGCAGCGCCTTATTGAACAATCTACAGATGCACAAGGTAGAGATACAACACCAACTGTAACAAAATCTGAACGTGTGGTATCGAGTGAAACAGCAGCCACAGTTCTTAATATGATGGAGAATGTTGCTGAGGCATCTCCTGATTATGAGATTGATGGATACCGTATGGCTGGTAAATCGGGTACTGCAGAAGTTCCAGGAGAAGACGGTAGACTTACCAGTATTGTGGGTGACTATATTGTGGCTTTGCCTGCGGATAATCCTCAGTTTGTTATTTCGGTATTCCTTAAAGATGCTAGAGCGTACTACGGTGCTGCAACTGCTGGTCCCGTGGTTAAAAATGTGGCACAATTCCTTATTCAGAAGTACCAGATTGCGCCATCCGCACCGCGCACCGATGCTATTCCTATTACATGGTAGTACTCAGTGGTAATGTGATATAGATATGTCTAGCGTAAGTGAATCAATAACAGAGCACATCACTATTGGTGATATTCGACGTCGATACGGTATAGCTACCGCAGGGTCGCGTCACGATGCTGTTACTTTAACCTCCGTGGCTGATGCTTTAGAAGACATCACGCCAGGTGCATTGTATATTAGTGCAACTTCACAATATGATGAGCGCATCGTACATGCTGCTGCAAAACGTGGAGCATACGCCATTGTTTTTATGGTCTCTGATTTCTCTGAGACTGTAAAAACTCATGCTTTGCCCACAAATACAGAAATACCTGTGCTTTTTGCTCAGCTGAATAACGATGCTCGTGCACGCATTGCCTCAGATATGGCAGGTCATCCGGCTTCTGCTATGGCTATTTTTGCTGTGCAAGGAGACCGAGATGGCGCGGTTATTGAGCAGTTGCACGATATTTTGCATTATCTTGGAAATCCTATGGGCGTTATTGATGGGCGCGGAGGAATAAGTCTCGATCGCAACATAGGGGTGCACACTCCTTTTTCTCCTTTAGATGTTCAGCGCATGCTGTCGATTATGGCTGAAGATGGAGCGACCTCAGTTATTATTCATGTTGATGATGCAGTGCTCGAATCTTTGGCTCTCACACAAGTCGGCGTTGATGTATATACCAACACCATTCATGAATCATTGAATGTGCCTGAAATAGAACCTCGCAGAGCTTTTCTTAACCGCAAACAAGCTGAGGAGAAGAAAACTGAGCTCAAAAAAATAGCCGAGCAAAATTTGCACACTTATGGAGCTGAAATAAGCGATGCCACGATGTGCGTAGAAACCACCGAAGAAGCACGCCTTCTAGTGAATGAAACACTGGGAGAAAAAGTGGCAAAGCAGCATAAGAGCATTGCAACTGCAGTAACTATGATTATGGCTGCAGGTGTAAAAAAGACGAGTATTAAAAGCGCTTTGCGCTTATCTCAAGAAATGAAAGCAGAGTAAGCATGATTTCTACACGCATCAGCGAATTGTTGGCTCATGATGTGGGGCAGCTTGTGCTCCATGGTCAGACAGTTCACATTGTGCCAGAGAATGACGATAAAGCGTTTGACCATGTAACAACTGATTCACGTGAAGTTCAAGAATCAAGTATCTTCGTTGCTATCGCAGGCGAACATGTAGATGGTCATGATTTTGTTGCTGATTTGCCAAGTAGCACTTTAGCCGTTGTTGATCGAGCAATTGAAGGCGCACAGTGTGCTCAGATTATTGTGCAGAACACGATTAAAGCTTTGGGAGAAATTGCTCGCTTGAATATTAGCAAGCGTAAAGCTTTGGCTGCACGAGGATTGAACGAGTTTACTATTATTGGTATTACTGGTTCGGTAGGAAAAACCACCACCAAAGATATGCTTCATGCGGTTCTTTCGCGTTTAGCTCCAACAGTTGCTCCTCAAGGCTCTTTTAATAACGATATTGGGTTGCCTCTTACCGCTTTGAAAGTTAATGAAAAAACACGTTTCTTTGTGGCAGAAATGGGAGCTTCAGCAGTGGGGGAAATTGAATACCTCACCACTATTGCACCTCCAGATATTTCTATTGTTCTTAAAGTTGGTGTGGCTCATCTTGGTGGATTTGGCAGCGTAGAAGCAATTCGCGATGCAAAATCTGAAATTGTACGTGCCTTAAGCAGCTCTGGCGTTGCAGTTCTCAATGCAGACGACGAGTATGTGCGCACTATGGCATCCATGACGAAGGCATCGAGCATTATTTGGTTTAGCCGCCACAGCGAGAATGAACAGCCTAAACCAAGCGTATCGGGTATGGTTTCTTCCGTTATTCTGCGTGGAACAGATACGATTGCAGATTCCACGAATCGCCCTAAATTTACTGTGCATCTGCCTGATGGCACAAGCTTTGACCTGCGTCTAGGTATGAGCGGTGAGCATAATGTTTTCAACGCTCTAGCAGTACTCAGCGTTATTTACAGTCTGGATATTCCAGAACATATTGCAGCAAGCGTGCTTTCGCAATTAGCCACAGTTAGTGCACATCGCATGCATATCGTGCCTGTGAATATAGATAATAAATCTTTTACTCTTATTGATGATTCTTTTAATGCTAATCCAGATTCTATGCATGCTGGTTTAACTGCATTAAGTCATTACCAAGCAGACGTGCCGAATACACGCAGAATTGCTGTGCTTGGTTCCATGTTAGAGCTGGGTAGTAGTGAGGATGAGAAACACCGTGCTATTGGTGCGTACGCTGCACAGATCAGTGATGTGGTAATTGCTGTGGGTTCTCAAAGCGATGGCACGCTTATGCATTTAGCTAGCTGCATTGCTCAGGGAGCGCAGGAAGAGATTGATCAGACACAGCACACCGCTGAGGTGATGGTGGTGAACAGTCCTCAAGAGGCTCAAGCACGCGTCTCTCAGCTTGCACATGAGGGTCACAACACAGAGAAGGGTAACAATACAGAGAATACGGTGGTTTTGCTCAAAGGTTCGCATGCTTCAGGTTTAAGCACGCTTGCTGATATATGGTTAGAGCACGCTTGCGTAGATGCGAATAAATGAATTGATCCAGCAGCACATCACATATTCTGCACGTACACGTGTGTACGTAAAAAGTAGCTAGACACTCAGAATTAGGGGAGTTAACTCGACATGATTGCCGTACTCATTGGTCTTATAGTCTCTTTGGCTGTCACTTTTGTGGGCACGCCAATAGTCACTCAGGTCATCCATAAACTGCATTACGGACAGTATATTCGTCAAGATGGTCCTCAGTCTCATCTCGTTAAGCGCGGAACCCCAACTATGGGTGGTATTGCTATTAACTTAGCTATTGTTCTGGGGTGGTTGGCTTCAGCAGCCTATCGCTATTTTTCTTTCGGAACCCCGTTCTCTCTTAACGCTTTACTCGTTTTGTTTGTTATGCTCTCCATGGGAGCTCTTGGTTTTATTGATGATTTTGCCAAGGTCGCAAAAAAGCAGAATGAAGGCTTAAGCATTCCGGCAAAGTTTACGGGTCAGATTATTTTTGCCACAGCTTATGCCATTCTTTCTCTTACTCTGAAAGCTCCTGATGGCACGGTTTCTGCCCACTCAGGTGTTACTTTTATTGAAAAACCTTTTATTAACTTTGAATCTTTGGGCTTTATTCTCTCCACTATTTTGTTCGTTGTGTGGGTAAACTTCTTACTTGCTGCATGGACCAATGCTACGAATTTGACTGACGGCTTAGACGGTCTTGCCTCAGGTAGCTCTATGGTTGCTTTTATTGGTTTTGCTTTGATTAGTATGTGGCAAAGCTATCATCGCGTTCCAGCTCCTAGATCCTACAGTTATACTGTGCAGGACCCGCAAGATCTTGCCATTATTGCTTTGTGCGCAGTAGCAGCCTGCTTTGGATTCTTATGGTTTAATTCCAATCCAGCCACGATTTTTATGGGAGATACAGGTTCTTTAGCTTTGGGCGGTTTATTTGCTGCTCTGTCTATTGCCACGCATACAGAGGTTTTGGCAGTTATTCTGGGCGGATTATTCGTGTGGGAAGCTGCATCCGATGTTATTCAGATTTTCTCTTTCAAAGTCTTCCATAAACGTGTGTTTAAGATGGCTCCTATCCATCATCACTACGAGCTTAAAGGCTGGTCAGAGAATAAAGTGGTAGTGCGTTTCTGGATGATTGAAATGGTCTGCGTTATTATCGCTTTGGTTATTTTCTATATGGATTGGGTCATCCGTTCAGGCATATAATCAGCACAGCTAACGCAACTATATGCGCGCATAATCGTTAAAGCTTCTCTAATTTTCTTCGTAACAGCTAAGGCATGAAGGTAAGTATGAAAACGTATTTAGTAGTAGGTTTAGGAGTTTCAGGTGCCAGTGTTGTAGAAGTACTGCGCGCACAAGGAGAGAAAGTACTGACTGCAGACGATAAAAAAACTGCAGATTATTCTTTAGCTCAGATTGGCAGCCCTGATTTTGATTACACGCCTATAGATTGCGTAATTACTTCGCCAGGATTTAAGCCTACGACTGATTTTATTGTACGAGCAACGGATGCTTCGGTTCCTGTTATCAGTGATGTGGAGCTGGCATGGCGCTTACATGAGCAGGCCGAGCAGGCTCAACGCTCTGGTCAGCAGTGGATCGGCATTACCGGAACGAACGGTAAAACAACGACCACAGAAATGACCGAAGCTATTATGCGCTCTGCAGGGCGTGCAAGCGCGGCTGTGGGAAATATCGGAAATCCTATCGTTCCTGCAGTAGCGAGCAATCAGCTCGATACTATCGTTGCCGAGCTGAGTTCTTTCCAACTGCACTACACAGACTCTGTGACCTTAGATTGCGCGGCAATAACCAACTTAGCTGACGATCATTTGGATTGGCACGGCGGTTTCGATAATTATGCTGCCGATAAAGCTAAGGTCTATAACGGAACACGTTTAGTCATGGTCTACAATGCAGATGATGAGCGCGTTACTCAATTAGCTACACGCGCGTGGGCTAATCGTCAGGTTGATAGCTGTGCTCTCGTTGGTTTTACGCTTAAGCAGCCACGTGAAGGTCAAGTGGGTATAGAAAACGGCTGGATTGTTAACCGCAGCAGTCTTCCTACTCAAGGCCTAGAAAAACTTGCTCCTGTCAGTTCTTTCACACACTTAACAGAACCTGATGGCAGTGTTTATCCTCACTTACTTGCCGACGCTTTATGCGCTCTATGTTTAAGCGTGGGTGCGGGCGTAGATGTTGAGCACGCACTCGAAGCTCTCCAAGCTTTTGCTCCTAGCGGTCATAGAATTCAAACCGTTGCTGTTGCAGATACGCCACATGGGGATATTCGTTTTGTTGATGATTCTAAAGCAACGAATGCTCACGCAGCCGCTGCATCGTTAAGCAGTTATGGGGATGCATCCGTAGTATGGATTGCCGGAGGTCTTGCAAAGGGCGCAGAGTTTGGTCAGTTGGTGCGCAATCAGCATCATGTTATGGCTGCAGCGGTTATTATTGGTTGCGATCAAAAACCTATGCTTGATGCTTTTGCACAGTATGCTCCACAGATTCCACTAGCTGTTATCAATCCTGATTCATCGGACAATGAGCCTATTATGCAACAAGCAGTGCAAGCAGCGGCGCGCTATGCGCAAGAAAGAGCTCAAGAAAAAGCGCAAGAAAAAACTCAGCAAGAAGTGAAGCAGGGTAAGCAAACGCAGGAAGCGCACGAAGCGAAGCAGCAAACGAAGCAAGAAGTCCAGCAGGAGAAGCAACAAGTAGGGCAGAGCATGGTTGTTCTCATGGCTCCTGCCTGCGCTTCTATGGATCAGTTCGTTTCATATGCAGATCGCGGTGACCAATTTGCTCACTATGCTCATGAATGGGTGAACTCTTATGGCAAGTAAGCGTATGTCTTCATCTTCCTCCTCTTCTTCGTCTTCGCTGTTTTCGACATTGGTGAGGGCAAGGCAAGCGTCAAGGAAATCTTCAGGGCAAACTTCAAGTAAACCTTCTGCTGAACGCGATCCTGTTCAAGTAGCTACTCGAGCATGGAATACTATTATTGACCGTATTGTTGGTTTCTTTACTGTGGGCTCGCGTTTAGAGCATGGAGATAATACGAGTCCGGCGCAGTATGCCCGATGGCGCATGATTTTTAATCCAGTATATAGTTACTGGGCTTTAGGCGCTTCGACGGTATTTTTGACCGTTATTGGTTTAGTGATGGTTTTTTCTAGCTCCACAGCCAAGCTCGTGGGGACTAATCAATCCATATGGGCAACTCTTGCTCGTCAAGGTGTTTTTGCTGTTTTGGGTTACGCTGCTTTTATAGCTGTGCAAGTTGTGAAGCCAAGCATTATTGAAAAAAACAGCAGGTACTTCTTGGGGATTGCTATTGGTCTGCAAGCTTTAACTCTTTCAGGTTTGGGATCGAGTGCAGGTGGAAATGCAGGATGGATTGTTGTAGGTTCTTTGCGTTTTCAGCCAGCAGAAATCTTGAAGTTCGCCTTGTGCATTTGGCTACCGGCTGCATTGTTAAATATGAAAAAAGCAAACAGGACTCCTCTTAAAGGAATTAAACAAGTTATTCCGTATCTGGGACCTGCTCTTATTTTCGTCTTAGCCTTGGGGCTGGTTATTTTAGGTAAAGACGTAGGTACCGCCATGATTGTGGTGATTATTGGTGTATCTGCTTTCTTTGTTGCAGGTTTTCCTGTGCGTTATATGGCAATAGCTGGGTCGTTTTTTGCCTTCCTATTTTTCATGATTTTCGTTCGAGGTAGCGCCAATCGTTGGGCACGTATTCAAGCGACTTATGGAGGCTGTTCCACGCGTGAAGCTGCACAATCAAAAGCTATTTGTTTCCAGGCATTGCATGGAGATTACGCTTTAGCTACCGGTGGCATAACAGGGGTAGGCTTAGGTAATTCGCGCGAAAAATCATATCTTCCTGCACAAGATAACGATTATATTTTTGCCATCATTGGTGAAGAAATTGGTTTTATTGGAGCGCTTGTTGTTATTGTGCTCATTATGGTGATGGCTTGGTCTTTGATTAATCTGTCGATGCGTCACCAGGATATGTATATGCAAATGGTATTACTCTGCTTTGGAGTATGGTTCGCTGCTCAATCATTTATTAATATTTTTGTTGTGCTCGGCGTTTTGCCTGTTATGGGTTTGCCGTTACCGTTTATATCTTCTGGCGGTTCTGCGCTGATTATGTGTTTAGCTGGGGCAGGTGTTTGTTTCAAGATGGCGCGAGAACAGGAAGATGTGCGTGCAAGTCGAGGACGTGGGTAGGGCGGTCGCGTCATAATGGAATCTATGAATCAATCGGAAACTCTTCATATTGTTTTAGCAGGTGGCGGAACCGCTGGACACGTTAATCCTTTGCTCAGTATTGCTCGCAGTATTGAACAATTAAATCCACAGGCTCAAGTTTCTGTGATTGGAACTGCAGAAGGATTGGAATCACGCTTAGTTCCGCAGGCAGGCTACGAACTCGATACGATTGATAAAGTTCCTTTCCCGCGCTCTGTGAAGCCATCTACTTTTGCTTTTCCTGCCCGTTTTATGAAGCAATTGCGCATGGTTAAAGAGATTTTTACTCGCCGTCATGCCGATGTTGTTGTGGGCGTGGGCGGTTATGCTGCTGCTCCTGCGTATGTGCAAGCGCATGCTATGCGTGTGCCTATTGTAATTCATGAACAAAACGCTCGTGCAGGCATGGCGAATAAATTGGGAGCACGGTGGGCAAGTTTTGTGGGAACCACATATGATGAGTGCGGTTTATCCGTGCGACGTACTGATGCTCGTATGGAGCGCGTGGGTTTGCCATTACGCACAGTTATTGCCAAGCGTGCTGAAGCATTGCGTAAAAATCGCGAAGAAGCTAAACGTCAGGCAGCTATTGAGCTTGGTTTAGATCCAGATATTCCTATTATTGCTATAACAGGTGGCTCTTTGGGAGCTGTGAACGTCAACACAGCTGTTGCTAATGCGTGTAGAGAGCTTTTAGCTTGCGCTCAGATTGTTCATTTAACGGGCAAAGGCAAGAGTGCTTCTGTGCGTGCTGTGGTATCTACCTTGGCAGGGGAGCAGGCTCTGAGCAGTCTTGGTACTTCTGAAGATTCTGCGCATACTGGAGCAGGCGGTTACCATATTGCTGAATATTGGGAAAATATGGATGCGGTTATGGCAGCAGCAGATCTCGTCTTATGCCGTTCAGGTGCTGGAACAGTAGCTGAGCTTACTGCATTAGGCGTGCCAGCAGTCTATGTGCCTCTTGCGATAGGCAACGGAGAACAAGTTTTTAATGCTCAACCTGTTGTTAATGCTGGCGGCGGCATGATTGTTCATGATGATGATTTTACTGCTGACTGGATTAAAGAGCACGTAGTGCCGTTAATTACGGATAAAACAAAGCTTTCCGAGATGAGCGCTGTGGCGTGGGAGTATGGCAGGAGAGATGCGGCAGAAAGAATGGCACGCATTATTCTTGACTTAGCACAAGCAGCAGTATCACAAGTATCAGAGGCGAAAACAGCAGAGGCGAAATAATGGAACAGATTGTATTAGACCCAACCCATCAGCCAATTGACTATTCCCAGGTTGATATTACGAAATGGGAGCACGTGCATTTTATTGGCATAGGCGGAGCAGGCATGAGCGTGCTGGCAGAAATGCTTCTCGAAGAGGGTGTATCTGTGAGCGGTTCCGATGCACATCGCAATGCGAAAACTGATAAGCTCGAATCTTTGGGTGCCACGATTTACGAAGGGCAAGAGGCGCAGAATGTGGATGGTGCGTCAATCGTAGTGTATTCGTCTGCAATTAAGCCTAACAATCCTGAGATTGTGCGAGCTTTTGAACAGGGTAGCTTAGTGATGCATAGGTCTGATATTTTGGCTACTTTGATGGCGCATAAGACCTCTATTACTGTGGCGGGAGCGCATGGCAAAACCACGACAAGTGCCATGATTGCGCAGATTTTTGCTAGCGCCGGGCGCGCAGATTTAGCTGATCCGAGCTATGCGATTGGTGGGTCTATTCATACGCCTGAGGGGTTGCGTGATGGTGGTCATGCTGGGCATGGCTCAATTTTTGTAGCAGAAGCAGATGAATCTGATGGCAGCTTCCTGAAATATCGCCCAAGTCTTGCTGTTATTACCAATGTGGAACCAGACCATTTGGATCATTATGGTGATGCTCAAGCTTTTGCTCATGCTTTTATTGAGCATGCGCAACATGCTCAGCAGCATGTTATTGCTTGTGGTGATGATGAGGGTGCTCTTAACGTGGTGCGTTCTCTGAATGATCAGGAACGTAAGCGTGCTATTGTTTACACGACTAATCCAAATCTGAGTTTGCAGTATGCGCAAGTCGTGCGTATTCATACGGATAATAAGAGCACGTTTGATGGTGGACAAGATTTTTCTATTCAATGGTTGGAACGTTATGGTGAAGAGATGCTTCACGCTCATATCCGTGTTCCTGGCGAGCATAATGTGCGCAATGCTACGGCAGCTTTGATTGCAGCGCTTGTGGCTGGAGTGCAACCTCTTGATGCGGTGCGTGCGCTTGATGATTTTCGTGGTGCGGCTCGCCGTTTCGATATTAAGGCTGTTATCCAGGGTGTAACAGTTGTTGATGATTATGCTCATCATCCAACTGAAGTGAATGCTTTGATGGATGCTGCTCGTGTGCGTTATCCACATGAGCGTATTCGTGTTCTTTTCCAGCCGCATCTGTTCTCGCGTACTCATTTTTTTGCCGATCAGTTTGCTCATGCTTTAGCTAAGGCTGATGAAGCAATTGTTACTGGTATTTTCCCTGCTCGAGAGCTTGAGAAAGATTGGCCAGATATTTCATCTCAGACTATTCCTGATGCTGCTGTTGGTCTTCACGCTCAGATTCGTGCTATTGATGATATGAATGAGGCAGCACGGTATCTGGCTGATTCAGCGCAGTCAGGAGATGTTATTTTTACTGTTGGTGCAGGCTCTATTACCACGATGGCGGATAGTATTGCAGAACGCTTATCTGAGCGCGAGGTTGAACAGTGAGTTCTGAAAACTCGAAGAATTCGAAACGTCAGCCGCGTATTATTCGTGCATCAAGCTTAAGTTCTTCAGCACATCGCGCGGTTTCTGAGAATGTGAGTATCGATGCGCGAGATGAGTTACGCATACGTACCAAAAAGATTGATTTTGAGGAGCGTAAGAAAGAGCAACGCGCAGCTCGTCGCCGTTATTGGTTTATTCGCATAGGCATAGGAATAGTGAGCTTTTCACTCGTGTCTTTTATTCTATGGGCTCTTATTTTTTCGCCATGGTTTAAGATTCGGTCGCAGGCAGTTCGTATCTCTGGCGTAAATAAGTGGGTGTCGGTCACAACAATTGAGAAATATACGAATCCGCTTATTGATCGTTCTCTTATTACTATCTTGGAATCGCAGCTTGAGCAGCAACTCGATAATATTCCAGGTATTGCTGCAGCAAAAGTTACAAAAGAGTACCCGCATGGTTTGATTGTGAAGCTGACCGAGGAAACTCCTACAGCTTTGTTGTATACGGAAGACAAGAAAAACTACGTTCCGGTTGATTCCCAAGCTAGACGTTTACGAACAGTCAAGCAGGCTGAAGTAGGAATCCCGATTATTAATGTGCCGACAGTAAAAAGTGGTTTACGCAATGAAACGGTACAGCAAAGCATTAAAGTTTTGGCTGCTCTCGATAAAGATTTGCGTTCACGTATAACCTCTACTGAAGCGAAAACACAAGACTCTATTACCACCGTTTTGGATTCAGGATATACCGTGGTGTGGGGTAATGCTTCGTCCATGAGTACAAAGCAGAAAATCGTTACGGCAATTATTGCGCAACTACAAGCCGAAGGAACCGCTACAGGAACCATCGATGTATCCGCTCCATCACGACCAATCGTGAAGTAGGGATGAGAGTTACTAGGAAAAAAGAGCAGGCGAAAGCTGTGCTCAATTGTGCGATGCTTGTGAAATCTTATATTTTATTGCCTGTTTGAGGATAATCGTTGAAAGACAAAACGCTCAGATAGGAAGCTGTCGAAGAAGTGTGGTGGTTGATGATGGTACGTGGTCGTGGCGGTCTTGGGATAAGGATTCGAAGACTGTTGAGGGTGCGGACGTGACGTTCACGGGTACATGGGCGTTCACACCGAAGCCGGAGCCTCAACCTAAGGCTCAAACAGTAAAACAAAAGATAACACCTAAGCTGAGTCCTGTTATGGTACGCTATACACTTGCTAAAACTGGATTTACAGGGGGTTGAAGCACTTGTATTATCCGTCTTGGTTATGAGTGCTGCAGGATTGCTCTTGCTACTTCATAAGAGAGAAATTGAATAATAAAATTCACTGAATTTTCCGAGAAGTAGTTCAGGAGTAGCCCTTTTCAAGGCAAAATCTAACGGGATCGGGTGTAACAGTTGTAATAATACAGCCAATGCACCCGATTCCGTTTTTATATATAAAATGGGGACACACAAACATGTGTCCCCATTGAATTCGTGGAGCCGCCGGGAATTGAACCCGGGTCCGATGACCGTACCTCTAGCCTTCTACGTGCGTAGTTTGCTGACCATATGGCAATTTGTCTTCCTCAAACATCGTCGCAAACCACGGTTTGCAGGAATAGTTACAGTAAAAGTCCTTTATATGCCCTGAAACTCAGCACATAAAGCAAGTCTTTACATGACGCTCAGCATCTCCCCAAAGACATGAGAGAGTGAACGGAGTTGAACACTCAGCTGGTTAAACCCTAGCGCGAAGCTTAGGCAGCGAGTGCAAACTCAGTGCGATTAGATTTAGCACTTATTTTTTTACGGGTGGCACGTTAACGAGTGGACCCCCGCGTTCTCGGCACGCTTCTCTACAGCGAACAGATCACCGTCGAAACCAATCGACCCCATATTCAGTTGTAAAACCTTGTATACGTAGATGCATACAAGTCTCTAGTATACACAGAAAAACTGTTATCTCCTCTCTCAGAGCAAAATAATGCCGATAAATAACGTATCAGCGCAAAAATCCCGTGTCTGAGTGCGCTACAATAGTAGAAAAGCTCTCGCGCGAAGCAAAGGTGCTCTCGTGAAGCTTTCTCAGCGCTGGAGGGGGCGTATGACTACCACACAAACGCACACGAAGAAAAGATTTTTTAAGATAACCGTTCTGTTTATCTTACTGTGTCTGTGCACACATATTTTTATGCCTCGAAATGTTGATTTCACGCGAATCAATCCTGCTGATTATCGCTGGGCTTTGCTGTCCAAGAAATATCGGAGCGGCTCTATTGCTCCCGAAAACGAACAGGGATATCTTTTCTTTGTGACAGCAGATGGTCGCTCGACTTCCGTAAAAATAGAAGATGCTTATAACGGTAATGTCGTGTGGTCTCCTCAGAGCTTTTTCTATAGTGATAACCATGTTCAACGTTGGCTGAGTAATCAACGTAATTCCCTGCGAGTTAGGCAGGCAACAGCTTCGCCGCTCGGCATTGTGCCTTTAACAGATGGTCTAAGTCAAGCAATTCTCTACGAGAATTATTCCCAATCATCTGGTAACAACTATCAGCTGATGATTGCGAATCCGCACAAGATAAGCACACATAATATTCGTTCGGATCAGCGCTACAATGCCATGAGCGAGTGTGGGAACAATGTTTTTGCTGTAACAGCAGAAGCCCCAGATGCTACTTCTCATGTGCAGCTATCTTTTGACCGTGTTCTTAAAGAAGAGCAGTTCGATTCTTCACGAATAGCCTCTCAATCCACACAGTTTGACGCAGCTTCTCTCGGACAATCAGTATTACCGTGCTACAAGTCATCTATTATCATGCTCGCTCATTTCTCTGTGCACGTGTTGAATAAACAGAGCGACTTAAATATAGATCCTTCTTTAATCCGCACGGATCAGTGGGGAAGCGAATATTTTCTTGCTCTTGTAACAATGAATACTGTGACGGGAGATATTGCTGTACATCCGGTAACTGATTCTCAGGGAGCAGCGTTAGATGCAGATATGGTCAGTAATTTTCTCATGCAATATGATGCGCATTCCGTAACCGATGACGGCTCGCTTATATGGGTGGCAGACAACGGATCTGTGCTGAAAACACGTATTGCGGATGGGCAGACCACCATATTTTCTGATTCCATACGAGATAGAACATACGATTCTCATAACCAGAAGTACTTTTATTGTGTGTCGGGCACGGATGCAACGCTTGGGGTGCTTATCTATGAGTCAGATTACGCATTACATAATCCGCATATAGTGAGTTTGTCTAAACAGAATGGTCACACGATACGCGATATAACTATTTTGAGCAATGCGCAGTTGGGAGCGAATTTTTATCTTCAAGACCTCGTCACTAATCCCTCTAATCCCTCAAACAAAGAATAAGTAATATAGTCATCTGCGTAGTTTCTACTTATAGTGTGCTGCCGTGCTAGCATGAGTGGCGAAAGAAAATAAGGGAGTTTTACGTGAACGACACATCTCAAAAATCGAGCGGATTAGCTCTTCTACCCATTATCGTCTTCCTCGTCATCTACTTAGGCGCGGGCATTTACTTTGAATACATCAACCCTACACATGGGCAAAAGGGCTTTTACGTCATGTCCGTTGTTGTAGCCTTCTTTGTAGCGCTTATTGTGGCGCTTTTACAAACGCGCGGCAGCAGTTTCGACGAGAAAATCCGGTTATGCGCTCGTGGTATTGGCGATGAAAACATTGCCATTATGATTTTTATTTTTATTGTAGCAGGATGTTTCAGTGGGGTAGCGCAGGCTGCAGGTGGAGCTGAATCCACAGCGAATATGTTGCTCACTATTTTACCAGGACGTTTTGCTCTGCCAGGACTTTTCCTTATTGCCTGCTTAATTTCCATGGCTATGGGAACGAGTGTAGGAACAATTACAGTTTTAGCTCCTATTGCGCTGAACGTTGCTCAAAGCACTGCGTTATCTGTTCCTTTGAGCATTGCCACGGTTGTGGGTGGCGCTATGTTTGGCGATAACCTCTCCTTTATTTCCGATACCACGATTGCTGCTACAAAAACTCAGGGCGTGGCAATGATTGATAAGTTCATTACAAACTTTAAGATTGCTCTGCCAGCAGCTATCGGCTCCTTCGCTATCTTAGTAATTATCTCTTTTCGCACTCCAATGAACGTTGATCTGCACTATGACTTCAACGTGTGGCAAGTGATTCCATACATTGTTGTGCTGATTGCATCGCTGTGCCGGTTTAATGTGTTCGGCGTTCTATGCGCAGGAGTTGTTCTTTTCTCTCTTGTAGGACTAGCAACAGGTTCCTTAAACGGTATGACCATGCTTACTGCTTTTAAAGAGGGTACTGCCGGCATGAATGAAACAATTATTGTGGCTATTCTCGTGGCAGCTATTGGCGCTTTGATTAAAAATAATGGCGGCTTTGCCTGGATTGTTGAGAAAATCAAAACACATTTTAACGGTCGTCGCGGCGGAAGTTTCGGTATCGGTTTGCTCACACTCTTTATGGATATTGCCACGGCAAATAATACAGTAGCTATTGTTATGGCTGCTCCTATTGCGCGCGATATTAGTAAAGAATTCGATATTGAGCCTCGACAAACCGCGTCTTTGCTCGATACATTCTCCTGTATTGGTCAGGGTATTATTCCTTACGGCGCACAACTTCTTATTGCAGCTAGTATTGCTAAGATTAGTGCCGTGGCTATTATGCCATTCTTGTTCTATCAGTTCTTGCTCTTTGTATGCGTGATTATTGCTATTCTTGTGCAGCATAAGCCGCACAAAGCAACTAGCCGCGCATAATTGCTGAATCAACAATAATGGTTACGGGACCGTCATTGTTGAGCGATACATGCATATGAGAAGCAAAAATCCCCGTTTTCACGTCAATGCCATACTCCTTCGTGAGTGTGGCATTGAATTGTTTCCACAGTTTTTCGGCATGTTCAGGCGATCCTGCTTCAGTAAAACTTGGGCGGTTTCCTCGTTTCACATTGGCGTACACCGTGAATTGAGAAATTGATAGAATGCTGCCATGAACGTCGAGAATACTGCGATTCATTTTGCCTAGGTCATCTTCAAAAATGCGCATATGCGCAATTTTCTTCGCCGCCCACGCTACATCAGCATCGGTATCGGCATCCTCAACGCCCACTAGGAGCACAAAGCCGTGATTAATACTGCGTTCATCTTCAGCTAAGTTATTAAATTCTAGGGTTTCAGGTTGATTCTCGTCAGCATCAATCATCACAGATGCTTGAGAAACTTTTTGTACAACAATACGCATAACACTCAAGCTTAACGTGAGCCTGAAACCATCGCATATCGTAAAATATTCATATGAATCGACGAGAATTATGGTTCTTTATTGAACCAGACGCTAATGAAGATGTGTCGTCTTACGATAAAACCATGTTGGTGGTTATTGCCGTAAGTCTTATACCGTTGATGATAGTTACTCATATTCCGCTTTGGATGCAGTGGCTAGACGGCATTGCGACGTTTATTTTTGTGGTGGACTATATTTTGCATTGGATTTGCGCTGATTTATCTGAACCGCCACAGCACCAGGGCAGGGCACGTTGGAAGAGCTTTCTTCTGTACCCTTTACGACCTATGGCAATTATTGATTTACTCTCGATTCTGCCAGGTTTCTTCCCGATAAACCACGGATGGCGTGTTTTCCGATTAATTCGTTTGCTGCGCACTGTGCGAGGCATGATGGTGTTTAAGAATTTACGTCGTCGTCGTTCTGTTGATTTAATCGTGACAGCACTGAAAAAACAGCGTGAACCTTTTACTATTATTTTCTGCATTGCTGTCGGCTATATTTTTGTGTCTGCTTTGATTGTGTACAACGTAGAGCCAGATACTTTTAAGAACTTCTTTAACGCTCTGTATTGGGCAACAGTATCGCTTACTACAGTGGGATACGGTGATTTATATCCTGTAACTGTTGTGGGTAAAACCTTTACTATGCTCTCATCTATTTTAGGTATTGCTGTTATCGCTCTACCATCGTCTATTTTGACTGCTGATTTAATGATTATTTTGAACGAGAGCGACGATGATGATTCCAATGATGTGAGCACGCCACCCACACATGCGGCTCACCACGCGATGTCTCAAATAAAACTTGAAGCGCCGTCCCAGTCAAACCAGAACGACGCTTAAGAGCCATAAAGAGCTTATTTTGAGGCTTAACCATGGTGTAGGAGATAATTAACGCTACACCATAGAGCGCTGCCAAAATAAGGAAGACGAGGTTATAGGAACCAGTTGCGCTCAAAACAGCCGCAGTAATCTGGTTACCGGTCAAACCTGCGAAAGCCCATGCAGACAGAGCTACGCCGTGAATGCCGGAAATCTTATCCATACCGAAGCGGCTGGAAAGTAATGCCGGAAGCGTGCTGAAACCGCCGCCATAGCCCGCGTTAATAACCAGAAGCAGAGCAACAACAAGCACAACAAGGTCAGCGTTTACACCCTTAAACATGAAGGTTGCCAAGCACAGCAGAACGCAAGATGCGAAAATGATCTTGTAAACAGTGTTGCGATCCTTCAAATAATCGCTGACCATTGAATAGCCCAAACGACCCAAAGCGTTGCTGGCAGCAGTAAGCATCTGCACAAAGGAAATAACCGCAAGACCTACGCCCATCACCTTCAAGATGGACTTCTCATAAGAAATCAAAGCTAAACCGCAGGTAATATTCAAATAGAACATAATCCAAATACCTACGAATTGCTTGTTCTTAAAGATAGAGAAGTCTGGCTTAGTGCTTGCATTCGGATCTTCGGTCCATCCAGCTGGCTTTTCAAGAAGGAAATGACCAATCATCATCATTACAAAATACACGACACTCAAAATGTAGAACATCGTAGCCAAGCCCACAGCATCCTGCAGATAGTTCATCACTGGGCTAGCAATAGCTTTTGCTAAACCGAAACCCATAATGGAAATACCGGTGCCCAACCCCTTATTATCTTTGAACCACAGCATCAAGGTTTTCACAGGAGTAATGTAGCCAATACCCAAACCGACGCCCATAATCGCACCGTAGAAGAGGTAAATCAAAATCAAGCTTAAAGTAGAACCGAGCTGATGCGTAAACTGAGCGGTAACGCCCGTACCAATCATGCCGATAGTAAAGCAAATACAGGAGGTAAGAGATGCCTTGTGAATATTATGCTCCACAAAAGAACCAGCAAAAGCTGCAGACATGCCAAGGAAGGAAATAGCTAAACTAAATGCCCAGCCGAGGGTAGCGGTAGGAACTCCCACTTCGGCAGCTAAACTTTCGCTAAAAGAAGACCAGCAGTAAACGGTACCAATACTTACGTGAATCAGAAGGGCTGGAATAGCAGCCACTGTCCATTTGTTTTTCACAGAGTTGGCCTCGCGTAAATAGACAACAAAAAAGAAGCCCAAACGTGCTGGGATTCTTTCGCCCAGACGGTCGGCTTCCTACGGTTATACTCCCTGTGGTTAATCTACTTCCGTCAGTTACATAACGCGATTAGCTTAACAGAGTCAGTAGAACCACACCAAACTCAAAAATGTGAGCTTCACCATGTCTAGGCTGCTGTGTTCTGTGTGCGGTGCGTGCTCGCATACAAACAGAAGTATGACTTTTGATGCAGCGGCTTTTAGTGTTTTTGATGTTGCCGGTTTAGACGGGCGTATGGAGGCAATTCGTGCGCAACTGTGGCCATTATTTAACAAGTATGGACGCAGTATTGCTGAGCATGTGCAGTCGCGTTTAGAGCTCGAGCAGCCTCTTTTCGTGCATGTGGCAAAGCATTTGCGTCGCACAGCTTACGCGCCGGAGAGCACGTGGGTAGCTATTGGTGGCGATAAGCGTGGATATAAGAAATACCCGCATTTTCAGATTGCTATAAACGCACAGTATGTGGCGATCATGCTCGCATGCATCGATAATCCCTTGCATGAGAAAGAGATTGCCGCAGATTTTTCTTCTCGAACCTCTGATTTTGATGATTTATCCTCTGATTATGTGCTGATTGCTGATCATACGCGCGTGTCGTACGAAGCGCTGAGCGAGGTTGATTGCAAAGGCTTTTTTGAGCGGGTAGCAAGCGTGAAGAAGGCAGAATGGATGATTGGTCGGGTAGCGCAACCTGGTTCAGCTGAACTTGCTTTGAACGGCATCTCCTTCAAGACGAAGACCTGTGTCTTTCCAATGACCGTACGGACTATCAATATTAAAATATTCGTTCGCGAGGTTATAACCGCCAGTAAAACCGACACGGCCATCGATAACGGTAATTTTGCGATGATCGCGGTTATTAACGAAAATATTTAAGAAAGGCAGTAAAGGATTAAATACTTTGCATTGAATGCCCAGCGAGCGCATCTTTTTTATGAAAGAGCGATTGATAAAACTGGCTGATCCAACATCGTCATACATAAGACGTACTTCAACGCCTTGCTGGGCTTTGTGTGCAAGAATACGGGAACTACGTTGGAAAGACTCGCCGTCCTCAATGGCATGATAATCCATAAAAATAAAATGTTCTGCTTTATCTAAATCCCGTAACTGGGCTTCTAAACCGTCACTTGCGTCGCTGTAAAACTGCACGTCTGTATGAGTATACGTAGGGTAGGAGGCTTGTTTTTGCAGATAACGGAACTGATTAGCAATGCCTTTATCCGTTTTATCGAGTTGTGTGAGAGTGGCGTTTGACCGCTGAAGGAACTGCATAAGCGTGCGATGATTCTTATTGAATGCTTTCTTGCTTATGCGTGTGGCATTAGGATTTCCTAAAAGAAGGTAAACGATTAAACCAACCACAGGGGTGAGACCAATAAAAACGAGCTATGTGATTTTGAATGCCGAATTTGAATCTGAGCCAACAATAAAGAAGGTAACAATAAGTGCGAGCAGTTGAAGTACGCCACTTGCCCACACTATATGCTCTTGAAAACGAAGAACGAAAAGAATAGCTACTGATAACTACAGAAGAAAAGCGAAACCGACTAAAATCATGCGAAACTTGCTGTGTGCTGTATCTGATTGCACAGTGCGTGAATGAGTATCGCTCATGTCTTCTCCTTCTTTTGGTTTACAGCGTTCTCGTTGCATCGCTTGACGTAATTTGCGTTGCTATCTCTATCTATCCCTATAGTAAATCAGCGCAATAATTTTGCTGTACATACACGTGTTCCGCGCTGAGTTTTTTACTATCAACGCGGAACGTATGGTGCTTATATGGTGCTTGAGACGAGAGGCGGGTTTGCTGGGGTAGCTAGGTTATGCGCGCGCTCGCTTCCCACCTTTCACTTCTTACTTCTTACTGAGAGCACCTAGTTGAGCTGTTTAGGCAGCTAAGGTATGAGGATGCTTGCATGTTGCGCAGGTGCAGTCTTCGCAAGTGCAATGTGCGCAAGAATCGGAGCAATGCTCGCAAGAGCACGTGGTGTGATTGCAGTTTTCACATGTGCAATCTGCGCAGGTGCATGTTGCACAGGAATCCGTGCAATGCTCGCATGAGCAGTGGGAACACTCATCGTAATGACCATCATGCTCGTGATGAACATGCCCGTTATGCAGATAATCTACATGATCTAAGTGGATAATAGCTTCGTGTCCGCAGGCAGGTCCGTGAGTGTGTGCGTGATCTTCTGCAATTGTGTGCTTAAGGTCTGTCATTGTTATATCTCCTTTGTGTGGGCATATACATCCACCACAATATGGCGAATATGCATGTCCGAAATGGAATATTGAGTTGTTCTACCATGAGATTGTGCAGACACAATATGAGCATTGCGCAAAATCATGAGGTGGTGAGAAACAAGTGGCTGGGAAAGACCAAGTTTTTCTTGAATCTCACGTACAGTAAGTGGTTGTCCAATGAGAAAATGGCAGATTGCAACACGTGCTGCATGCGATAAAGCTGAGAAGAGCTCCGTTGACGCTGCATATTGCATTTCCCAAGGCTTAGCTTGCGATGGGGTGGCTTCATGTGCAGCGTTTAATGCGCTGTCTGTAGCGTTGTTCGTAGCATTGTTCAAAGCCTCACGTGGTGCGTTGTTATCCACCGTACTCATAAAGAATATTTTATATAAAAAATTCTTTATATGCAAGCTGTGGGAGGTGCGGCGGAGGATTCGAGTGGTTGAGGTGGGGGGCGTGAGCAGTCGATACGCGCAACAGATGTGCCACTTTTGAAGCCATTTTTCTGCATCAAAACTGGCATAAGAGGTGTGTTAATCGGTTAAGTGTGGTTAAGCCGGTAAGTGAATCAAGTAGGTTAAACGAATCAAACCAGAGATATTTAATACCAAGCATAAATCATGAGAAACAGAAAAGAGCGGACAACGGGACTCGAACCCGCGGTCTCGACCTTGGCAAGGTCGCGCTTTACCAACTAAGCTATGTCCGCAGTGTGTTCGGTAAAGTACTGAGCACGAAAGAACACTATATAGTAAAAGTTTCATATGTGCAAGTCTTCTTTCTTCCCGTGTGTTGCTCAGGTGTTTGCTGTTGAGCATCGAATATCAGCGAAGGTCGAGCGTTAAAGAAGATGCTCGGGTGCTATAGAACCAATGCCAATGAAGAAGAAGGATT
The DNA here is from genome assembly GCF_000420505.1 of Alloscardovia omnicolens DSM 21503. Lineage (GTDB taxonomy): Bacteria > Actinomycetota > Actinomycetes > Actinomycetales > Bifidobacteriaceae > Alloscardovia > Alloscardovia omnicolens. The sequence goes on along the minus strand of NZ_ATVB01000001.1, from coordinate 152,202 downwards.
CTCGTATGCGATTTCATTGCGTAGTTAATCCCTATGGGGGGGGTTGTGCGCTTAAAGCATGGCGTGAAGTGCAGTCAATTTTGCGCGCAAAGGGAATAGAGCATTCTGTTCATTTTCCAACGCGCACGTATGTTGTACATGATATTGTGCGAGATCTCAGCGATGTTAGCGATGATGCTGAAAATGTTTATATTATTATCGGGGGGGGGTGATGGAACGCTTAATGTTGCTGTGAATGGCATAATGAATTTTAATAAAACATATCTTGGTCTTATTCCTGCTGGAAGTGGCAATAATTTTGTGCATTCGAATTCTATTTCTGGCACGTATGAAGATATTATTGAGCGCATTACTGATGTAAGTCGAGTGCTTTCACTAGATATGGGTGTTCTCACCTATAATATGTGTTTGATGATCAAGGCAGAGCGCCGGATATTGCCGCAAAGCAATGGTATTTCAATAATGCTGCGGGTATTGGTTTTGATGCAGATGTGTGTGTAAAAGTTTTGCATTCGGATGTGAGCGATAGGTTATCGCGATTACATCTTTCTCAGCTTGCCTATTTATGCGCTGCACTGCTGGGATTTTTTAAGCATCGAGGATTTTCTGTATCTGTGGATATTGATGGAGAAGTTTGTAGATATGACGATACGCTTTTTGTGGCGGTTATGAATGAACCGTATGAGGGCGGTGGATTTAAATTCTGTCCGCAAGCATCGCTGTATGATGGACAGCTTGATTCATGTATTGCTCAGGGGATTAAGAAAACTGAGCTTGTGCATCTTATTCCGCGCGCAATGAAGGGACATCATACTAGCTCTCGCGGCGTTCATATGGCGCGTGGGCGAGTATATCGCATTACAATGAATGTTCCTGTATGGGTTCAAACAGATGGGGAAGTAGCTTATAAATCGAACGATATAAGTATTTCCTTATTGCCTCAAGCTGTGCAATTCCTCGGTTTATAGAGGTTTTACTTATATATCGGTGCTCGTTTGCGGGTGCCGATTTTTTATGCTGTCTCTTGCGACACGCCGAAAATGTTAAACGTTTGACGTTAAACGATTAACGTATTTTAATAAAAACTATCGCAGGACCACGGTGGTCTTACGGGGTAGGGTACTCCCCAGTGAAAATCAGAAGGAAGGGATGGTTATGGTCCGTCCAGCTATATCTCGAACAATGAAGGCATGTGCTGTAGCATGTTCAGTTGCATTAGGAATATCTGTTCTGGGTGCATGCTCAGGTAACTCAAAGCCAACAACAACCAAAGATGGTAAACCGATTGTTCGTATCTCTATGCGTCGAAACACAACAGCGGTTAAGCTCTCGTCAATGGGTTGGACGAAAAAGTTGGAAGCAGCTTGCGATTGCTCGATTGAATGGACTGAAATTACTGATAACGCATGGGGTCAGCAGAAGAGTGCAAAAATGGCTGCTGGCGATTTTCCGGATATTGGTATGTCTATGTATGATCGTAACGATATTTCCAAGTACTCCAGCCAGTTTGAAGATATAGCACCTCATCTCAAGAAAATGCCGAATGTTCAGAAATTCTTCACGGCTCGACCAGTAGCTCAGAAGATGGTAGAAGATGAAGGAAAGATTCAGATTCTCCCATCTGATCGCGGTAAGGGGTATCGCGTATCTGCTACACATATGTTTATTAATAAGGCATGGCTCGATAAGTTAGGACTGTCTATGCCAACAACATGGGACGAGCTTGAAAATGTTTTGAAAGCATTTAAAACTCAAGATCCTAACGGTAATGGTAAAGCAGATGAAGTGCCAATGAATATTCGCGGTCTCAACTTTGGTTTGTGGTCTGCTCTTACTTTGATGAATTCAACCGGAGTAACCACTGCTTTTATGGGATCTTCTGCTGAATCTCAAGGTTACTATGTGCAGGATGGCAAAGTTAAAAGCTATTTGACAAGCGATGCGTTGAAAGACACAATCAAGTTCCTCAATAAGCTGCAGTCAGAAGGTCTTATCCCTAAGGATTCCTTAACCCGTGACGGATCGAAGTATGCTGCACAAACAACTAGCGATGGTAAAACGGCAATAACTGGTTTCTCCTTCGGTTGGTCTCGTCAAAACGAGTATGGAACTTTGGCTGATCAATATGCATCTGTTCCTGTGCTCAAGCAAACCGCGGGTCAATCTGATTCTCAGGTAAAGTGGGACTATAGTCAGGACTATACAGAACTTGCTAATGCATTAACAGTCAGCAAGAAAGCTCCTAATAAGGGTGCAATCTGGAAGATTATTAATGCTATGTATGATCCAGAAATTTCCATCCAGCAGTATTATGGCGATCTCGATAAATATGTAACCAAGTCCGATAACAACACATACACTATCTCGGATAAGGTATACGAAAAGTACGTGGATACTCGCGAAATTGCCGCTCAAGATCGTTTTGCAGGATGGATTCCAGATGATTACACTATTCTCAACGACACCAATGCAGACGCAGTATCGGCGGATAATGAAGCCGTTCAGCCAGCACTCAATAATGTGAACGAAAAAACTGATGTGGTGCCAATCTATGCTGCTCCAAGCGCTAAAGATCTTGATACCTTGTCAACGAATAATACCTCCATTTTTAACTACACCGACAATATGTTGGCCACATGGTTCCAAAAGGGTGGTATCGATAAGCAGTGGGATGAGTATGTGAAGCAAGTAAATAACAAATCCCTCGGCTTAGATCAGAATATTTCTATCTGGCAGAAGGCTTATGACGTAGCTGAGAAGTAAATCAGTGCTCGTCTAAACCTCTGTGCAACGTCCTAGGTGCTCTTTACTCTTCTCTCGTTTCTGGTAAACGAGCACCTAGGTTCCCCTTAGCTTGGCTGTATGGCATACATCAACGCTATCGTTCGCTTTATTCTCATGGTTTTCATAGAAGGAATTCACATGACACGTGCATTACGTAGTGGTGGAGAAAGCACCGCTTATCAGAAGAAAAAACTTTCACCCTTGGCGTCGTTTAAACGTCATACTGAGCTTTATTGGCAGTTATGGCTGCTAGCTGCTCCTGCTTTAATTTTTGTTCTTGTTTTTGCCTATATTCCTATGTGGGGAATTCAGCTGGCTTTCCGCGAATTCGATCCAGATAAGGGATTAACCGGTGGGCAGTGGGTAGGCTTTAGCTACTTTGAGAAGTTCTTTAACAGTCCGCTTTTTGGTGAGATTATGGGAAACACCATTCGCATCAGCTTGTGGACATTGGTTATGGGCTTTATTGCTCCAATTATTTTGGCTTTGCTGATTAACCAGATTTCCTCTCCAAAAATTAAAGGTTTCGTTCAGACTATTACCTATATGCCGCACTTTATTTCTGTTGTGGTTATTGTGTCCATGATTAATATTTTCCTGACTCCAAAAACTGGTATTTTAGGTCAGTTCTTTGGCGATACCAGTATTTTGGGTGACACACATGTTATTACTGCTGTCTATTGGATCTCAGAGATTTGGCAGCATGTGGGATGGAACTCCATTATTTACTTGGCAGCTCTTTCATCTGTGGACACCTCTTTGTATGAAGCCGCAAAAATTGATGGTGCTGGACGTTTCCAGCTCATCCGTTACGTTGATATTCCAGCAATTATGCCAACAATGACGGTTCTGCTCATTATGAGTATGGGCTCTATTCTTGGTGTAGGTTTCGATAAGATCTTCCTGATGCAGAACTCCCTGAACCTGCCTGCTACTGAAGTTATTTCTACCTATACCTACAAGATTGGTATTCTAAATAGCCAATTCTCTTATTCCACAGCTATCGGTCTGTTTAATACTGTGGTTAACTTCCTGTTCCTGATTGTGGCAAACTTCATTTCTAAGAAGGCCACTAAGTCGAGCATTTTCTAAGGATGAATCATGACTGTTATTTCTCAGCCTCAGACTTCTACAGCTTTACCACAGGTCGCTAAGGTGGCGTTGAGTTCAGCGGATGTTCCATGGAATCCAAAAGTGCGTTATAAGAAGAAGCCATCGGATTATGTAGCTCTCGTTATTATTTATGGTCTGCTTATTTTCACGGTTTTAGCAATGATATATCCGCTATGGTTTGTGACTATTTCTTCGGTATCTGATCCATCTGCTGTGGCTAATGGAGCTGTGAAGCTTATTCCTCATGGCGTAGCATGGAATGGTTATGCGAAAGTTTTTGAAAACTCGCAGATCTGGACGGGCTATAAGAACACTCTTATTTACTGTGTTCTGGGCACTCTGGTGAATATGGTCGTGACTATTCCGTGTGCTTTTGCTTTGTCTCGCAGTGAGTTTAAGCCACGTCGTATTATTCTGTTTCTCTTTACTGTTACGATGTTCTTCTCCGGCGGCTTGATTCCAAGCTATCTTCTGTATAAGAACATGGGCATTTTGAATTCCATGTGGGTATTTATTTTGCCAGGAGCTGTAAGTGTGTACAACGTGATTGTAGCTCGCTCCTTCTTTGAAACATCCATTCCTGAGGAGCTTTTTGATGCTGCGAAGATTGACGGTATGAGCTATATCGGCTACTTTATGCGCGTTGTATTACCACTGTCGAGCGCTATTTTAGCTGTGATTGGTTTGTATTATTTCGTAGGACATTGGAACGATTATATGACCGGTTTGATTTTTGTGACTGACTGGGATAAACAACCGTTGCAAAACGTTCTTCAACAGTTATTACTCGTTAACCAAGTGAATGTAACAACCAATATTAATTCTTTGGATTTGATTCGAGCTGCCGATCAGATTAAATTCGCGGTTATTATTGTCTCGACTGTGCCGCTGTTCATACTGTATCCATTCCTTCAGCGCTACTTTAACAAGGGCGTTATGCTGGGTGCAGTTAAGGGCTAACGCGACGATATTAACGAAAATATATAAAGGACGAAGGAATCATGGCTCAGTTTGCTGTTCTCTACGAGAAATTCTGCCGCACTATTGTCATCATTTTTACGGTTCATGTGGCTATTGTTGTGCATACACTCATGGGAGCTGTAGTTGTAGGATTTTTTCCCGCTATTGCAGCCGCACATAATACTTACCGAGTATGGCTTCTGAACGATGACCGTTTATGGCGTGTGCGCGAAACATGGTTAGTTTTCCATCGTGAATGGAAGGCGAGTATGCGCAGCGCACAGGCTATTGGATGGTTGCAATTCGGTATAAGTCTGCTTCTAGCCTATGATTATTTCATTGTTAACTGGAATGTGCGCACGGGAATGCTGGGTGTAGTATTATCTGGCTTCTTCGTTGTTCTCCTCGCCATTATGATTCTATGGAGTGCCATGTGCTGGGCAGTGCAATCGCATTTTAGTGAGAGAACAACGTGGATTATGCGCTATGCCTTCAGCATGGTGATTGCTCGTCCTTTATGCTCTGTTCTGTTGGGTTGTGCAATTTTTATGATTGCGTGGTGCTACGTACAGTGGCCAGGTCTTATTATTGGGTTCGGAACATCCGCTTTTGCTTTTGCTACAGAAATTATTGTGTATTGCTTTGGCAAGTTACCTGGTTTAGACCCTCGTGAACACGAAGATTTAGCTCCCGTTACCCTCGGTTAGAATGGATGAAGAGAGTAAAAGTATGAAGCTTTTCATAGTAAAGAGGCGAGGTAGCAGTGGTAACGATTAAAGATATTGCGCGAGAACTCAATGTATCAACAGCTACCGTGTCTATGGTTCTCAACGGTAAAGCAGAGAAACGTGTAAAGCCACATATTATTGAGCAAGTTCAAGAAAAAGCTCGTGAATTAGGATATAAACCAAATCTCATGGCTAGAAGCCTAAAAACCAATAGCACGCGCATCCTGGGATTCCTGAGCGATCATATTGCCAGTACTCCGTTTGCTGGGCGCATTGTGGTAGGAGCGCAGCAAGCAGCACGCGAGCTAGGTTACCTCCTTGTTATCGTGAACAGTCAAGGAAATAAACAGCTTGAAGCCGAAGAAATTGAGGCGCTCAAACACTATGGAGTAGACGGTTACTTATACGCCTGCATGTATAACCAACGTGTGCAGATCCCTAAGAATCTTGCACATGAGCAGACGGTTATTATTGACGGCACTGATGAGGATGGGCGAGTCAGCTCTATTTGTCCAGATGAAGAAAAAATTGGGTACATGGCAACTCGTGAACTTATCGATGCTGGCTGCACTCGCATAGTATTTTTTGACGCTCTTCCTGACCTTATTGCTCAAGAACTACGCTATAAGGGGTATGAGCATGCAATGTACGAAGCTGGTTTAGAACCTATCGATGAAGGCTACACAGACGAGGATGCCTTCTCCTACGGTGCAGCTCATGTTCTCGATGATATACAACCTGATGGCATAGTGTGTTTTAACGATATTCGTGCAGGCTTTATCTATGCAGAAGCAGAACGTCGAGGAATACATATTGGGCAAGATATAAGCGTCGTTAGCGTTGATAACCAGCCGCTGATTATCAACTCTCTACGTCCAGGTCTTACATCAATTGAACTACCACATTACGAGATGGGGTATTGGGCAGTCTACAAACTCGTTGAGCAAATTAGCCAGTCATCCATCATAATGCAGAAGATGACGCCATTTACCAGCGGAGTACAACTAACTCAACTAACACCATCAGCTACTGCAGTTGAATGCGCAATGATACGCAGACAATCAGTAGTAACAATCAATCAAAAACAATAAAATACACAGAGAGATAAGTATTATGCGCTATAACACCTCTAACTACGCTCGTATTGATCTTTATGGAGTACGTGAAGGCAATGATGCTCAGATTCTCCTTGACTATAAGAATGACACACACAATCTCACAATTAAAAACTCAGATAAATACTTCCATCTCAGCGCTACAGTGCCACACGATACTCAGATTAGTATTACTGCTGAGCGCGCTCGCATTACGTTCGGCTATTTGAGTGAGTGCGAAAATATCTATGAACAAGGTATTAAAATGCTCGATTATAGTGCTGAACCTGAATTGCCTCGGGTTTCCCAGAGCTCAACTCATTTCGAGCCACCAGTCAATTGGATGAATGATCCTAACGGTTTAGTGCAGTTCAATGGAGTGTACCATATGTTCTACCAGTTTGATCCTTTTGGATGGGATTGGGGTCCAATGCATTGGGGACATGCAGTTAGCCATGATTTAGTACATTGGACGCATCTGCCTGTGGCACTCGATGCGCATGATGTTATTTATGCAGATGATGAATGGGTGGGAGGAGCTTTCTCTGGTTCCGCTCTTCCTGTTGATGCTGACGGTCAGCCATGCAATGGTGCTAATGCCATAGCAATTAATATTTTCTTCACATATCATCATGAGATTCCACGTATAGCAGCAGAGACTGAAGTTGAATGCCAATATATGTGCTCTAGTACAGATGGTATTCATTTTACGAAGCCACAGATGATTATTGATCGTGAAGCTGATGATTTTGGAGTAGATTTTAGAGATTCTAAAATTGATGTTACTGCTTTGCGTGGGGTAGAAGGTGTGGAAGAAGGCTCGAGCTTTATTTCCATTGCTACCAATCTGCCTGCAGGTTTTGATAACGGATATTTCAGTGAAGCTCAAGGAGTACGCGCTTTCGATGTGGAATCAATGACTCCTGCTGGACATTGGTTTACTGAGTCTGCATGGGATAGTGCAGACTGCGAGAAATGGACTGCTTCTACTGAAATTGTTCCAGTTATTGCTGGTTATATTGCTTCACCAGGTTCCGATTTGGGCAAACCAGAGTCGTGGACATATTCAGGAGCTTTATTAGCAGAGTATGAATATGGTGTAGCAAAGACTTGTGAATGTCCCGATACTTTTGAACTAGACGGGCGTAAGGTATCAATTGCTGCTCTTATGCATGTGCGCGATTCGCGTGGAGCATTCCAACCAGTGAACTGGTACGTAGGAAATATTGTTCAGCAAGGCACACAAGATGCACCTCTTCTACGCCTCAACGTGCAATCGCGTGGGCTGTGTGATTTTGGTAGTGCATTCTATGCTGTGCAGTCTTTCGAAGATGAGCGGGGACGTCGAATTGCTGTGGGTTGGTTGGTAGACTGGTATGGTCAGCGTCGTAAAAGCACGAGTGCAAGCAATGGCGCCATGACCTTCCCGCGCGAACTTCATATTGTGGATGGTACTTTAAGAAGCTACCCAGTTCAAGAAATTTTTGACTATGCAGTCAAAGATAAATTGAGCACTGCAGACGCGGATAGCCCATATTATGCTCGGATTGAACTTGATGCTGACAGCAAAGAAGTTAAAAGTGACTTTGATGTGATACTTGCTGAAAAAGGCGATGCATCGGTTCATCTGGAACGTAGAGATGGAGTTATTGGTATATCTATTCGTGGCACAGGAATGGACGCATTGTTCTATTCCACTCATGTTGATTCCGTGCACACAGTGGAGATATTTATGGATGGAACGGTTCTCGAAGTCTTTATTAATAAGGGTGAAGATGCAGGTAGTTTTATCTTTGATGCTCCAGGACAGCTGACTCAGTCTGTAACCTTCTTAGAGAGTTTCGATTTTACGATCTCTGCAGGAATAAAACTAGCTGCAATACGTGAGCTAAAAAACGTACATTAAGAAACTGATGGCGGGTACACAAGTACTCGCCATCAATGCTATGCAGTGGGTTTCAGTTTTGGAACGGAATGCAGAACTGGACGGTCTCGAGAGCAACATGTTTTTTCATGTGGACAGAGAATGGCATAGCTCAAACTCTATCTGCTGCAATGGGAATCAGAGAAAACGCAATCCAAAAAAGCGCGGAAAAGCGGCTCTTCGGACTTAGCGGGGTTGTAGGCTGGGACGGCGTGGATGTTGTGAGCGTGGCACAACCCCAAGAACCAGTTAAACATACATGTTGTGTTGAGTTAAGACCTGATAATAATGAAAATGCGGAACACTGTATCTGCAGATGCGAGAAATAAAAAAGTGGAAGTAACCAATGGTTACTTCCACTTATCTGTATAAAAATAGTCTACTTATCGAGACCTTGTTGCTGAACATAATCAGGAATATTTTCTGGATACTCTGGCCATGCTCCAGCCTGAGTGCACACATAAGCGGCAACATTGCATGCACGAACATGAGCTTCGTGCAGTGGAGTTCCACGCAAAATTTCGCTGGTGAAAGTACCGGAGAAGGAATCTCCAGCGCCCACAGTATCGTTCACCTTTACGCGAGGCGTCTTTACGTGGGAGACTTCGCCATCCTTGTGCATAATAATGGAGAAGCGTGAACCGCCAGTTAAAATCATGTAGTCTAAATCATAGTTCTTAATGAACCATGCGCATGCTTCTTCATCAGAACCTTCAACATTGAACATAGGGCGCAAGAGCTCAAGCTCGTCATCGTTAATCTTGAATACAGTTGCAGCCTTAAGCTGTTCTTCAATAAGTTCTTGAGAGAAGTAATCAGCGCGAATATTAATATCATAGTACTTCAAAGCGCCTGGCTTGGTGTGCTTGAGCAGTTCAAGCAAAGTGTTGCGGCTTTCTTCCTCACGGCAAGCCAAAGAACCGAAACATACAGCATCTGCCTGTGCAACAACATCAATGAGTTCATCAGTCAAAGCAATATGATCCCATGCAACGCCTTCAACAATCTCATATGTCGGAATACCATCATTGAGTACTACGCCAACTGTGCCAGTAGGGAAGTCATTGCGTTGAATAATGGCATCAATGCCGGCATTCTTCACAGCTGCTACAAGCTCGTCACCCAAAGAGTCGTTTCCAACAGCACTGATGGAGCGTCCAATGGAACCATTGTGAGAAGCATGATAAGTAAAGTTTACTGGGGCGCCGCCTGCGCGCTTTCCTTCAGGGAGCATGTCCCACAGAATTTCGCCGAGGCTGACCACGATAGGTTGTGTCATGGTGTTCCTTTCTTCCTCTGGATAGTCTAGCGCTAACCGCAGAAAATATGCAACTTAATCGGTTGAGTCCGACACGCCTTAACTTGTATCGAGAGAGACGTCAAACGTTTAACGCTACCTACTTATTCAGTGTACTATGCAGAAGGTTTGATGTCTATTCAGGGAAAACCCTGAAGATGGTGAGTGCTTTTCAGGGACAATGTGGGTGTGTTTGAGGGTGTAGCGAACAGATGTCGCGTGATTAAATGAAACCATGAACACTACATTACAAAATCAATCAGTACCTGAAGTAAAGTCGCCAGTTGTTTCTTTGAGTGACGTCACTAAGATTTATGGTCGAGGTGACACGCGAGTTCGTGCACTCAAAGGCATCGACTTAGTCATTAATAAGGGTGAATTTACTTCTATTATGGGTCCTTCTGGATCTGGAAAATCAACCATGCTTCACGTTATTGCCGGTCTCGATAATCCAACGAAGGGTGTGGTAACTGTAGATGGCATTGATATTACGCATCTGAAAGATAAGGAACTTACTGAGCTGCGTCGCTCACGCATTGGCTTTATTTTCCAGTCCTTTAATCTGGTGCCAACCTTAAACGTGGAAGACAATATTTTGCTGCCTATGCAGCTGTCCAATCAAAAGATTGACAAAGAATGGATGTCTCGCGTCGTACAGGTCTTAGGTCTGAGTGATCGTTTGAAGCATCGCCCATCCGAACTGTCTGGTGGTCAGCAGCAGCGTGTGGCAGTAGCTCGTGCTTTAGTAGCACGTCCGGCAATTATCGTTGCTGATGAGCCAACGGGTAACTTGGACTCTAAAACTAGCGATGAAGTGCTATCTATCCTTCGCCAAGCAGTAGATGAGTTTGGACAATCAGTAATTATGGTAACGCATAATCCAGCGGTAGCCAGCGTGTCTGATCGCGTTATTGTCGTATCAGATGGCTTCATTAAAGCCGATATGGTAGGAGCAACCCCGGATCAGGTTGTTTCCTTGTTATAGGTGGTACGAGGAAATAGGAGGGGAAGAAGATGGCTTCAGCTATTAATAAACTGATTGGCGCTAACGTGCGTCGTCATGCGTCGCGATATATTTCTACTGCTATTGCAGTTACTATTGCATCTACTTTTGTTGTGCTGGCACTTACTTTGGTGGGGGGAATGTCTCATCAATATACAGCAACGTATGAAAACTCTACTCGAGGAACGGCAGTAATTGTTGGCAAAGAGTATATAGATACAGAAGATGAAAGCAGCGAAGAGTCTGACAGTTCTTCACTGCAAAACTTGGCTAATCAAGCTTCAACCAATGATGAATCTCGTCTTCTGGATGCTTTGCGTTCAGTATCGGGCGTGAAACAAGTTGTTCCTACTACTGCAAGCGTGCAGGATAGGGGCAGTTATCTGCTTTTGAAAGGTTCCATAAATACGGAAGTTGCGTATGGCGATAAAACTGTTTTGCGTACTATGTCGTACACCCAACAGGCTCCTTTGGCAACTGAACAGTATGCATCCGGACATGCTCCGTCTTCGGATAAAGAAATTGCAATCGATAGTGAAGCAGCATCCTACTTTAATGTAAAAGTAGGCGATACGGTATCTGTGCGTTCAGCTGGTACTCAAGACGCTCATGATCTCAAAGTTTCAGGTATTACTGTAAGTTCGAAATTCGATACCAATACGGTTTTTGTTACTCTGCAGGGTGCTGAAGCAGTCGGTGGATACTCTATGACAGACAGCTACAAGCTTGTGCCAGATGACTCTGCCTTACGGTCTCCGCAATCGAGTGTTCAAGCGCAAAAAGAGTTAACTGCTAATGTGAAGAATGCTTTGAAATCTGTTAATGCTGATGCGAAGAAAGCAGGCGTAGAATATGTGGCTTACGAATCTCAGCAGTTTGTGGACTCAGGTAAGAAAGCTCAGCTCAATTCTGCAACATACATGACGTCTATGGCATTGCTTTTCCCTCTTTTGGCAGCCTTCGTTGCTTCTATTATTGTGGGCACAACCTTCCGTGTGATTGCATTGCAACGCCGTCGCGAACTGGCATTGTTGCGTGCTGTGGGTGCGCAGGCAAAGCAAGTGCGCACTCTCTTATTCCGTGAAACCTCTATTGCAGGTATGGTATCTTCGCTCATTGGTGTAACAGTAGGTTCTCTTGTGGGCTTGGTTCTGCAAGTTCAGCTCGGTGTAGCTGCTAGCTATGCAGAAAGTCTAACTATTTTGCCATGGAAGGGCATTCTTGTTACATGGATTGTTGCCAGCGTTTTGACCACTTTGATTGGTATTGCTCCAGCTCGCGATGCTTCGAAGGTCTCTCCTTTGGATGCTCTATCTCCTGTGCAATCAGTGCAAGAAACAAAGCGTAGCCACCGTGTGCGTCTGATTATTGGTGCTGTTATTTTGGCTGCTAGCATCGCAGGTATTGTTTATGGCTTGCGAATGCCTCATGAAGAAGAAAATGAAATCTACATGCGCTTCGGCATAGTAGTACTGGCTACTTTTATCTGCTGGATTGCAGCTATGATGATTTTCTCGGTTGTTCTTCCATACTTGATTCATGCAGTGGGTGCTCTTGTACGCACTCCAGTAGGACGTTTAGCGCGCGGTAATGTGGTGCGCAATCCTGGCCGTACTGCATCTACGGGTGTGGCAGTAATTATTGGTGTGGTGCTCATGTCTACAATTTCCGTAGGTGTTGCGTCTGTACAAAGCACTCTTGATTCTATGCTCAGCATTGACTATCCAATTGATATTACTGCGACGAGCTTGAAAGGTACTTTGACTCGTAAGGAGATTAAAGACTTAAGTAGTTATAAGCATGCTCGCAAAACTGCTCTGGTTACAGGTGCTAAAGCTACCGTGAACAATAAAGCTGATGATATTGTGCAGGTTCTTGGTTATCCGGATATGAAGGATATTGCACGCTCTTCTATGCCTGAGATTGCTTCGGGAACAGTGCACGTTAATCCTGACGAGGGCTATGATACTGCTAAACCAATGACTTTGTGCTTTATGCCTACAACTGGAGATAATACTTCTGCCTCGTGCAAGGATTATACGGTAGTTAAGGATAAGACCGTTTCTATGGGATCGGCGCGTTTAACTGCTGAAGATTTGAAGAGCTCTGTTCCTGATGCTCCAACAGTGAGCGTTATTATGCGGGTTGAAGATGGAACTAAGTTCGACGAGATCATCTCCTTTATGAATAAGAAGAGCTCTGATGTGTCGGTATCTGGTGGATATATTATGCGTGCTATTTATATGCAAATGCTTAATGTTATCGTCATGGTCTTCATGGTTCTCTTGGGTGTATCTTTGGTCATTTCGCTTGTTGGTGTGGCTAATACCTTAGGATTGAGTGTTGCGGAACGCAAGCATGAAAATGGCTTACTGCGTGCTTTGGGTTTGAGCCGAGGTCAGATGCGCCGATTACTTGTGCTTGAATCCTTCCTCACCTCTGCAGTTTCTACAGCAGTGGGTATTGGGCTGGGTATTACCTTCGGCATTATTGGCATGTATACTCTGCCATTTAATGGATTGAGTGGGGGAGTAAAGATTGCGCTTCCATATGATCAGCTTGGAGGACTGTTTGTGGTGATTGTGCTTGCGTCTATGCTGGCCGCATGGTTGCCTGGACGCCAAGCAGCAAAGGTTAGTCCTGTAGAGGCATTGGCTGAAGAATAAAATTGCGAGAAAAGTCCTGCGGTGCTGAATGCATCGCGGGGCTTTTTCGTTGGAAGTACTTGCGAAACGCTGAGTTAGTTAAATGACTTTACAAACTATGTAAAGTTTGGTATTCTCATAAACAGCAGCTACGGCTGAAAGAAAACAGATAGTTTGGCAAAGGAGCTACATAATGGGTTTGTGGGATGTTGAAAAGATTCCATTCGTGGGCACTGACAATGTTGAGCAGGGTCTTGGTTTCCGTTACTACGATGCAGATCGTGTTGTTGCGGGCAAGAAGATGAAGGATTGGTTGCGTTTCGGTGTGGCCTGGTGGCACACCTTCGATCAGGAATTGGTTGATCCATTCGGTACTGGTACTTCACATCGTCCTTGGTATGGCAAGTATTCAGATTCAATGGATGAAGCCTTGGCTAAGGTTGATTACGCCTTCGAATTCTTCACTAAGCTGGGCGCGGAGTATTTCTGCTTCCATGATCGCGATATTGCTCCAGAGGGCGATACCTTGCGTGAAACCAATGCAAACCTCGATAAGGTAGTGGATAAGATTGAAGAGAATATGAAGGCTACAGGAGTCAAGCTTCTGTGGAACACTTCGTCCTTGTTTACTAACCCACGATTTGTTTCTGGTGCATCTACATCACCATTTGCAGATATTTATGCATACTCCGCAGGTCAGCTGAAGCATTCTTTGGAGATTGCAAAGCGCTTGGGTGCAGAAAACTACGTATTCTGGGGTGGTCGCGAAGGTTACGAAAACCTGTGGAATACTCAGATGAAGCGTGAGCAGGCTCATATGGCTCAGTTCTTCCATATGTGCAACGACTATGCTAAGGAAATCGGCTTGGATGCACAGTTCCTCATTGAGCCAAAGGCTAAGGAACCGACCATGCACCAGTACGACTTCGATGCTGCAACTGCTATCGCATTCTTGCAGACCTACGATCTGATGGATGTAATGAAGCTCAACCTCGAAGGCAACCACGCTAACTTGGCTGGTCACACCTACCAGCACGAAATCCGTACTGCTCGCGAAGCAGGTGTGCTCGGTTCCCTCGACGCCAACCAGGGTGACAAGCTTATTGGGTGGGATATGGATGAGTTTCCAACAGATTTGTATGAAACAACCACGGTTATGTGGGAAGTTCTTGCAGAAGGCCAGATTGGTCCTCATGGTGGTTTGAACTTCGATGCAAAGCCACGTCGTACCTCATTCGTAGCAGAAGATCTCTTCCGCTCACATATCGCAGGTATGGATGCCTTTGCTGCTGGCCTGCTTATTGCAGACAAGATGCACGAAGACAAGTATATTGAGAACTTGCAGGCACAGCGCTATAGCTCTTATGATTCCGGTATTGGTGCAACCATTGAAGACGGTACTGCAACCTTAGCTTCCTTGGAAGAATACGCTCTCGACAAGCCACAGTCTGAGCTTATTGCAGCAACTCAGTCGGATCATCTTGAGTCTGTTAAGGCAACAATCAATAACTATATGTTTGAAGCCTTAAAGTAAGCTATTTATCTCTCTTTCCTTCTGTTTAAAGAAGTCAACACTGATGTGTTGACTTCTTTGTTGTATGGCGTAGTTTTGAGTTCTTGGGATTTGAGCTGGGGCTTTGGCTTGGTACAGCTCGTTTTAACTGATTATTCTTGATGTAGGTAGGTAGGAGCGCGTGGACTGGCGGCTCGTGGAACGTGACTTAGTAGAGTGCTCTACGTTTTGCTCAACGAGGGCTTGGGGTAGTCCGAAAATATATGCCTGTGTTGCTGCGCTCGGATTCAATCTACAAAATTCGATGAAATGTTTATGGGGAAGGTTTTACTGGTTCTTCGGTTTTTAGCGGGGGTTTTAGGTTGCAGGTGTGTGATTAGCGGCTGTTCGGTACAATATAGCCCTTCACACTGCGTTAAATTCGAAGGGCTATTGTTCTAACGCATTCTGCTTAACCGATTCATACATCTGTTATGCCAGTTTTGATGGGCAAAAATGGCTTCAAAACTGGCATATCGGTTGCGCGCATCGACTTCACATATAAAAATAACCACATTCGCATCGGGGCGATGTCTTGAAACCTGACATTCTGAGGGATCAACTGGAACCTACTAAACAACATCTTCTGCTCAACCCCCCGCTAAGTCCGAAGAGTCGCTTTACCATATAATCCTAGTTTTTCGGGCTGGTGAGTGGGTGGTGAGAAGAGAAGGAAGTAAAAATCCCTGCCTGAGATAGTGTTCTATCTACAAGCAGGGATAATCTTGCGGTTTTTATGCTCGATAACGAGCGTACTGTTCGTAAACCTCAGGAGTTGGGGAGCTGCTGAGAACTTCATCAATATTTAATTCCCATGCAGGAATATCATCGGTACTCAGTGCCACCCACGCCGCCTGACGTGCAGCACCAATTGCAACATACTCATCGGTGTGAGGAAGAATCACATCAGTGCCCCATATGCCTGGAGCATAAGCGCGAATCGCAGGAGACTTCGCTCCGCCGCCAATAAGCAGAATGCGTTGAACATCAGCACCTAGCGCTTTCACATATTCTAAGCAGTCGCGTTGTGAGCACAATACTGCTTCTATAAACGCACGCGCCATATTTGAACGTGTTGTGTTTTCCAAAGTCAAGCCATAGAACTGTGCGGTAGCATTCGGACGATTTGGAGTGCGTTCTCCATCAAAATATGGAATCAAAGTAATGCCGTCAGCGCCTGGCTGAGCTTCATGCGCTAACGTGGCAAGCTCATCATAATCAACGCCCAAAGCTCGACGACCCGCATCCAAAATACGCGAACCGTTAATCGTGCACGCTAAAGGAAGCCAATGTCCTGTGCAATCAGCAAAGCCTGCAATAGCACCGGTTAAATCATAAGCAGGGGAGTTGCTCACAGCAGCTGCAACGCCTGAAGTGCCCAAAGATACGGATACATCTCCAGCCTTCATGCCCAAGCCAAGAGCGGCCATAGCATTATCTCCGCCGCCCGGAGCAATAACGCAACCGCCTTCTATGTTCTTTCCAGCAATATAGGGATCAGCAATAGCTCCTACCTCATGAGGGTTCAGTACGCGCGGAAGAACAACGTTCGAGCGACCCAAAGCCATCTCTAATAAATCGCGACGATACTCATTAGTGACCGAATCAAAATACGCGGTACCAGAAGCGTCTGAACGGTCAGTAAAGAGAGCGTCCAACTGGGCGTCTCCACTCTCAACCGGACCATATCCGGCAATACGCCAGCTCAGCCAGTCGTGAGGCAAACAGATAGCAGCAATACGTTCGGCATTCTCTGGCTCGTTCTGCGCTACCCAAGCGACTTTCGTAATCGTTAACGAAGCGACCAAAGATGAGCCAACAGCCTGCACCCAACGCGCAACGCCTCGCGCTTGAATATCAGCACTGTCGGCGTTATTTGCACCGTCAGCGTTATCAGGTCTGCCAACCGAGTCAGAACCAGAGCCAGAACCCGAATCAGAATCAGTGCTATCTGCGGCTCCCAATTCATTAATCAATGCTTCTGCCTGCACGCTACTTCGCGTATCGTTCCACAGCAAAGCATCTCGAATAACGCGACCTTGGTTGTCGAGCAAAACCATGCCGTGCTGCTGACCGCCCACGGCAAGGGCAGATACATCATCTAATCCGCCGGCTTGAGCAGCTGCTTCTTGGAAAGCATCCCACCAAGCTTGAGGATTTACAGATGTTCCATCTGGATGAGCAGCCTGTCCAAAACGTACTAGTTCTCCGGTGAGTGCATCGGTAACGCGCACTTTGCATGACTGCGTTGAGGTATCGACACCTGCAACAAGAACTCGAGTCATTATGCCTCCTTGCAATCTCGTTCTCGGCTCTTTCCTTCTAGAGTAAGAGCAGCTATTTAGTTCTCCATACACAGAAGTATGTTAATTGACTTAACTAACTATTCCATAGTATCATTATTAGCGAACGGAGGTGTAAGATGGCACGACAAAAAGCATTAAATCAGGAAAATTTACGTGCGCACAATATAGGTGTGGTGCTCAGTGCAATTTTACGCAGTCGAGAGCCAGTCAGTCGTGCGCATATTGCACGCACAACGGGTATGACGAAAGCGGCCATCTCCATTATTGTGTCCGACTTGATTGAGCATCAAGTTTTGCAAGAAGGCGAGCCGCAGCAGCTTGCGAGCACGGGTAAACCAAGTAATCCATTGGAATTTGTACCACAGAAATGGCTGGGCTTAGGTGTGCAGGTGCATACGGATGGTTACGGTTTTATTTTGCAAGATTTTAACGGAACTGTTGTGCATAAGCAGTGGATAGATAATGCCGAAAGCGTGAGCGAGCGTACGGATGTTTTAGATCAGTTAGAACGCATGATTGCTCCCGTTGTTCGCGATTATGAAGTGCAAGGTTGCCATATTTTGGGCGGTGGATTAGCTGTTCCAGGCATGGTAACCAGTGATGGCGTGCTCATTGATGCTCCCAACTTAGGTTGGAAAAATGTTGATTTAATGGCAACTTCTTTGGTACAACGCTTTCATCTCACCCCTCTGAACGAAGCAAATGTGGCTGCTATTGCTCAAATTCCTGGCTATGCGGTAACTGCTTCAAGTATGAATAATGCTGAAAATACAACCTCGTTGGCTGATTCCTTTATTTATATTTCCACTGATGTAGGTGTGGGTGGAGCTTTTGTTGATCGCGGCACATTAGTTGCAGGCAATAATGGAGTCAGTGGAGAAATTGGTCATTTATCGGTGTCGATGGGAGGCCCGGTCTGCCGTTGCGGACGTCGCGGATGCATGGAAATGTACGCTGGTCGTAAAGCTCTGCTCAATGCTGCAGGATGCTCTCGAGCTTCTCATATGGATGCTGATGAGGGCTTTGCTTGGATTAGTCAAAAACTGGTCGGTTCAGATGCCAAGGTTGATGAAGTGATGGTTGAAGCCACGCGCGCTATGGCATCCGCTATTGTATCGACTATTAATATGCTTGATATTACGAACGTTATTATTGGCGGCTTCTGGACCCGCTTCGGCGCGAACTGGCTGGCTCAGTTATATACAAGCGTCAGTATGCAGTTAAATACGGTACATAAAAATAAGTTGACGATTACTTTTCCTGTTATTGATAATCGCGCTGCTTTACGCGGATCAGCTCAGTTAGGTTTACGCCATTTGATTGATGAAGCAGGCGAGTACCTGCTGTCTGACTAATATGAGGATGGGGAGAGCTCTTGTGAACTCTCCCCATCATTTTGGTTTTTCGGTTTTTAGTTGCGAGCAGATGCTGCGGCCTGAGCCATCCAAGCTTCTACGTCGTCAATTTCCTTAGGAATATCGTGAGAAAGCCATTCAGGACCGTTCTCGGTCATCAGCACATCGTCTTCAATACGAATACCAATGCCGCGGAATTCTTCTGGAATAAGCATGTCGTTCTCACGGAAATACAATCCTGGCTCAATAGTAAAAATCATGCCAGGTGTAATCTGTGCTCCCTGATAAGACTCATAGCGTGCTTGCGAGCAGTCGTGCACATCCAATCCTAAATGATGAGCCACACCGCATGCATGCCAGCGGCGATGCTGCTGACCTTCAGGGCTGAGCGATTCTTCAACACTTACCGGCAAAATACCCCAATCATGGAGAGCTTCAGCCAGAACACGCATGCAAGCATGATGAATATCGGAATATGTAGCACTAACTTGAGCAGCCTCAAAACCAGCTTTTTGAGCTTTCAAAACCACAGAATAGAGCTCACGTTGGAGAGGAGTAAAAGTACCGCTCACAGGGAAGGTGCGCGTAATATCGGCGGTATAGAGCGAATCTGTTTCTACACCTGCATCAATAAGCAACAGCTCTCCATTGCTGATAGTTCCAGTATTGCGCATCCAATGCAAGGTTGGAGCATGAGCACCTGAAGCAACAATCGTGCCATAACCCTCGGCATTTCCTTGCTCGCGTGCATTAGCGTTAAACTTACCTTCCAAAATGCGCTCGCCGCGTTCTTTACCGCGCGTCGCAGGTAAAGCCTCTAACATGCGAGTAAAACCGTCATGAGTGGCAGCAATTGCTTTGCGCATTTCGCGCACTTCAAAATCATCTTTAATCATACGAGCAGTAGAAGCGAACTCGTAGAAAGTGTTATCGTCAGACTCGGTAGCATCAGGATTATCAAAACCGCCTGCTTGACGTATAGCGTCAACGGTTGCAGTGACTTCAGCATCAATATTGCGAATAATACGCACACGGATAGCGCCTTGCTCAGTACCTACGTCTTTGGCTAAAGCGTCGTTTAATCCTGCAATATCTGCAGTATCTAAACCAGTCATTATCTTAATGCCGTCCAAACCTGGACGAGCGCCCACCCAATATTCACCGTAGGCTGCAGAACGATAATAATCCTGCGTGCTTTGATCGCTACGAGGATGCAAATAGAGCACAGCGTTATGAGTTTTGCCACGAACAGCATCAGCGCTACCTTCAGCCACAGGATTGAGAACGAGGACCGCGCCTGCCTCATAATCTTGACCTAAACCAGTGTAGTAAGCAAAAGCACTATCTGGGCGGAAAGCGTAATCGCAATCATCGTTACGAACTTTTGCCTGACCAGCAGGAATCACCAAACGCTCACCAGGGAAACGCTCACCGAGGGCAGTTAAACGTGACTGAATATACTTACTTGACTCTAAAGGCTGTACATTCGCATTTTCATCGCCCCATCCGGACAGCATAAAGTCAGAAAATGTCGTGGATTCAGGGCGCAAAGTGCGATTATGCTTGCGATCTGCCATAGAATCCGCAGCATCAGCTTCAGCGCGAGTTTCAGGCGCTTGATCATTTACAGACACCATAAAGTATGCTCCTTAGCGAAGTATGGAAAACTCTGTTACATGTTGAGAACTAGTACATATTGAGACTCGGCAGAACCGAGGTCAATTCATGTGCTTAGCTCTACTCTAGAGCGCTCATATGACAGGGGTCACATAGATGGGATGGAGGGTTGCGGTTAATTGCATCAGTGGGGAGGCGGGTTGTGTAGGGGGATGGGCGGTTCTTGGGGAGTCCGTAGGCAGTTCTGGGTGCTGCTCGAACTGTCCTCCTGCAGCTTAACCGATTCATACATCCAATATGCCACTTGTGAAGCCATTTTTGTGCATAAAACTGGCATAAGAGGTGCGTGAAACGGTTAAGCGAGAGGCGAAGGGGTAAGAACACACCAAACCGCACTACCAAACCTCCAATCAAGATCTTCGTGCAAGCCTCAGCTGCGCTCTATCGCGCCTCCAACCACGCACTCACCGTCCGCAATACCGCATAAAATGTGGCCTATGTCGTATGAAGTACCTGAAGTAGAAAACTTAAGTTTAGCGGATGTCTATCGTGAAATCATGATGCGCGCACCAGAGCATGATTTCGATCCTAGTCTTGAGCGCATGCAAAAGGTGATGGATTATCTTGGCCAGCCTGCGCAATCCTTCAAAGTTATTCATGTTACGGGTACGAATGGTAAAGGCTCTACAGCGCGCATGGCAGAGGCGATTTGCCGCGCTTATGGTCTGCGTACAGGCTTGTATACATCACCTCATGTGGAGAAGGTAACCGAGCGTATTTGCGTGGACGGTCAGCCGATTTCTGATGAGCGTTTTATTGATATGTGGCTGCAGGTCAAGGATTTCGTGGAGATGGTAGATTGCGAAAGTCTTGAGCAGGGTGGTCCTTGCATGAGCTTCTTTGAAGTTCTCACCACTATGGCTATCTGGACTTTCGCAGATTCTCCTGTGGATGTTGCAATTGTGGAAGTTGGTATGGGTGGCCGCTGGGATGCCACAAACGTTCTCGATGGTGATGCCTCGATTATTGGTCCTGTAGATATGGATCATATGCAATGGCTGGGTGACACCATTGAACAGATTGCCGGCGAAAAAGCGGGTATTATGAAGCCAACTTCTACGGTTATTATTGGGCCACAACCGCATGAACAGATTCCCGCTTTGTTAGAAGATTACGCGCGTGAGGTTGGCGTGCAGGCATTCGTGCGCGACGGTGTGGAAGCTGAGGTGAGTTCGCGTGCGGCTGCAGTGGGCGGTCAGATGGTTACGTTGCGTACTCCGCAGGGAGTGTATGAGCACATTCCAGTTTCGATGTTTGGTGAGCATCAGGCTCATAATGCGTTGGCGGCATTGTGTGCGGCGGAAGTAGTTATTCCTGTAGCTGGTCAATTAGATGCCGATGTTGTTGCTCAGGCTTTATCTGCGGTAAAAGTTCCTGGACGTATTGAAGTAATCCGTCATTCTCCAACTATTATTATTGACGGCGGTCATAACGAGAACGCAGTAAACGCTTTGCGTGCGGCTTTAGAAGAAAACTTCTCTTTTACTGATTTAGTGGGCGTCGTTTCCATGATGAAAGATAAGGAAGTTGAAACAGTTCTGGGCATTATGGAGCCGATTTTATCGAAAGTTGTGGTTACCCAGAATTCGTGGACTAACCGTGTTATGCCTGTGGATGAGCTTGAAAAGATTGCTGTGTCTGTGTTTGGTGAAGACCGTGTGCTGCGTGCAGATACTATGCCAGATGCCATTCAAACCGCTGTTGATGAGGTGGATGCTAACGATGAACTTGGTATTGGTTTAGGACACGGCGTGGTTATTTTCGGTAGTTTTGTTACAGCTGGTGATGCGCGCATTCTGCTAAAAGAGCGTCACAATGCCGAGCTGAAAAATACGAAAGAAGATCGTGCAGCAGGCGTAGATACCGACTTTTCTCATGACGATGAGCAGGATTAGTTCGATTCCTTATGTATGTTAAAGAACTCACCATCCGCGGCTTTAAGTCTTTTGCTAATGCCACCACATTGAGATTCCAACCAGGCGTTACCGCTATTGTCGGGCCGAATGGTTCAGGAAAATCTAATGTGGTGGATGCTTTGTCGTGGGTTATGGGTGAGCAGGGAGCTAAAAGCCTGCGAGGAAGTTCCATGGAAGATGTTATCTTTGCCGGAACCTCCACGCGCGCTCCTTTGGGGCGTGCTCAAGTGAGTTTAACCATTGATAATACCGACAAAACACTCGATATTGATTATTCTGAGGTAACAATTAGCCGCACTATTTTCCGCAACGGCGGCTCAGAATATGCTATTAATGGTTCCCCAGTGCGTCTGCTAGACGTGCAAGAGCTCTTATCAGATACAGGATTAGGCGCTCATATGCATGTAGTTGTAGGGCAGGGGAGATTAGATTCCATCCTTAAAGCCACTCCTGCAGATAACCGCGCTTTTATTGAAGAAGCTGCGGGCATTCTCAAACATCGCAAAAGGAAAGAGCGTGCTTTACGCAAACTTCAATCAACACAAGAGAACGTAAACCGTTTAGACGATTTACTCACTGAAATTCAGCGTCAGTTAGGTCCTCTTCGCCGTCAAGCGCGTGTAAGCCGTCGTGCAGACAGTATTCAAGTCATTATTCGCGATGCTACCAGCAGACTGTTAGCGGATGAGGCTCAATCACTTATGCAGCAACGAGATAACGTGCGTCATGAATTAGCTACAACGCGCGAAAAACTACTGACTGCTCAACACAAACTCACCTCGACCAAGCTGAACATCGAGCGTCTTGAAGCAGATAGCAGTAAAACAAGTCCTGCTATTAACGCAATCAATCAAACATATCATTCTCTTGCCGGTCTGCAAGAACGTTTACGCTCACTGGCAGCTTTAGCAGGCGAGAGAGAAAAATCATGGCGCTCGCAGATCTCCTCTATTGGAGGTGACGATCCGCAGCTGCTGACGGCTCGTGCCGACGAACTGTCATCTCAGTTACAGTCGGCAAAAAAACAGGCTGATGAAGCGCGTTTATCTTTCGATAATAAAACGCAACATCGCGCAGGAATTGAGCAGGAATTAGCTGCTCTGCGTCAGATTATTACGCAGCTTCGTGCGTCTGCTCAGGAACAAGAGGCGCATAAAGCGAAACTGCGCGAAACTATAGCGCGTCAAGAAGCGCATATCCAAGGTATGTCGCAGCGTGTTGAGGATTTAGAGCACCAGAAAAACGAATATACTGCTTCTGCTCAGCAAGCGCGTGCACGTTTAGATGAGCTACAGCAAGATGCAGATAATCAGCAGGATAATCTTGAGGACATAAAAGCTCAGGCTCAGAACGCTCTCGAACTTGCACGCTCAGAGCATGAGAAGATTGACTCTCAGATTCGTGACGTAGATAATGCCATTATTTCTTTGCAAGCGAAGGCAGATGCGCTCAACGATACTTTAGAAGCTCGCAGTTCTTCTGGTGATGTGGAACGCAGTAGCGTAACAACTGCAGGCAATTTGGCCGACTATATTTCTCTTCGTGAGGGGTGGGAAGAAGCCATTGCGAAAGCGTTGGGACCATTTGCTAATGCGGTGATTATTCCTGATGCTTCTGAACGTTCTGTTTTACTGCGTGTAGCGCGCGAGGAAAAAATGGGTCGGGCAGTGGTAATGAATCCGCTCGCAGCGTCTGAGTACGCGTCTAAGACTGCGTCTAGGGTCGAGGGTGCGGCTGGAGCTAATGGGGTGGCTGGAGACGAAGCAAGTGCTGCTCATGCTGTTGGTATTAATCCTTCACTGCGCGGAACTGAGCGTGAAGATATTGCTCAGGGAGTGGTTCGTTCTGTGCAGATGCTGTTAAACGATGTTGGTTT
This sequence comes from Alloscardovia omnicolens DSM 21503, assembly GCF_000420505.1. Classification (GTDB taxonomy): domain Bacteria; phylum Actinomycetota; class Actinomycetes; order Actinomycetales; family Bifidobacteriaceae; genus Alloscardovia; species Alloscardovia omnicolens. The sequence continues at coordinate 127,972 of NZ_ATVB01000001.1, read as the reverse complement.
AGCGCATGATGTTGATGAGGCAGAAAAACTCGTTGAATCTGGTCGTTTTGTAACAGTTATGACTGAACACGGCGAGACTTTTAGTGCTGTGGGTGCTGTGGGAGGCACGTCGCGCACGCCAAGCGATTTAAGTTTGACTGCTCGCCGAGATAAAGCTTTAGCGCAGGTGGAGAGCGATGCGCTCAAAAAGCAACAGTTATGTGCAGATAAGATTCAGATTGATGAGCGTTTTGATGCCGCGCGTGCGCATCTGCAGGTGGCGAATACGCAGATTACTGAGAATCGTGTGCGTATGCAGCAGCGTGAGAACGATATTACGGCGGCACGTAATAGTGTGGAGAGTTTAACGCGCCGTATTGCGCAAATTGACAATCAGATAGCTGATATTAGTGCTGAAAAACAGTCGCATACGGCCACATTGTTTGATCTTCGCAAACAGTTGGAGGCTGTTGAACATGCGGACGATGCGCATGCGGATATGGAATCTACTGTGCAGCGCGAACACGAACTCGATTCCTCGCTGAACACCGCTCGCAATGACGAAGTAACCGCTCGTGTGGAATGGAATAATGCGACCTCGCATGCGCAATCTTTGGAACGGCAAATTACTTTGCTGCGGTCTCAAGCGCAACAGGCGGCACAGCGGCGTGAGAAAATTGAGCAGCGCAATGCTCAGCTGGAGCTTAAGGCGCAGGCTGCTGCGAGTATTCAAGGTAAGGCGCAGGCAGCAGCTGAGGAACTGAATGCGCATGTGCAGCGTGCGGTGAAGAAACGTGAGCAGATTCAGCAGCAGGCGAGTGAGCATGATAAGGAACTGTCGGCTTTGCGCAAGTTACGTAATGAGCAGGAGCCGGTGGTGGCTAAGCTGACGCAGATGGAGCATGATGCCGACGTTGTGCGAGAACGCATTGCAACTCAATGGGGGCAGCTGACCCAACGTATTGTGGATGAAGTGGGGTCAACCGTTGATTCGCTGATTGAAAACTATGGTCCGCAGGTGTCTGTTCCAGTTTTTGATGATGCTGGTCAACTGATTTTGCTCAACCCTGATAATGAGGACGAGGGCTTTAAGACGCAGCAGTATGATCGCGAACGCGAGCAGAAGAAGCTCGATAAAGCACGGCGTGATTTGGTGGCGTTAGGAAAGGTTAATCCTTTGGCTACTGAAGAGTTTGATGCTTTAGAGGCTCGTCATAGCTATTTGTCTAAGCAGCGGCATGATGTGGTTACCTCACGCGATGATTTATTGGGTTTGATTAAAGAACTTGATACGACGATGATTGAGGTGTTCCGTAGCGCCTACGAGGATACTGCTGCAGCGTTTCAAACAGTTTTCGCTCAGCTTTTCCCTGGGGGTAAAGGACGTTTACGTTTAGATAATCCTGATGATATTTTGACGACGGGCGTGGTTGTTGAAGCCAGCCCAGCAGGAAAGCGCGTGAAGCAATTATCTTTACTCTCAGGTGGGGAGAGAAGTTTAACCGCTTTGGCACTGTTATTTGCGATTTTCACTGCGCGTCCTAGCCCATTCTACATTATGGATGAGGTAGAGGCTGCTTTGGATGACGTGAACCTGACGAGATTACTGAACGTGATAAACACTTTGCGAGAGCATGCTCAGATTATTGTGATTACACACCAGCAGCGCACGATGAGCATTGCCGATGTGTTGTACGGTGTAACCATGCGTTCTGATGGGGTGACTGCGGTTATTTCTCAAAAACTGACGCAGGGTAGCGCTGTCAATGATTAGTGGTTCTGGCAACCTGTGTGCCAGAACCACTATCTACCGCTGAATATGCGTTGAGCTCTTAACCGAGCAAACGCTGAATAATCTTATCGTCACCTTCAAAAGGAACGTGCTTGTTATGCACTTTAATCCAGCGTTCATCACCCTTACCAATAGCCAAAACTATAGCTAAACCTGGTTGAAGAGAGGCATCGCGCACAGCAGTTTCAAGAGCGGTCGTGCGGTCAAGAATAATCTCGTGTTGCACGTGCTCGTTACTTACTGCTTCATTCATATGACGGCAAATATCTTCAATACTTTCCGTATTCGTATCTTCTGTGGTGAAAATAAAACGGTTAATACGGTTTTCAGCTGCTTTCACAATGTCTATGCGTCGGTTAATTGCTTTATCGCCGGCGCTTCCTGTAACGAGAGTAATATGTGGATGTTCGTGACCATAAGCTGAATCTACGTAATCTAAAAGAGTGGTAACGCTAATGCCGTTATGAGCATAATCAACCACAGCAATGACGTTGGAATCATTCTCGTGTGTTCCCCGGAAAACTTCCATACGCCCAGAGATGCGCACATGGTTGACTGCTTCGACGCTTGAACTGGTAGATGGAACGCCAGCAAGTTCAGCGATTTTTACCGCTACTGCTGCATTATCATAATTAAACTCGCCAGGCATATCTAAATGAATACCCGAACGGTCAAGAATACTTGCATCCACGAAATACGCTGGAATGCCGGCGTGAGCAAGATCTGCATCAATCACATCGCGATGTTCAATAGCGCTACCAAATACCATAGCGTCACTATGACGAATAATTTGACGCTTGCATTTGAAATAATCGTCGAAACTTGGATGCTCTAGAGGGCTAATATGATCAGGGAAAATATTTAAGAACGCGCCCACGTTAAAATGCAGGTTAAAAACGCGGTCTACTTTATATGCCTGAGACGATACCTCAATAACAGCATGTGTTAAACCATTATCTACAGCTTCGCGCAGCATACGATATAAGTCTAAAGATTCAGGAGTTGTTAAATCGGACTCCACATAGGTCACGCCATCTGTGCAATTATCTACAGAGGAAATCAACGCAGTTTTATGGGCAAAATAATCATTCAAAATGGCATGCGCAAAATATACAGTGGTGCTTTTGCCCTTCGTACCCGTAATACCTACAGTAAAAAGCTCACGGTCAGGATGACCATAAAACTCTTGCGCTAAAACAGCTAAAGCTTTGCGAGTATCTGACACAATCAAACCGCGGGCTGACCCTGCCACATCAGCGCTAAACTCGTGGTCAGAAACATACCATTGTACACCGCGCGAAACAGCGTCGCGCATATAATCATCCTTAAAAGCGCCTTTACAAACAAGCAGAGTAGAGTCGGTAACCTCATTGCTCGCATAGGTCATATGATCAAAGGTTCGAACATCTGAACTGACAGAAGTACGCAATAATCCATACTCGTCTAATACCTCAGCAGCACGTGCCAGAGTAATCTGAGCCATTTATAACCAACTTCCTTTAATCTGCGGACGATTTTTCGAACGTAAATACTCATTAAAACTTGTTTGCCACTGTTCATACCAAAAACGCTGCCGAGGCATAAGGTCTGTAAGCTCTAAAGAAGCAATATCATCATGCAAACGAATAATCTCACGCATTACATCAACAGTAGCCACTGTATCGGCCAAAGCAGTATGAAAATCACCATGAGGATACACACCATAATATTGTGTGGTATCAATCAGCTTACGAGGACCTGGTCGATGACTTACAGCACGATCAATAACCAAAGGATCGAGCACAAGAAGTTCTCTTTGAGTATGCGTTAAAAAGTTTTCGGTATCACGGTCGCGCAGCTCAGTAGTGACATCAGCTAAACCAATCTTATGCATATCGCCGTTAAGCATAGCAATATCAAACGGAGCGTTATAGGCTAACACAGGAATATTTCTTAACTGAGCAGCAATAATAATATCGCTTATCTCATGAATACTGTCCACCTGATCAGCGCCGTGAGTAGCTAAAAATTCATCAGTAAAACCATTCACGCGGCTAGCAGCAGGATGCATAGGCATACGAGGATTAATAACCCATGATTGCGTTACGTCGCTCGTGAAATCTTTATGAGGATAACGCAAAACAAGTGAAGCAGACACAATAGAATCCTTACCAGATATAGTGCCTGTTGTTTCCGTATCAAAACCCAAAATAAAACTGTCAGCCAGAGCAGTATCCATACTCTGAACAGGAATCGCTTGTATCGTGTCGGCTAAAGACGTCATGCGTACCATTATTGTGCAACAATAAGACCTATGACAACACACGAAAAACGAGCCCAGTTTGAAGCACAGGCTATGCCCATTGTGGATCAACTCTATCGTTTTGCAATGAAACTCACGAATAATCCCGAGGATGCGCAAGATCTTGTGCAAGACACCTTCGAACGTGGGTTCAAAAATTACGACTCCTTCGAACAAGGCACAAATTTTGCTGCATGGATGACAACTATTGAAAGAAATCTCTATTTCAATCAATACAACAAAGCGAAAAGACGCCCACAACGCGCTAACTCCAGTACGGGCGAATACGATGACTGGGATATTTACGCAGCACATGAGCACTCATCAGAAGAACTTAAATCTGCAGAGCAAACTTTTATGGATGCTTTTGCTCCAGAAGAAATAATTGCCGCACTCAATAAACTTTCTCCAGAACGGCGAGAGGTCTTTATAGCCGCAGCTATTGACGGTAAAAGTTACGCTCAGGTAGCTGAAGAACAAAGCATAAAAATAGGAACTGTTATGAGCCGTCTGAACCGCGCTCGCAAGCAGTTAAAAGAAGAACTAGAACAGTATGCGGCTGAGCGGGGGATTTACGCTCAGCGTGAAGAGAAGTAATGGCATGCGCTGTTTGTGGTTGATATGAGAAGATAGGATTTTTGGAGGAATAATGAGTACGTACGTACGGAGCAACCAAGTGGTAACAGTACGGTGCAATTTTAACTGTGGCTCATCTGTGATGATTAATCGCTACACGCGCATCGATTTGAACGATAGACCGAGTGCGATTGTATCTACCTGTTCTTTGGTGTCGGAAATGCGCTCAGGAATTATGCCGGAGCTTGAAGGGGAGTGCTTTGATCCGAATACCTGCTGCGATGCGCGCGAACGTGAGATGATTGCTGCGATTAAGGATTGCTTGAGACCTGTGCAGGCACCAGCATCGTTATATGAGCGCTTGCAGGAGTGTATTGACTGTTTATGTGAGTAGAGGAGTAGAGCTTGGCTGGTTTTATTGTTGGTCGGCTCCCATCAGCTTGTTGCCAGCTTGTCATCGGCTTGTCGTTGGCTTGTGAGGATTCTGTAATTTTTTAGGTTACTGGTGTTGGTATAATAAATGTCGTTGTTGCGATGGGGCGCCTAGATATGTGCATATGACGGTATGTATGGTATGCACATGATGGCGTCTCTTTGTATCTTCTAACGGTAGTGAGGAATAAATGGAGACGCATTCACTGTATACGAGAATGAAGCGAGCAAGCTTTATTGCTGTTTTTATTTTTGCAGTTGGATCTCTTGCCCTTGCTGGTATTGCCGCTGCTCATGCAGATGATTCCGCACAATGTGTTCAACCTAATAGCGTAGAACTTCCATCTGAACGTACTCATGGTTCTGATGCTCATTTTGGCGATATGAATTATGAGCGATTTGCACAGCAGGTATGCTCTGCATAATTTTTCTTGTATTTCTTCTTATTTTAAGCTTTAGCTTTTCGGTTTTTATTGAAGTTTGATTTTGGCTTATTAGTCAGGTTGTATTGGTAGGAGCGCAGTTAAGAGTTCTTCTTTCTCAGTTTTGACTAAATTCAGGCGGATTCTGCAATTACGCACTCAGCATGGGGCTTGCCGGATTTTTGTGTAAATGGTTTTGATTATGGCAGGTTATTGAATCTGCCTGAGTAAAGAAATGGGACTTCGATTGAGTATCTTGGTAGATTACGCGGTTTTCAGTAAAGTATACGGGAGAGTTGACCTTAAACATGTGGGTTCTGCCAAGTCGTGTGTTGTAGGTTATGACACGTTGAACGTGTCCTTTCTCACAGCAGTTAAAGCCTTTAAGTCAAACCTTGCAAAAGCCATATCACGTATAACGGTTCTTCGGAGTTTAGAGGGGGTTATGTAGGTTTTCGGTTGTAGGTGCGTGGAGGTTGTGAGCGTGGCGCGCTGACAATGCGTGCGTCCTTTTTTAGGTGATAGCAGCTCTCATACGTTCCTGAAAGTTGCTAGCGTCGCACGCACACAACGCCAACGTCCATAATTACGGTGAAATCAGCGCTCAGGAGTGCGTGGAAGTTGCTAGCGCGGAACGCTAACAACACTCGCGTCCATCGTTGGGAGGGTGCCAGAAATTTTGTGTAAATGGTTGGTTGCCCTATGGTGATTTTATTGCTTGTTTTTCAGGGATTGTAGTGGTGGCGTGACCCTGTGATGTGGCTGATTTAGTGCTGGCTAGTTGACTCTGTCTGCAATGAGACAAGACGCGTTCAACGTGCCTTGTCTCATTACACATGCCGATTGACAAAACAGAGATGGAGAAGCAATCATCGCCTATAACCACGACGCAATCAATCCTCCTGCGTCATCCAAAGGCAGATTCACCAATTAAACCACATACACAAAAAATCTGACACCCTCGGTCTTGAGGCTGGTCGCAATGAGGTTGTGCTTGACCTGGCTATCTTGGTTCATCGCACAGTTGATCAAAAAGGTTACCTAGTATGCTGTGCACACCATAACCTTCCGTCTTTCTCGTGCAGCACATACAGCTATAAGAGGTATTGTTCTTCTTTAAGAGTGTCGCATGGCAGCACACTGCTCCCAGTAAGTCCGCGTTCAACGTGTCATGTCTGGGAGCATGCAAAACCGCATATCCCACAGAGAAACCTCGCTCATCAAGTGCCACACACAGGTATGACTTGCTGAAAGACCATGTCACTTACACTAAGTTACATAATCAAGCCCTGCTCCAGTGAGCCAAATCCAACAAAATCATTTACACAAAAACGGACACGCCCCGCGTTCGTGCGCAAATCATGAAGTACCCTAATATGACCACTCGCGCTACCTGTTATCAGAGAAATAAGCCGGTTCTTGCAGCACAATCCTACAATACTCCGGCCAATGCGCCAGATCCTACGGCAGTCAATCGCAAGCAACTAAGCCCAACTAACCGCCTGCAGAGCTAAAAGCAACGGGAACTATCTCGAAAGAGATAATCCCCGTAAAGTATATGCTACGTTGAAAAAATCAACGAGGCTTATGCATTTGGCCTCTTGCCGTGGTTTGCAGCCTTCTTACGGCGTTCACGACGCATACGTCCGCGCTTACCCATGGTAAACTCCTTTTACTTGTAAATTTACTTTATAGAGTATGCCATATACTCAAGACTGGCTGAGCATATGGCATGCAAAGCGTGCGTGAACTTTACTTCACTTCTCGAGCTGCATAAGAGATAGTTGTGCGGCTACTGCGTCCAGGTTCAATCACAATCACATCTTTGCCACTCTTAAACGCATTCGCATATGCCGTTTGAGGTTCGATGGCAACACCTGCAGGTTTGTGCGATGCTTCCCAACCAAAACCATTGCACACCTGGAAGGACGTAATGGTCTCATCGCCGGTAATAAGCACTTCAATGCCATCTGGTCGCGTAAATACAGCCTGAACTGAGCCATCAGCCGCATAGTCAAGATCTGTCCATGCATCATCAAAGGATTGAATGCCCAGAGGGTTCCCCTCGCGCAGATCGTAACGAGTTCCGTCAACAGCTTCTAAACCTGTTGGCAAAAGACGGTCATTAACAGTAACATGTGTGCGCGCAGGAAGATTCAAACGGCATTCACCGTTTGCAGCGTCTAGCTTGGCGGTAGTTTCTGCCTCAGAACCGCTAGCAAACCAAGGGTGTGTAGCTAAAGCCCATGGAGCATTGGTGTCCCCGTTATTGAAGGCTTCAATGCTTAACTGCAATCCGTCATCAGCGTGAACAGTGTAGGTAACTGTAACGAGCAAATCAAATGGATATGATGCCAAGTTTGGGGTACGCCAGCTTAGACTTACGCTCGAAGTAGATAATGCCTCTAACTTCCATGGATAGCGATACCCCAAACCGTGAATAGAGTTATGACGTTCGTGCTCGTCAATAGGGAAGGAGTAATCCTTACCCTCGAAGCTATATTCACCATCTTCAATACGGTTTGGATACGGAATAAGAATCTGCCCACTACATGCTTTTACTGGATAGTTAGGGTCGAAAGGAACAATAATATCCTTGCCATTTATGGTGAAGCTTTCCAATGCCGCACCCTGCTCAGTTACTACAGCTGTGTAGTTTCCGGCATGAATAGTGTATTCTTGTCCTGCTCGAGAGGGGAGAATGCCTGCCATATGTACCTCTTTCGTACGTTATATCCTCGTTAAGTTTTAACGAGGGTGACTACCTCGATCGGCAACTTCTGTAATTTTAGCATTAAGCTGACCGATTAAGTCAATTGGTTTAACTTCTATGCTCAGTCCGCGTTTTCCTCCTGAAACGAGGATTGTAGTGTGCTGCTTAGCGCTTGTATCGAGAACTGTTTCGTGAGGATTTTTATGACCGAAAGGAGAGATACCTCCTACAACATACCCTGTGCTCCGTTGAGCCATCTGAGGATCTGCCATATGCGCTTTTTTGGCGCTGAAAGTAGAGGCAACTGCTTTGAGATTAACATGACAGGTAACAGGAACAATAACAGTAACCATGCGTTCGCCAGGTTTCTCGCCAACATCAACGAGGAGCGTTTTATAAATACGGTCAGCAGGAACATCAAGTTGAGCTGCTCCTTCTAAACCGAAACCATCCGCCATATGATCTGCATTATGTTCGTAAATGTAGGTTGTGTAGGCTATGCCTGCGCTTTCAAGTTCTTGTAGAGCGGCTGTAGCAGCTGAAGCATGATTTTTCTTTTTCTTAGCCATATTTTTAACTTTAGTCAGGCGATTGGAATAAAAAAATCAGGGTAGTGCGAGCGAAAAAACACTACCCTGAAGACTTAGTTTGTGAGCGACTACTCTAAGCCAATCGACTTGAGCTGATGTACTCGAACAGAGGAATAGGATGTAGACCCTGATTCGCTGACCAATTCAACTGCACGCTCACCCTCGCCAGCATAACTGTATGAGCTCAGAACCTGTTTACCGCCATTGACATAAACTTCTACGCAACCGCGATCAACGAAAATGCGCAAATCTAAACGACCGGTTGACACTTCAGCATCGCTAACAGGTGCTGCGCGGTATCCGCGGTCTCCTGCATAAGCAGTCTGACGGTCAATAACGACGCGCTTGGTCTGCTGATCATACGCAATATAAGTGAAGGAGCCGTCTTCTGTAGCGTGTACGCGCACACCGGTACGTTCTGCAGAAGTAGAAGTCAAATCAATGCTTAGCTCAAGTTCCACACACTGAGCGTCACGCTCAAGGCGAAGCACAGAATTGTGAGAAACGCTTACTGAACCCCAATCCTGAGTAGCGCTACGTAATCCCAGCATTTCTGCGGCAGGAGCAGTATGCACATCTCCATCAGCACCCAAGGTAATCTCACGAGGAAGAGTTAAATTACCGCACCAGCCGTCAGCCTGCATGGGAATAGGCTGTTCGAATGGACTCATCCAACCGTACATAAGCTGACGTGAACCGTCATTGAAAGATTGTGGAGCGTAATAATTGTGACCCCAATCCCACAAACGGAACTCAGTTTCAGGCTTAAAGGATTCGCCTGGCTTCCATGTTCCAATCATATAACCAGCATTATTTACGTTGCGGTTCATATAACCGTTTGCTTCAGCGCCCATAGCAGAAAAGCCAATAACCCACTTCTCGTTACCGTCTTTATCGATAAGAGGGAAGAAGTCAGGGCATTCGAGCATAAAGACGTTCTTATCAGGATGTTCGAATAGAACGCGATCATAGGTCCAATGAACCATATCATCAGAGGTGAAGAGCCACATTTGACCACGTTTGTCTGCCGAGGAGACGCCAAAGGTCATGTACCAGGTATCTCCTGTTTTCCATACCTTAGGATCGCGGTAATGGTGGTCTACTTGATCAGTTGGGCAGTCAATAATCATGCCGCGCTTTGTAAAGCTTTTTAATCCATCGTCATTTGGCTGTGCAAGCATCTGCACCTGCCAATCGCCACCCGTATTATCTGCTCCATTTGCCCAACGATGTCCGGTGTAGTAGAAGTTAATTTCTCCATCATCGCCAATCACTGCAGAGCCGGAGAAAACGCCGTCTTTTTCTTCTTCAAGACTTGGGGCGAAAGCAATAGGTTCGCGCTGCCAGGTGAGCATATCAGCAGAAGAAACATGGCCCCAGTGCATTGGACCCCACTGCGTGCCATAAGGGTGAAGCTGATAGAACACATGCCAGCGACCCTTATAGAAGCACAAACCATTAGGATCGTTAATCCAACCGCCGTTAGAAGCGATATGGAAACGAGGATACCAGCGGTTATTACGGCTTTCGGCAAGTTGAGCAACTGCTTGTTCAGCGCGTGCTAGTTCTTCGTCATGCTGCGCAGTAGTATGAATAACTGGCTCGTCAGGAATAAAGTTTGTCATGATTGTATCTTTCAACAGTGAAATGGATATGCGTTTATGCGGTCTGCATAGCTTTGAGCTGCTTATCGGTGTAGAACGGATCTCCGCCAACCTCTTGATCATCCTTCTTCAAGATGAAGAAACCATAAATGAGTGCAGCCAAAACGATGGCAGAGATTGTTAAGAAGGTTGTGCGGTCGCCCAGAGCATCGTGTAATGCGCCCAATGGCGTGGAGAAAATAACCTGACCAACTTGAGAAGCCACCTGGAAACCAACCATGTAGAGAGTTGCAGACAGCTTCGTATCGAAGTGCAAGGTGAAGTAGCGGAAGGTTGGCAACACAAACAGAGGCACTTCAATAGAGTGGAACATCTTGACGATAGAGATAGAAATAGGGTCGTGGAAGATGCCGCACAAACCGATACGAGCAAACATAATGAAAGCGCCGCACAGGAGTGCATTACGCACGCCAATTTTGCGCATAATAATTGGCACAACACCCATCATGGCGGATTCCATGAATACCTGAATACCGTTGAGTGTGGAGTAGGTGTTATTACCGATTTCTTCGGTTGGGAACAGGTTGGTGTAGTAGGTTGGGAACATCTGCTGATCGAAAACCGTATAGAACGTGTTAGTCAGCAGCATAAAGACGATGAGCAACCACAAGGTTGGCATAGTTAAGACGGAAAGCATATCTTTTATAGAAGGATTGCTTGGAGCTGCTTCATTATCTTGATTGCCAGATAGCGCTTCTTTCTGCTGAGATGGAACCCAGAAAGCGTAAATAGCAAGCATTGCCAGACCGAATACAGAACCAACCCAGAAGTTAATCATTGGATTGATGTTAAAGATGTGACCTGCTACTAAAGCAACAATAGCGTAACCGAATGAACCCCATGCGCGGGACTGTCCAAATTCGAAATCAAACTTACGGGAGTAACGTTCGGTTAGTGCTTCAATAAGAGAGCAACCAGCCATAAAGCCCGCAGATAAGACAACAGATCCCAACAGAGCGCCAATGAAGCGAACTGATCCGCCAGCTTGAATCATAGGAGCGTAGATGAAGTGAACGAATGGACCTACTAAAGCTGCAATAGCAGAAATTGCAATTGCAAGATGGCGCTTAATACCTAACTGGTCTTGAATAGCGCCGTAAGCAAACATAATAATTAGTGTCGCTAAAGAATTGATGGAATAGATTTGACCAACTTCAGCCCCATTGAGTCCAATGGTATTGAGCCAACGCTGGAAGAATGACCACCAGATGCCCCATGAGCAGAAGAACATAAAAATGCCAAAAGAACTTTGTAAATAGGAAGGATTATTCCATACCTTAAAACGACTGTGTTCCATGTAACTCTCATTTCTGTTTTATTAGCGAACGATCATCTTTGTTCAATGAGCTAACAATCCTATATATTATAGCGTCAATCGTTTGACGTCAAACGATTGACAAAGTATTCCGAATAATGAACGGAAATTTTCTTGTATTTCAAAAAATGGACTGTTATTCCTGTGTGTATACTGAGTTTTTCTCTACTAGAGTGCAGTGAATAGTTACATCTCCATTACTTGATAAAGCTGGCAGGGGAGCAGTGGTCTCAGGTAGCTCAAAACTACGCGGATCTTTATTTTCGATTAAACTAATCAGCTTGCAAGCTGCCCAATATCCCATTTCGTAGTGAGGAAGCTCCACAGTAGAAAGTTGGGGAGAAAGAGTTTCTGCTAAAACGCGGTGGTTATCCACACCCACCACCTGTATATCTTTACCAATTGTCAGGCCTTTACGTGCAGCAGTGTCATACACGTACCAAGCGCGTGCATCATTAAAGCAGAAGAATCCGTCAGGCTTGTGCGTATCCATCAAGGCGCGTACTTTACTTAATGCGTCGTCGTTGTGATGCACTTGAATAGCTAAATCCTTATCAAAAGGAAGTCCTGCTTCATGCAGAGCCTTTTTATATCCTTCTAATCGTAAACCTTCAGCAAGCATAGGCTCTTCACAACCAATATAGGCAATGCGCGTGCAACCTGCGGCAATCAAATGCTTTGTGGCATCGTAACCAATAGAAACTTCATCTGGAACTATGCCAGTGCGGTGCGCAGGAGCAAAAGAATCTTTCTGTGCAGTTGAATCGCTCATAGCATCGGTAGCATTAACCAAAATCGTATGATAATCGCGTAGACTATCTGGAACGGTTGCTCGGCGATTCGACATTTTAGCAATAAAGAATCCATCTACACCATAACGTTGAAGAGCGGTTATCTCTGTTTCTTCGTTTGATGCTCCGTCCGTAGACACGGTCATAATCACATATCCATACTTGCTGGCGGCATCTTGAGCGCCTAAAATCATAAGACCTGCATAGGGTGTGGTTGCTACCTCTTCGCTGAGGAAGCCTAAAATATGCGTTTGGCTGGTGCGCAATCCGCGCGCCATCAGGTTAGGAGAGTAGCCGAGATCTTTGGCAATCTTTCGGATTTTTTCCGCGATAGCAGGTTTGATACGTCCAGAATCACGATTATTCAAAACCAGCGAGACGGTAGAGATGGAAACACCTGCAATCTGTGAAATCTCTTTCATTGTCGTCATTGAATCTATCCTTACAAGGCTTGTCTCTTCGTTGAACTGGCGCTTATGGTCAGACTCGTTACGAGTCTGCTTGAATATCCTTTTGCATGATACATGGCACTGAAAACCTTCACATGGGTGAGTCGCGTCCCGCACAATTTCTTGTATTGATTATGGGTGTCATCCCTTCTGAATCGAGGAATAACGCCCATAATCAAATACTTTTAGCCAATCAAGCTGTTAATCAAGCTGCTCAGAAGAAGCCATCTGAGCAGTCATGCCCTTGTTAATATGTTTCTTCAGAGGGTCTCCATCAACGTCCTGAGTATCTTTCTTAATAATAATCAAGCCGTAAACGAACGCTATAAAGGTAATAGCTGTCATAACCATAAAAGTAGTGGTGCTGCCTGTGCTATCGAGCAAGTAACCCAACGGGGTAGAGAAGATAATTTGACCGCCCTGAGAAGCAAACTGGAAACCAACCAAGTAGAGCGTAGCAGACATCTTCGTGTTGTAATGTAAAGCGAAGTAGCGCATAGCAGGCAAAACTGTAAATGACATCTGCAAAGCGTGCATCATGCGGTCTGCAGAGAGCAGATAAATGTTATTTCCCATAAGAAGAACAAGACCAATGCGAGCAAACATAACGAAACCGCCCAAAAGCAGAGAGTTACGCACGCCAATTTTTTCCATAATGATTGGAGCCAAAGCCATGCACGCTGCTTCTAAGAACACCTGAACGCCGTTAATAACAGCATATGTATCCGTTCCCACAACAGAATCAGAGAACTGATCAACATAGTAGGAAGGGAACATTTGCTGGTCGAAAACGTTATAGAAAGAGTTCGTGAACAGCATGAAGGCCATAATAATCCATACTTCTGGCATGCGCAGAACGCCTAAAATATCATGCAAAGATGGGGTAGTAGCAGCCTGCGATGTTGAGCCTGCTTCCTGATGCATAAGCTCGCGCTGTTCTTGTGGAATCCAGAAGGTGCAAATAGCCAAAACGCCTACTGCAAAGAATGATCCTAACCAGAAAATAAGTAATGGATGAATGGTGGAAGCTACGCCAGCAAAAAGAGCTACGATAGCATAGCCTAATGAACCCCAAGCGCGGGTTTGGCCGAATACAAAGTTGAATTTACGTGAGCATTTTTCGCCGATTGCCTCAACGAGCGAGTTACCAGCAATAAAGCCTGCGGATAGTACTACAGCGCCCACAAGAATACCAATAAAACGTACAGCTCCAGGGGTGCTCAACATAGGCGCATAGATGAAGGTGACGAACGGTCCAATAAGTGCTGCAATAGTGGATACTGCAATAATAAGATGACGACGAATACCCAACTGGTCTTGAACTGCACCGTACACGAGGAGAAGGATAAGGGCGACTAATGAGTTGGCAGAGTAAACCTGACCAACTTCGGTTGCGCTGAGATGAACACTCTCCTTTAACCAAATACGGAAGAATGACCACCAAATTCCATAGGCGCAGAAGAACAGGAAAATGCCGGCCGAATTTTGCAAGTAGGACGGATTTTTCCACATGGGTAAACTACGTTGTTTCATTTTTCGCTTTCGTTTCTGTTTCATTTTAGCGAGTGTGAACACTTGTGCTAAAAGCCCAAACAGACTTTATACTAAGCATTCAAACGATTGACGTCAAACGATTGAAATTAGTTTTTCTGGGAAAGAAAACCAATATGGGGGATATTGCTGGAAATGAACATATGATATGTTCGTTTTGTGCTGTTATATATCTTTATTCGTGTTAGATTTCGAACGGGTTCGAAGCATGAAAAATAGCTGATTATAGGGAAAGGCTATATGTTTGTTCGTTCGTTCACCTTTAGGACAGTGAACGACTGTGATAAATTGCACATTTGACACATTGTGAGACGAAAATATGAGAAAGCAAGTTAACGGTGTTGACTTACGTGATATGGGGAAGTGATTACTAGCTAGTGTGATGCTGATGGGATTTTGCTTCACTACATCTGGAGAGAAAGCAAAGCTGATACAGTGCGTGTGATTTTAGTGGGTGTTTTATTCTTTGGATTCCTGAGGCAGGTCGGAGTGCTTGGTTGGTTCGTGAAAATATGCTTTGCACTAGCACTTCACGATCCACGCATGTATGAGGACTTTAATCGCTCTTAAAAGTGCGTGTGTGCGTTGTTAGCGCTCGGTGCTAGCAACTTCTACGTAGTCGCGAGCGAGAATTGAGAGGGTTTTTCGAGCGCACTTTTAACCTTAAAATTGGACGCCGGCGTTGTTAGCGTTCCGCACCCACAACTTCCACGCACCTACAACCTACAAAACCTACAAAACCCCGGTAAATCGAACGAACCAGAAAAAGTAATTCCAGCAGCAACCAATCCCATATCTGATTCCAATATCCGATCCCATACCAATCCAGGGTTGTGCTTCCCAGCAAAGAAAACCTCCTTCATCTGCTCAAGAGCAAAAGAAGGAGGTCTCAATAAATCAATATAAATCAATAAACGTTATGCATAAGCTATATGCTCACCAATAACGCTTTTGCAATATTTACTCGTTAATCTCAGCGAAGTGCAAGAGAGTACGAATCATGTTGCAGGTGAAGCCATACTCGTTGTCGTAGAATGCTACGGTCTGAACGAGCTGCTTGTCGCCAGCAGTGTTTACTACGGTCTGAGTTGGATCGAATACGCCACCGTGAGTGTCGCCGATGATGTCAGAAGATACAATGCCGTCTGCATTGTAGCCGTAGTACTCAGTGTCGGAGAATGCTTCCTTGAATGCTGCGTTGATCTCATCAGCAGTTACCTTCTTGCGAAGCTGAGTGGTGAGCTCGGTGATGGATCCATCTGGAACCTGAACGCGCTGTGCATGACCTTGGAGCTTGCCGTCTACGGAAGGAACAACCTTACCAATAGCCTTAGCTGCACCGGTGCTGTGAGGAATGGTGTTCACAGCAGCTGCACGATTGTTACGACCGTTCTTGTTGCGAGGGCCGTCGAGAATCATCTGGGTGCCGGTGTATGCGTGGATAGTGGTCATGAAGCCAACTTCGATGCCCCACTTCTCATCGAGAAGCTTAACCATTGCAGCCATAGAGTTGGTGGTGCAAGAACCTGCGGAAACAATTGCATCTGCTGGGGTCAAGATGTCGTGGTTTACACCGTATACAACGGTAGGAGTGGTGTCGTCCTTAGCAGGAGCGGAGATAAGAACCTTCTTAGCGCCTGCATCCAAGTGAGCCTGGGACTTCTCAGCAGAAGTGTAGAAGCCGGTGCACTCAAGAACGTACTCAACACCATCATTCTTTACCCATGGGATATCCTTAGCATCGCGCTCTGCGTATACTGGATATTCCTTACCGTCAACCACGAGAGCAGTGTCAGTTGCGGAAATCTCATATGCAGTGCCATCGTCATGCTTGAATGGACCTTGGCTGCTGTCGTACTTGAGCAGGTAAGCGAGCATGGATGGGGTGGTCAAATCGTTGATTGCTGCAACATCGATGTCACCAGCTGCACCGCCACGGTTCTGAAGCTCGAGAATACGACGGAATGCGAGACGACCGATACGGCCGAAACCGTTAATACCAATCTTTACTGTCATTTAATACTTCCTTATAACTGTGCCGTGATTTATATTCTGTTATATACATCACGAAACGAGGCTTATTGCCAACGTGTTTTATTTTAATGTGCGCTATGTACTGAGTGAATCGTGTCGCATAGTTTTACGCTGCGTGCTTACCTCGGCGAGGTGTTGAAACTGTCTGTATATTCAAATGTTCAGACTTCTGTGTCTGCACTGCTCCGAAATCGCCGTCCTCTATCACATGACTATCTACGAGAGGAGATGGTGCCTCACTCGGATACATAATAACGAGCGATCCACCATCAACAGCAATCAAAGCAGGAGTATCAGGTAAAAATTCGTTACTCAATCCTACAGGATTAATACTGCTCATTTCAACGTCATCAAGAGTGTATTTCAAACCTTCTAACGACACATGAGCACAGGTGCTGGAATACGAAAAAACAGACAGCGGTCGCTTACTCGCAACATATCCTGCAGGAAAACGCAAAACAGAGTCAGTAATAACAGTGCAAATCATATGGTCAGCATGCATAAAAGCAATCCCACCATGCGCTGCAATTTTTGCGGCCAACTGAATGTTTGCAAAACTGTGGTCCATCCGACCGCCAAAAACGCCGTAAAATTCGAAACTACGAATGCCGAGCTGCCAAGCGTAACGCACAGCAGCCATCATATCGGAGTCATCTTTCTCTGCAGGCAATTCAATCATGCGTGTAGAAGCAGAAACAGAATAATCATCGACAACTGAATCCATATCTCCAATAAAAGCGTGAGGAGTAACGCCTAAAGCTGTTACGTGGTCGTAGCCGCCGTCAGCAGCAATAACATAAGCATCCGCTGGAATAAAAGGCATTTCATCGAAATACTCACCTGCGCCAAAAATAACTGCTTTTTTAGCTCTACGGAAACTTGACTGCTTATTGCTAGAAATGCTCATATGTCTAATATACTGTGGGCGTATGAGTAATGAAGCAAATACAGTAGCAAGCAATGACGATGCAAACTCGCGCGTGGCTTATTTTGCAGGCGGGTGTTTCTGGGGTTTGGAGGAATACTTCAAGAAAGTTCAGGGAGTTATAACGACCCGTGTTGGATACGCAAACTCAAGTGTTGTGAACCCGAGCTATGAACAGGTCTGTTCAGGCGCTACGGGAGCAGCTGAAACTGTTGAAGTTCTCTACAATCCTGACCTCGTTAGTTTGCGCGTGCTTACCCTGTTATTCCTCGACGTGATTGATCCATGGAGTGTAAACCGTCAAGGGAATGATGTTGGTGCTCAATATCGTTCAGGCTTGTATCTGTATGGTAGCGATGAACAGCAGCAAGAGCAGAAAGACGTTTTTCGCACCGCTATCGCTCAGTTAGAAGCTCGGGAGCAGCTCTCCGGCAAGGAATGCGCAGTTGAGGTTGTTCCTCTGCAGAACTTTTATGCTGCTGAAGACTATCATCAAGATTATCTTGACAAGAATCCTCAAGGATACTGTCATATTTCTGTGCAAGCCATGTTGCGTGCTCCTCAGCGACAGAAATATATTGAGCGCATTTGGCAGCTAAGCAATTTGAGTTATGCAGTTACGCAAAATGCAGACACTGAGCGACCTTTTGCGAATACTTATGACCGCACTTTTGAACCGGGAATTTATGTTGATATTGTTTCGCGCAAACCGCTGTTTGTGTCGTCAACAAAGTTTGATTCCGGTTGTGGCTGGCCGTCGTTTAGTAAGCCAATTAATAACGACGATCTTGTTGAAGTTGCTGATTACTCGCTCTTTGGTCGTCCGCGCATAGAAGTGCGTGCAAAAGATTCAGACATTCATTTGGGACACGTTTTTACTGACGGTCCGCAGGATATGGGAGGGCTGCGTTACTGCATGAACTCCGCTTCCTTGGAGTTTATTCCGCTTGAGGATTTGGAAGAAAAAGGATATGGCGATTTGATTGAGCTCGTGCTTCAGGGCGAGAACTGATTGCTGAGATAGCGCAGGATAGTAAAAGATAGCGCGAGATAGTACATAGCGCTTTTTCTGCTTTCTTCGCGTGCTTTTTTACTTTCTTTTTTGCTGCTTGGCATGACGGATAGGTACGTGTTATGCCAAGCAGCTGTTTTTGGACATTGATTTTGGTGATTTTTCACAGCCGCGCATGTACGTTCGCGCGCAACGTGCGCAACAGCGGCTTTCGTGAGTAAAAATGCGCTGTTCGGCGTTGTAGAACAGGACGGATGCGTACTCATCGTGTGCAATAGCAGATGAGCTAGGTAACATAATCGTTACATAAAAATTCTTGTAAGATAACAGCCCGTGTATAAAATAGCGTTTTACATGTTGAGATAAAGAAGAATTAAGGAGGATATATGGCTGCCAAAAGCGTTCATGTTGGCGAGAATATTGAAAATCCACTTGTTGAACTCAGCCATGTAGAGAAGCATTACGGTGATTTG
The DNA here is from genome assembly GCF_000420505.1 of Alloscardovia omnicolens DSM 21503. Taxonomy (GTDB): domain Bacteria; phylum Actinomycetota; class Actinomycetes; order Actinomycetales; family Bifidobacteriaceae; genus Alloscardovia; species Alloscardovia omnicolens. The sequence goes on along the minus strand of NZ_ATVB01000001.1, from coordinate 108,973 downwards.
CATGTACTTAAGAATATCAATCTTAAGGTAGGCAAGGGTCAAGTAATGGTGGTTTTGGGACCATCTGGTTCTGGTAAATCAACTATGTGTCGCACTATTAACCGCTTGGAAACCATCGACTCAGGTGTTATTCGTATTGATGGTGAACCTCTTCCAGAAGAAGGCAGAGATTTGGCTAATCTTCGAGCAGAAGTGGGTATGGTATTCCAGCAGTTTAATTTGTTCGCGAATAAGACTATTCTGCAGAACGTCGCTTTGGCTCCTATGAAGGTACGTCATATTGCTAAGCAAGAAGCTGAAGATGAAGCTATGGAGTTGCTTGCACGTGTAGGCGTTGATTCCCAGGCAGCGAAAATGCCTGCACAGCTTTCGGGTGGTCAGCAGCAGCGTGTAGCAATTGCGCGCGCTTTGGCTATGCATCCAAAGGTCATGTTGTTCGATGAGCCAACTTCTGCATTAGATCCTGAAATGGTTAATGAAGTTCTCGACACCATGACCGAGCTGGCACACGAAGGTATGACTATGATCTGCGTTACCCACGAAATGGGCTTCGCTCGCAAGGTTGCCGACAATATTGTCTTTATGGCAGACGGCAAGATTTTGGAAGCAGGCACGCCTGAAGAGTTCTTCGAAAATCCTCAAACAGCTCGTGCAAAGGACTTCCTGTCTAAGATTCTTAAGCATTAAGAGGGGCAGAAGTCATGAAGAAATTTATGCATAAAGCTCTGGCAACTGTTTTAGCTGTTGCCAGTGTGTCGTCACTTGCTGCATGCGGTTCTTCCTCCAGCAGCGATGACCGTAAAATTACTATCGGTATTAAGTTCGATCAGCCAGGTGTTGGTTTTAAGAAGGGCGGCACATACACAGGTTTCGATGTGTCTGTGGCACGCTATATTGCCAACTACATGGGCTATGAAGATTATCAGATTGAATGGAAAGAAGCTCCATCAAAACAGCGTGAAGCTATGCTGCAAAATAACGATGTCGACATGATTTTAGCTTCGTATTCTATTACTGATGATCGTAAGAAAACCGTTGATTTTGCTGGACCGTATTTAGTTGCTGGTCAGGATCTGCTTGTGCGTTCCGATAACACCACGATTAAAGGACCGAACGATTTGAACGGTAAACGTTTATGCTCGGTAACAGGTTCAACCTCGGCTGTTGTTATTAAGGAAAAGTATTCCGATAAAGTTCAGCTGATGGAACAGCCAGGTTATGCTGAGTGCGCAACCGCTTTGTTCTCGGGAATTGTGGATGCGGTAACCACCGATAATATTATTTTGGCTGGTTTGGCTGCTAACTCCCGCGGCCGCTTAAAGCTCGTAAACGCACCGTTTACTCAGGAATATTATGGTGTAGGTATTCACAAGGGCAACACCGGTTTGGCTCAGCAAATTAACGCTGCTATTAAAGAAATGGTTAGCTCGGGTGCATGGCAGAAAGCTATTGAAGATAACACTCGTGGCACTGGTTTCTCTCCAGATAAGGAATATAATCCACCAAAAGCAACTGAAGGGGAGGGAAAGTAATGAACGACGTTCTTAATCTGTTCACTGAATACGATGTCGTCGGCGCTTTCTGGGTGAATATTAAACTCACCTTCTGGTCGGCTGTTATCGCCACAATTTTGGGTGTTTTGCTTATTACGATGCGTATTAGCCCAATCTCGTCCTTGCGCGGTTTCGCAGCAGGATACACCGAATTCTTTAAGAATATGCCACTGACCATCATTATGGTGTTTATGGTTTTGGGTGTGTTCGGTCAGCTCAAGGTGAGCTTCTCCGACACCTTCGCTATTAACTTCTTCTGGTTGTCTGTGGTTGGTTTGGGTGTGTATACGGCTGCATTCGTGTGCGAATCTTTGCGCAGCGGTATTAATACTGTGCCGGTTGGTCAGGCAGAAGCATCGCGTGCGCTCGGTCTCACCTTTATGCAGTCTGCAACGCAGATTATTTTGCCTCAGGCTATCCGCGGTTCCGTGGCTCCGTTAGGAAATACTTTGATTGCTTTGCTCAAGAACTCCACTGTAGCGGCTGCAGCGTCTGTAGCTACAGAAACATCGAGTTTAATGAGCAGCATGATTGAGTTCCATTCGCAGCATATTATTGCTATCTTCCTTATTTTCGCGATTGGCTACCTCATTCTTATTATTCCTATTGGTTTGCTCACCACATATTTGTCTAACCGATTGGCGGTGCGTCGATGAAAAATCAAGATACTTCTACAAAACTGCTTTTCGACGAGCCAGGTCCACGCGGTCGTCGCCGTATTCGCATCCTCAACTGGGTGGCTATTGTTCTTATTGCACTGTTCGCCGTCTCCATTTTGATGCGACTGCATAACCCTCCTCAGGGCGAAAACCAGCTGTCCTGGCAGCTGTGGCAGCCAGCTTTGGAACTCGAAGCATGGACGGATTTCTATCTGCCAGGTTTGGGCCTTACTTTGGGCGCTTCGGTTACCGGTATTATTGGCTCGCTTATTTTTGGCTTGTTCTTTGGTGTGCTGCGTTTGTTGCCAAACGTTATTTTGCGCTCCATCGCCGGTCTGATCGTTGAGTTCTGCCGTGCAGTTCCAGTGCTTATTATGATGGTCTTCTTCTGGCGTTGGTTCGCCGGCATCGGCATTAAGCACTCGTCCTATTACTCGGTTGTGCTCGCTTTGATTTTGTATAACGGTTCCGTTATCGCAGAGCTTGTACGCTCGGGTGTAGGAAATCTGCCAGGCGGTCAGCGCGAAGCATCTTTGGCTTTGGGCTTAACACGCACTCAGTCGCTTATGAGCATTGAAGTGCCTCAGGCTATTTACGCTATGTTGCCAGCAACGGTTACACAGCTTGTGGTTGCTTTAAAGGATACCGCTTTAGGTTCGATTATTCTGTACACCGATTTGTTGCAGGAATCTCGCCGACTTGGCTCCATGTACTTCAATATTTTGCAGACGCTGACTGTTGCAGCCGTTGTCTACTTTATTGTGTGCTGGATCGTATCGCGTATTGCAGAAGCCTTGCCTCGCTGGATGGCTAGCCGCACCTCGGGTGCCGTGGAAGAAGAAGTTGTGCCTCCAATTGCAGTTATGGATGCAACAAACCGTAACCAGATTAAGGCAGCAAAAACTCCTCGACCATTCGGTGGTACGCAACCTGTGTATCCAGATCACTTCCATGGTTCACACGCCCACAACGAGCACTGGGCTCATAATCATTACGTTGAGCAGGAGAATTTGGAGCGCCCTCACTATTATCGTGAGGAAGCTAAGAAATACACGAAAGAGGCCATGCAAACCCTTGGTTTAAAGAAGAAACCAAAGAAGGATGAGCCTAAGAAGTAACAGCTCTACGATGCTCCTGTTGTCTTGCTAAGCGCGAGAGGGCAGGAGCATCTGCTTTTGTCTAGGCCTATGGTAATATTATCAAGGCTTGAGAAATCAAGAAAGTGGAATTTCCCACCTGGAAGTTTTTTGTGACTTCGGGTTCAGACTTAGGTCGCACTGCACGCAGGTGCTACTAAGAGCATCGGATTCTTTACAAGAATTTATATGCCGCATCTGTATGCAGGTAGACACAGGTCTCTGGGATGTACCCACGCATAGTTTTACGAATGGAGACATCATCACTGAACCGCGTATTAACGATGAAATTCGCACACCACAGCTGCGCCTGATTGGCCCTAAGGGTGAACAGGTGGGCGTTGTTGCCACTTCAGTCGCTCTCAATCTTGCTCGCGAAGCAAATTTGGATTTGGTTGAAGTTGCACCTAATGCAAAGCCACCGGTGGCTAAACTCATCGACTATGGTAAGTACAAGTACAACGAAAAGATTAAGGCTCGCGAAGCACGCCGCAACCAAAGCACTGCTGAGGTTAAGGAGATTCGTTTCCGCCTTAAGATTGACGATCATGATTTTGAAGTGAAGAAGGGTCACGTTGAGCGATTCCTTAATGGTGGCGACAAAGTGAAAGTCACTATTATGCTTCGTGGACGTGAGCAGTCTCGTCCAGTTGGAGGCGTGGAACTTCTACAGCGTTTGGCTGACGAAGTTCAGGAGTCTGGCTCCATTGAATCACGTCCTCGTCAGGATGGTCGCAACATTATCATGGTGCTCGCACCAAAGGGCAAGAAAGTTCAGACTCAGTCTGAGCAGCGCCGACGTGGTGCAGAGTCTCGTGCAGAGCGTCAAGCACGTCAAGCCGCTCGTCTGAACGCGAAGCGTGAAGCTCAGACACAAGCTGTGGCTGAAGCAGAAAGCAAGCTGGCAGACGCAACTGCGAACAAGACTTCTTCCCAGAAGACGACAAGCAAGGAGGGCAGCAATGCCTAAGATGAAAAGTAACTCCGCTGCATCTAAGCGAATCCGCGTGACTGGTTCCGGTAAGCTCATGCAGGCAGGTTCTGCAATGCGCCACAACTTGGAGCACAAGAGCGCACGTAAGCGTCGTGCTTTGAAGGCAGACCAGGTACTCGCACCAGCACAGAGCAAGAAGCTCAAGAGCATGATCGCTAAGTAAGCGCGTGCTGGATTAGGATTTTTTAGAAAGCAGAGGAAATACTATGGCACGTGTAAAGCGCGCAGTTAATGCTCACAAGAAGCGTCGTGTTGTTCTCGAACGCGCTAGCGGTTACCGCGGTCAGCGTTCCCGCCTTTACCGTAAGGCAAAGGAACAGCTCCTTCACTCATTTAACTACAACTTCCGCGACCGTAAGGCTCGCAAGGGTGACTTCCGCAAGCTGTGGATTACCCGTATTAATGTTGCAGTTCGTGCTGAAGGCATTACATACAACCGCTTCATCCAGGGTCTTCGCCTTGCAGGCATCGAACTCGATCGCCGTGCATTGGCAGAGCTCGCTGTAAGCGATGCAGAAACCTTCAAGGCAATTGTGGAGCAGGCAAAGGCAGCTCTTCCAGCTGATGTGAACGCTCCAGTTGAGGCTTAAGTAACACTCAAGAATTACTTGGCTTAACCTGTAAGTACACGAAACCTCCGCACAGTTTTCTGCGCGGAGGTTTCGTGTAGAGTAGCACATATGAGTTTTGGGCAGCAGATCGAACAATTTAGCGTTCATATTGGCGTGGAACGCGGTTTATCGCCCGCAACAGTTAGCGCCTATCAATCAGATCTCAATAAATATATAACGTGGCTTACATCGCGAGGCATCGAAAAAGCGGAAGAAATTCACCGTGAAGATATAGAGCAATTTATCACCTCTCTCAGTGGCATGAGCGCTCGAAGTATTGCGCGATCTTTAGCCTCTATCCATGAATTTCATAAGTTCCTCAGCGCAGAAGGTATTGTTCCTGCAGATGTTTCTCAAGGAGTAAAAGCGCCGAAAGTAGGCAGTTCCTTGCCGGACGTTCTCACTATCGATGAAGTATCTCGCATAATCGACATTGCAGCTCAGTCAGCGCAAACGGGTGATCCGGTTAGTATCCGTGACCGCGCACTTTTGGAGTTTATGTACGCCTCAGCTGCACGTGTTACCGAAACTGTTGGTTTAGATTTAACTGATCTCGATCTTAACGATCGTGTGGCTCGTTTACTCGGAAAAGGTGATAAACAACGCCTCGTACCGTTAGGATCATATGCCTGTGAAGCGCTCAGTGAGTATCTTGCAACTGGGCGTGAACAGTTAGCGCTGAAATCTAAAACGGGCATAGAGCAGCGCGCAGTTTTTCTCAATAAACGAGGTAAAAGGTTATCCCGTCAAAGCGTGTGGGAAATCGTTAAACACTATGCGGCTCTAGCTCAGGTACATAAAGATATTCATCCGCATACGCTGCGTCATTCGTGTGCTACGCATCTTATTCAAGGGGGAGCAGACGTGCGTACAGTACAGGAATTACTAGGTCACGCATCGGTTACCACAACGCAAATCTATACGCATGTTTCCCCGCAAACACTTATAGAAAGCTATATTTTATCGCATCCTCGAGCGCGCTAAAGTTCTGCAAAGTTGTCTGCAAAACTTTATTCATATCACTTATCTGCTCGCATATCCCACGAAAATACTATGATGGAAAGTGAGAGATGAGAGAAAGTTACTGGTAGATATGAATACTTTTGTGAAAAAATGTGTAAATCTAGCGCCAGGTATAGCAATAAGTTTGGTGATTGGTCTTGCTGCGTGGGTTTTAGGCAAGTTTCTGCCAGAAATTGGCGGACCTATTTTTGCAATATTGCTCGGAATGCTTATTGCTTTAGCATGGAAAAAGAAGGGCGCTGCAGCATCCGGTATTAGTTTTACCTCGAAATACGTTCTGCAAACAGCGGTAGCTCTTCTTGGTTTTGGATTAAATCTTGCTGTTGTTGCTCAAACTGGATGGCAGTCTTTGCCTATTATTGTAGTAACGATTACGGTTGCTCTCGTTTTGGCATGGCTGATGAGTAAAGCGCTACGAATGACCTCTAATACAGCCACTTTGATTGGTGTAGGCTCCTCTATTTGCGGAGGTTCGGCAATTGCTGCCACAGCTCCCGTTATTAAAGCGCGTGATGAAGAAGTAGCACAATCAATTTCTGTTATTTTTCTTTTTAACGTTATTGCTGCTTTGCTCTTCCCGCTGCTGGGTATGGCGTGCGGTATGAGTACGACCTCGGGAGAGGTTTTCGGTATTTTCTCTGGAACGGCAGTCAACGATACTTCGTCTGTTACAGCTGCAGCGGCTACGTGGGACACTATGTGGCGTTTGGGATCTGCGACTTTAGATACAGCTGTTACCGTGAAGCTCACTCGTACTCTAGCCATTATTCCTATCACCTTAGTTTTGGCTATTCTCGTGCAACGCAAACAAGCTGCGCAAGAGGGTAGTGAGTCGAAGTCTACTTTTTCCTTAAAGCGCGCCTTCCCACAGTTTATTCTCTGGTTTATTGTGGCATCTCTTATTACCACTCTTGCAGGATTCATGGGTGTTGCTCCTGAATCATTTAACCTGCTCAAAGAGCTGTCTAAGTTCTTTGTGATTATGGCGATGGCTGCGATTGGCTTGAACAGCGATATAGTTCATCTGATTAAGACTGGCGGAAAACCACTGCTTTTGGGCGCTGTATGTTGGATTGGTATTACTATATCGAGTTTGCTGATGATGATTGCGCTAGGATTACTATAAGAGCAAGTATTTAGCGAACGATTGCATATGCGGTCTTGTGACCTGATGGTTGGAGACCGCATTATTTATGCTGTTTTGAGTAGAGCGGGTGACATAGATACGAAAATACAAAGTTTTTGCAACACGTTTCTGACAACGTTTGCAAAATAAAAAAATGTAGTGCATAATGGTATTATCCGTTTTACGGTGCTTGTAATCGCAGAAGATTATAGCGGAAAGATATCGATATGGTGGAGACATATCGGGAGGAGGATTCGATGATGAATCGAGTGTTGAAGTCAACAATTGCAGTAACTGCTATGGCAGCAATGTCTTTGGGCACATTAGCTGCATGTGGTAATTCCAGTGCATCTAGCAATGGTAAGGGTAAAGTTTACTTCCTAAACTTCAAGCCAGAAAATGCAGATCAGTGGAAGCAGTTGGCTAAGGATTACACGAAGAAAACAGGCGTAGAAGTTAAAGTTCAAAACGCAGCTTCGGGCACATACGAGCAGACATTAAAGTCTGAAATTGCTAAGAGCGAAGCTCCAACTCTGTTCCAGGTAAATGGACCTGTAGGCTACCAGAACTGGAAGAAGTATACTGCTGACCTGTCTAAGACTTATCTCTACGATCAGCTGGTAGATAAAGATACTGCTTTGAAGGATGGTGACAAGGTTGTTGGTGTTCCTTATGTTACTGAAACCTACGGCATCATCTATAACAAGGATATTTTGAACAAGTACTTTGCTTTGTCAGATGCAGCAGTCAAGTCTGCTGAAGAAATCAATAGCTTCGACAAGCTCAAGGAAGTTGCTGATGGTATTCAAAAGCATAAGGATGAGCTTGGTGTAGACGGTGCTTTCACCTCTGCAGGTTTTGACTCTAGCTCTGACTGGCGTTTTAAGACTCACTTGGCAAATCTTCCTCTTTACTATGAATTCCAAGAGGATAAGGTAGATAACCAGCCAGCAACTGTTAAGGGTACATATTTGAAGAACTTCAAGAACATCTTCGATTTGTACATTACTGATTCCACCACACCTAAGACACAGCTCAGCTCCAAGACAGGTGATGACGCAAACTCTGAGTTCGCTTTAGGTAAGGCTGCGTTCTACCAGAACGGTACTTGGGCATGGTCTGATTTGAAGAAGGCTGGCATGAGCGCTGATTCGGTTGGTATGATGCCAATCTATATCGGTGCTAAGGGTGAAGAGAATCAGGGCTTAACCACTGGTTCTGAAAATTACTGGTGCATTAACGATAAGGCATCGGATAAGGATAAGAAGGCTACTGAAGACTTCCTCAAGTGGGTTATTAGCTCTGATGAAGGTAAGAAGTCGATGACTGAGGAAATGGGCTTCACTGTTCCATTCAAGACCTTCTCTGATGCTACTCCAGACAACCCATTGGTGAAGATTGCTGTGGAAGATGCGCAGTCTGGTAAGAAGCCAGTTTCGTGGAACTTCACCTTCATGCCTTCCGAAACATGGAAGAACAACCTCGGTAGCGCAATGCTTGAATATGCACAGGGCACCGGGAACTGGGATGCTGTGAAGACAGCATTCGTTGATGGTTGGAAGACTGAATACGATGCTTCGCACTAAATGTTGTGAGAAGTAACTAGCTCTCTGTTAAATCCTGAGTCTCCTTTTTGGGAGGGGCTCAGGATTTTTCTATTGGTGAGGGAGACTTTGCGGGCTTTGGTAATTATTCAACCTCTGCGTCTGAGCATTAGAAACCGCATTAAAGGTTCTTTGTTTTTTGGGAGAGCAGGTGCGTGGAGGTTGTGAGCGCGGTGCGCTGACAATGTGTGCGCTCGAAAAACTCTCTCGGCCCTCGCCCATGCGTAAATCATGGAACGCTATACCAAGTCATGCTTCACGCATCACTCAAGTTCCTACGCACCGCGATAATAACCAAATGAAATAAGCTAACCCCAATCAAATCCCACGAAATTCAAAGCCCTCCTAAAATCCAAAGAACCGCTTTCGCGTAAGCCTACGAACTGATTATCTAAAGCAAAGCCCGTCCGCACAATCCTGCAGACGGGCTATCTGTATGAGCGCTAAAATGTGTAATTACGCGCGAGGTCGGGAAGTAGAGGAGCGCACAATAAGCTCAGCCTTTTCTACTACAAAAGTCTCGTCAATCTCTTTGCTGTCAATCAGCTCTAATGCCATGCGTGCAGCCTTGCGAGCCATATCCACTGGGTTCTGGCGAATTGTTGTTAATCCCAAATCTGCGCTATACGAAGCATCGTCAAATCCCATAATCGACACGTCATGCGGAATGTGAATGCCACTACGTTCGAGTAAGAATTGCAGAGGGATGGCAATACCGTCTTCCTGACATGCAATAGCTGTTGGCAGCGGATCCATAGCAAGAACTTGAGAAGCCACATCACTAATATTGTATTGCCCATTCTCACTAATCTCGCATGCAATACTGCGAATGCGTACTCCGTGATCTTTGCAATAGTTCATAAACGAATCGGTACGATTTTGCACAGAGAAGTGCAAAGAAACTTCACGATGCGTACTCACATACACAATCTCTTTGTGCCCTAATTGAATCAAATGACGAGCAGCAATCTCAGATCCATGAATATCATCAATGTTAATAGCGGCGGTGAAACCGAGCTCCTCAGAGTTGTCGGCATTAATACCAATAACAGGAACCCCGATGGAATTGAGCTGTCCTACCTCGTCGCGGTCAATACTGAAAGATGAAACAATAACAGCATCCGCATTGCGTCGCACAGGCAGAGTTTGGAAAAACTCTTTGCGCTCATCAATGCTACCAATCTGGAACACAGAAACGTCATAGCCGGCTTCATGAAAAATCTCGTTAAGTCCCTCAAAAACCGAAGAAATGAACCATAAATTCATTTTGCCGCTCATCAGCAGCGCAATGCGTAATGACTTCCCGGATTTCAAAGCTGCTGCTGAACGCGAAAGGGAAAAATGCATCTGTGCAGCAATGGAAAGAATGCGGTCACGGGTTTTTGCCGATACTAAATCCGGTCTAGTGAACGCGCGAGAAACGGTGGACGTGGATACGCCTGCAGCCTCTGCTACATCCTGAATAGTGTGTCCCATGCTTCTAACCTCCGTACTAAAAGTAGCATATTGCGCAGTGAATGCGAACGCACCCCAACGCAACTACAAACGTTTGCAACAATCTATCAATTAAGAATGTGCACAGTCTATGTGCATGTCATTTCTTTTATTTTACGTCATAAACGCTGAAATATAGCGAAAATTACAAAGTTTATTGTATGTGCTTCTTGCGCTCATACGCAATACTGTTCAAAATATCTTGCGCGACATATTGCAATAAATTTGACATTCTATGCAAACGATGTCTATTATGGTTTTACTGTTTAGATCTGCCATGCCTAACCACAGCGGAGTGTGAGCGGTGCACGATACTAATGCATAGAGGCAGGGCAGTATTTCGAAGGAGGAGAGCCATATGGTAGATATGGTCGGAAAAGCAGTCAGAAAGTGGTGGGGCTTGTTTGCGCTTCCCACATTCCTGGCCTTTATTGTTGGCTTTATTGTGCCATTCATTATGGGTGTGTACTTAAGCTTGTGTGAATTTACAACAGTAACTGATGGTGAGTTTGTAGGCTTCAAAAACTACGCGAAAGCTTTAGCAGATAAAGAATTCCTTCACGCTCTCGGATTCTCTGCAGCCTTTACAGTAGTTACTACCATTGCTATTAATGTTATTGCTTTTGCTATCGCTTATATGCTTACTCGAGCAATCAAGGGTTCATCGTTATACCGTTCCGCACTGTTTATGCCAAACCTTATCGGCGGTATTGTGCTCGGTTATATTTGGTTGCTCTTACTCAACGGTATTCTTGCTCACTGGGGTCGCGCATTAACCTACTCAGGTGTGTACGGTTTCTGGGGTTTGGTGCTGGTGGTTAGTTGGCAGCAAATTGGTTATATGATGATTATTTATATCGCTGGTTTGCAATCCTTACCATCCGATGTTATTGAAGCTGCAGCAGTAGATGGTGCAACAGGAACGCAAACAATGTTCCGTATTATTATTCCTTTGATGATGCCATCGATTACTGTATGCTCCTTCTTAACAGTGACCAACGGCTTTAAGCTTTATGATCAGAACTTAGCATTGACTAACGGCGCTCCAAGTAATATGTCTGAAGGCTTGGCAATGAATATTACCCGCACCTTCTATGGACGTATGGGTTGGGAAGGTGTAGGCCAAGCTAAAGCAGTTCTCTTCTTTATCTTGGTTGCAGTTATTGCTTTGATCCAAAACAGACTCACCACAAGCAAGGAGGTGCAGGCATAATGAATAGCAATAATACGGTCAAGCACAGTGGATTCTGGTCTGCATTCTTCGCTGTTCTCAGCTTGTTGTGGATTTTCCCTATTGTTCTGGTATTCATCAACTCCTTCAAGCAGAAGGCATATATTTCTGAAAACGCTTTCTCTCTTCCTACGAGCAAATCCTTTGTGGGGCTTGAGAACTATACGCGCGGTATTGAAACCACGAACCTCTTCACCTCGTTTGGATGGACCTTCTTTATTACAGTGGGAGCGGTTACGCTGATTCTTCTGTGCACCTCCATGTGCGCATGGTGGATTGTGCGCGTAGACAATTGGGTAGCTAAACTGCTCTACACCCTGTTCCTGTTCAATATGATTGTGCCATTCCAAATGGTGATGTTTACTCTTTCGAAGTTTGTCGATATGCTCAAGCTGAACACTCCTTGGGGTTTGTGGTTCATCTACTTGGGCTTCGGAGCTGGTCTCGCGGTATTCATCTTCACTGGTGTTATTAAGGGTATTCCAAAGTCCTTGGAAGAATCAGCAATGATTGACGGAGCATCAGTGCCACGCACATTCTTCCAGATTGTTGTGCCAATTATGAAGCCATCGATTATCTCTGTAGCAATTTTGGAAGCTATGTGGATTTGGAATGACTACCTCTTGCCATACTTGACCTTGGATATTGAAAAATACAAGACTATTTCGGTAGCAGTACAGTATCTCAAGGGAGGCTACGGCTCGATTGATATGGGCTCAATGATGGCATGCCTCGTTTTGGCGATTATTCCAATTATTATCTTCTACCTCGCTTGCCAGAAGTACATCGTTAGCGGTGTTATGGCAGGTGCAGTTAAGGGATAAACTAGATTATTGCATCACGCTCAGGAGCGTAGGGAGAGCTATCCTTACGCTCCTGAACATATAGGGCAACGCATAACGAAGTACAGTTACAAGAGCAGTGAGCTAAGAACCAGAAATCCCAGAACTAGAAGTATTAGAAGCAGAGGAGATAGGCAATGAATTGGTTATCGCCAGATTCCAAGTTTATGGAAGCATGGAATAATACTACAGACGGTATTCTTATTAATCTGCTTATGTTACTGACTTCAGTTCCGCTTGTTACCATAGGAGTTGCCTTAGCTGCAGGTAACGAAACTGCGCGCAAAACGCTGCAAGGAGAGGGAAACTCGGTGGTGCGCACTTACTGGGCGTCATACAAATCCAACCTCGGTAAAGCAACACTATTATGGTTACCATATTTACTCACTGGCATTACTTTGGTTGGTATGTGGGCTTTTTTGCATGAACCTTGGGCTATGGTAATAGAGATTTTCCTCAGTATTATGTGGATTCTTGGTTTTGAATGGACTTTTGCTGTTCAAGCCCGTTTTGATAATACGGTTGCGCGCACATGGCTTAACGCTTTTGTTTTTGCATTGGGCAATCCGCTTTTTACCGCACTTTTGATTATTATTGACGTTGCTTTTATTTTTATTATTGTGGGAACTGTTATGTATCTTCCTCCTGCACTCTTTCTCGTGATTGTTTTTGGGTACGGAAGTATGCTCATGCTTCATGTGCCCTTTACTGAGCGAGCTTTTTCTCGCTATATTCAATAAAATGTAGTGTTATTAACATATCTGAGACGATCATAGTAACAACCACAAGAGCTTTCGCCTAGACGTGCTAATCTAATAACATGCCAACAGATCTTTTGGGTCGAGAGTACGAAACTTTCCCCGCACCGAAAACACTGGAACAACACGGTCCTGCTCGAATTATTGCTATGTGCAATCAAAAAGGTGGAGTGGGTAAAACAACCAGTAGCGTCAACATTGCTGGTGCGCTTAGCCAGTATGGTAGGCGAGTTCTTGTTGTGGATTTCGATCCACAGGGTGCGGCATCAGTTGCATTAGGTGTGAACGCAAACAAAGTGCCTAATACTATTTATACGGCTATGTTTAACTCGAGCATGGATGTGCATGACGTTATTCAACACACCCGTTTCCCAGATTTGGATGTTATTCCAGCAAATATCGATTTGTCTGCTGCCGAAGTTCAGCTCGTCACTGAAGTAGGTCGTGAACAGGTGTTGGCATCTGTTCTACGCCAGGTGCGTAACGAATACGATCTGATTTTAATTGACTGCCAACCATCATTAGGTTTACTTACTGTTAACGCTCTCACAGCCGCAGACGGAGTCATTATTCCTGTAGCTGCAGAGTTCTTCGCCTTACGTGGTGTAGCCTTGCTGATGGATTCCATAGAAAAAGTAAAAAGCCGTATCAATCCTCAACTGGAAGTTTACGGCGTTTTAATGACCATGTATACGCGCACTTTGCACGCTGAAGAGGTAGTCCAGCGAATTTATGATGCCTTCCCGGGTAAGGTTTTCCACACAGTTATTTCGCGTTCTATTAAAATTGCTGACGCATCGGTGGCAGCAAAACCAATAACCATGTTTTCTCCTCAGCATGCTACAGCGAAGGAATATCGTGAAGTAGCTCGCGAAATTGTGGCTCAAGGAATTGTTGCCTAGTTTTCAGGCTGTGCGTAGGTAAGGTAAGCGGTGGCTGAAAGTTTTCACGTCAATCTTGAGGAATATCAAGGTCCTTTTGACGTACTTCTCAGCCTCGTCAGCCAAAGGCAGCTAGAGCTTACTCAGATCTCATTATCTGCTGTTACTGAGGAATTCGTAGCCTACATTAAACAGCTGGATATGCGCGATAATGCTGACCAAGTCAGCTCATTTATCGATGTTGCATCGATTTTGATTGAAGCGAAATCCGCGCAGCTTATACCTCGTGAGCAAGCGGATGAAGATTTTGAAGCACATCTTGAAGCCTTGCAGCAACGCGATTTGCTGTTCGCTCGTCTGTTGCAGTATCGCGCCTTCAAAACAGCAGGTGAGGAGTTCCGTCGCAGCTTTGCCGCTCATTCAGGACGCTTCGCTCATCCGGGAACGTTGAGTCAGGCTTTGGCACAGCTTATACCAGAAGTAGAGATGACGTTGTCTCTTGATGATTTAGCCCGTTTAGCAGCTCGTGTTGTTGCCGATGCTCCTGCGAGTGAAGTATCTGTGTCCCAGCTACACGTTCCTCTGGTTGATTTGCGCATGCAAGCAGGTATTGTACGTGAACGTTTGCGTTTAGCAGGAGATAGAGCAGATGTTACTTTTGCTGAACTGATTAGTGATGCAAAGGAAAAGATTGAAGTAGTGGCTCGTTTTCTTGCTATTTTGGCTTTCTTTAAGCAGGGAGTTGTGCAGCTCAAACAGGCACAACCTTTTGATGATTTGCATGTTCGTTGGCTTAACGAGATGGATACGGCCGAAACAGTGGATGTGGTGGCGATTTCTGAAGGAGATTTTGCATGAGTACCGATACCTCTACCGCACTTCATACCGCCAGCGCAGAACGCTCAGAACTGCATAGTGCCCTAGAAGCAGTGCTTATGGTTACTGATCATCCGTTAGAATCCGCAGAACTTGTAAATATTATGCGTGATGCAGGTTTTATTAGCGGAACGGATAATGATATTGCTACTGCTATCGAGGAGTGCTTCGAGTACTTAGCACAGGAATATACACAGCAAAACCGCGGTTTCGAATTGCATCATAATCTACAAGGCTGGCAGTTAGTCAATGCCCAAGAATTTGAGCAAGTCGTGGCTCATTTTATTGCTGATGGTCAAACAGCACGTCTATCTCAAGCAGCCTTAGAAACCCTCGCTATTATTGCCTATAAACAGCCGATGACGCGCGCTCAAGTCAGTGGTATTCGTGGTGTAAGCTCAGACGGTGTTATTCGCTCTCTAACTGTGCACGGTCTTATCCGAGAGCAGGGAAGCGATGAACAAAGTCATGCAGCCCTGCTCGTAACAACCGGTCTTTTTCTCGACAAAATGGGTATTCAATCTTTAGAAGAATTACCAAGTTTAGCGCCGTTCTTGCCTGAATCTGTTCTTGCACAAACTGAACAAGAATAATCACCTTCTCTTTATCTTCTCTCTATCTTTTTCCGTATCGCGTGCTGTGTCTGCGTGAAAGCGTACACTTGCAAAGGTTTATGTCTCGCGCACGAGCGCTTGGCTCTCAATAAGCTTTTTCAATCAGCTAATAAAGAGGTAATGAATGGCAATTCGCTCTAATATCCGTAATGTGGCAATTGTTGCACACGTAGATCATGGTAAAACTACGCTGGTGAACGCAATGCTTCAGCAGTCTAACGTCTTCTCTGAGCGTGAAGAAGTTCCAGATCGCGTCATGGATTCTGGCGATATCGAGCGCGAGAAGGGTATTACTATTCTCGCGAAGAATACCGCTATTCATTATAATGGTCCAGCAGCCCAGGCTTTGGGCGAGAGCGATGGTATTGTTATTAACGTAGTCGACACTCCTGGCCACGCCGATTTCGGTGGCGAGGTAGAGCGCGGTATTTCTATGGTTGACGGCGTTGTTCTGCTCGTCGACGCTTCGGAAGGTCCATTGCCTCAGACGCGTTTCGTGCTGCGTAAGGCTTTGGAAGCTAAGCTGCCAGTTATTTTGGCTATAAATAAGACTGATCGTCCAGATGCTCGTATTAGCGAAGTCGTATCCGAAGCAACAGATTTGCTGCTCGGTTTGGCTCAGGACGTTGTCGAAGAGGGTGTGGACCTCGATTTGGATTCTCTGCTCGATCTGCCAGTTATTTACTGCGCTGCCAAGGCAGGACGTTCCAGCGTGAACCAGCCAGCAGATGGTGACGTTCCAGATAACGATAACCTCGAGCCTCTCTTCGAAATGATTGTGAAGAACATTCCTGCTCCTCACTACAACGAAGATACTCCTTTGCAGGCTCACGTCACCAATATCGATGCGTCAGATTATTTGGGACGTTTAGGTTTGGTTCGTATTTACTCCGGAGAGCTGCTTAAAGGTAAGCAGTATGGATTGGCACGAACAGATGGCAAGATTGTTAACTTTAAGTTGACCGAGATTTTGCGCACCGAAGGCTTGGACCGCGTTCCAGCAGAAAGCGCTGGCCCTGGCGACATCGTTGCTATTGCAGGTGTGGACGATATTATGATTGGCGAGACCATCGTCGATCCTCAAGATCCACAGCCATTGCCACTCATCCACGTGGATGAGCCAGCTATTTCTATGACTTTCGGTACGAATGATTCGCCTTTGGCTGGTACCGAAGGTAAGGATCACAAGCTGACCGCTCGTATGCTCAAGGACCGTTTGGATAAGGAACTGATTGGTAATGTGTCCATTCAGGTTATCGATACTGACCGTCCAGATGTATGGGAAGTTCGCGGTCGCGGTGAATTGGCTTTGGCTGTTTTGGCTGAAGAGATGCGTCGTGAAGGCTTCGAACTGACTGTGGGTCGCCCACAAGTTGTGACGCGCACTGTTGACGGCAAGGTTATGGAGCCATTCGAGCACTCGACTATCGATGTGCCAGAAGAGTACATGGGCGCTGTAACCCAGTTGATGGCTGCACGTAAGGGACGTATGGATTCCATGACGAACCACGGCTCTGGTTGGGTGCGCATGGAGTTTACTGTGCCTAGCCGCGGATTGATTGGCTTTAGAACCCAGTTACTGTCAAGCACTCGTGGAACAGGTATTGCATCCTCGATTTCTGCTGGCTACGATGAGTGGGCTGGCGAGATTGTGGTGCGTCAAAACGGTTCTATGGTTGCCGATCGTCAGGGTAAAGCTAGCCCATACGCTATGCAGAAGTTGCAGGCTCGCGGTAACTTCTTCGTGCAGCCACAGTCTCCAGTATATGAGGGTCAGGTTGTGGGCGTTACTGGTAAGCCAGGCGACTTGGACATTAACATTACGCTGGAAAAGCATATGACGAATATGCGTTCTGCAACAGCAGATGTTCTCGAAACCTTAACTCCGCCAATTCAGATGAGCTTGGAAGAGTCCTTGGACTTCGCGAACGATGATGAGTGCGTAGAAGTAACACCTGAATCCATTCGCGTGCGCAAGATTATTCTTAGCCGCGATGCTTGGTACAAGTGGCATGCTCAGCAGCGTCGTCAGTCTAAGCAGAAGTAAGCACAAGTAAAGGTTGATTATAAAGTGTCTACCCAGCCCAAAAGCCTCACATCTTGGCTCACCACTATCGCTTTTGCCATAGTGGTGGCTGTGGTAGGCACTTTTGCATACCGTTTGGGTGCTGCCTACAATATTCCCTATGGTTTGTTCTTAACCCTTCTTGCTGTGGGCATGTCGAGCTTTATGGCAGGAGTGCGCGGCAATATTTGGCATATTTTTGCGCATGGAGCTGTGTCTATTGGCATTACGTGGGCAATGGCATTATCGAGTACGAGTACGAGCACCGTGGTGGCTTTAGGCGGTTCCTCGCTGATTACCTATTGGTCGCAACATTGTTCGCTTTACTGGTTGTATGGCATTATTGTTGTACATCTGGTCGTTATGTTTTTACCGGCTCGATGGACGAAGGCTTTCCAAGACTAAAAACCCTTAGACGCAAAGGATGCTTATGCGCTTGTACTATTTAGGTCCGCACGGTTCGTTCACGCATCAAGCAGCACAAGCAGCAGCGCAGCAGTACAGTAAGAACGGCGACAGCGTTGAGCTGAGCGCGTGCGCGAACGAGCGAGAAATCGTAACTCACGTAGAAGCTGGTGACGGCTGGGGTATTCTTGCTTGGGAAAATAATGTCGAAGGCTATATCGCCCAAAATCTCGACCGTCTTATCGACGCGCATAATATTGCGGGCATCGACCGCCTGAGCGTAAACGTTGAGTTCGACGCTTTCGTGCGCGAAGATCACGCACAGCTTACCGAAGTGAGCGCTCATCCGCACGGTTTAGCGCAGTGCACGCAGTTTATCGCGGACAATCAGCTTCGTTTAGTTCCCGCGCAATCAAATACGGCGGCCTGCGAAAACCTGCAGCCGCATCAAATCGCTTTAGGACCGCAAAACTCGGGCGAGCTCTACGGTTTGGAAACGTATAAACGCGCGGTTCAGGATTATAGTGGCGCACACACAGACTTTCTCGTTCTCGCACCGCGCGAAGCCGTTGTAGAGCGTAACCGCTTGCGCTGCGCTTCGAAGGCTTCCTGCGAAAGCATTATTACTGTTATTCCGCTGTTTACTGGTCCAGGCGTAGTAGCGAATCTGTTGGACGTGTTCCGCGATAACGGTTTGAATATGACCAGCCTTATTTCTCGCCCGATTAAGGCGGCGGATGGCACGTACAGTTTTGTGATTACTTTAGACGCGGCACCGTGGGACGCGAATATGCAGGCAGTTTTCCGTGAGATAGAAGAGCACGGTGATTGGGTAAAGATTTTAGCCGTCTATGAGCAGCGCGATATAGCACATGTGCCGGTTGCACAATGGAATTTGCCGCAGGTGGGGATTAATCCGATGTTGGTGGAGGAGTAGACAGTGAAGATTGGTATTGCAGGACTCGGCTTAATTGGCGGCTCCTTGGCTTTAGCCTTGCGCGAGAACGGTTTCGACGTTGTGGCGTGGAATCATCGTAGCGCTCCTTACGGGGCTGCGCGCACAAACGGTATCGAATGCGTGCGCCGTATAGAAGAGCTTGCCGCGGCTGAGCCGGATATTCTCGTTTTGTGCACGCCTTTGAAGGCGATGGATTCGGTTTTGCAGCGTTTAGCGTCGGTATTATCGCACAAGACAACGCTTACCGATGTGGGCAGCGTAAAGCGCGAAGTATTAGACAGTGTATCTCGCCACGGTTTGCGCTCGGTTTTTGTGGGTGCGCATCCTATGGCTGGCAATGAGCTCGCAGGTTTTGACGCTGCAGATGCACGGTTATTTGATGGTGCAACGTGGGCGTTAACTGTAGAAAAAGATACTGACCGTGAGCGTTTTATTCACGTGGGACAAATGGTGTGCGATGGCGTAAAAAACCGTTTTATCGTAACCACGTCCGTTGAGCACGATAAAGCAACGGCTCAAATTTCTCATATGCCCCATGTGGTGGCTACCGCCTTGGCTGCACAGTTGGTGGATAATCCTGTGTCGAACGTGGCGTTGGCTTTGGCTGCAGGCTCGTGGCGCGATATGACGCGCGTAGCTCTGACCACTCCTGATCGTACGCAGGCGATGGTGGACGAGAATCCCGATAACGTGGCAGTTTTGTTGCATGGCATGGCGCAGCGACTTGAAGAAGCGGCAGAGCTTATCGAGAAGGGCGCGCCTTTGGCGAGCTTCTTTATGCGCGCGCAGCCGTATCGCGAGGTGAAGGCAAAGCTGAACAAAAAGATTCCAGAGGGAGTCTTTACTGTGCGCTGTGGGGAAAGCGACGATTCCTGGGCTTCGGATTTAGTAGCAGCATCGCGTCGTGGCGGTCGCGTTGAGCATATTGATGTTGTTGAAGCTACTGTGCGTCATTTCCCGCATTTGCGCGAGGAGGAATAGGCTTTAACCGCACAATCTTGCTGACTTCAATCCGCACAATCTGAGAGGGACGCGAACCGTTCGCCGCTGCATCGCGCTGCAAAACGAGAGCATCAGAGTGTGTCTCGAGAACGTGGCCCACGAAATCGCGGAACTGCGTACGCCCTGTGAAACTATCGATACCATCGGCAGTGCGCACAACAATGCGCGCACCCACCGGTATAGACTCTAAAGACACCATAGTGAGTATTATACTGAACACAGTTGCGCGAAGGAGGGTGCATGGACGAGGCGTTGGAGCAATATCTCAACTATATTCGCACGAATAAAGGCTTAAGCCCAGCAACTTTGCGCGCCTATCGAAGCGATCTTTCCGAAGCTTTCCGTGTGTTCGCCTTACGAGGACTTAACTCTCTCGAGGATATTACTCGCGATCATATCCGCTCTTGGATGGCACACGAAATGCATCGAGGAGCCACAAAATCAACAGTAGCGCGCAAAATCGTGGCGCTGCGCGGCTTCTTTTCCTACGCGTATATGCACGGCTTGTGCAGTACTAATCCTGCAGAATCAATCTCTACGCCCAAGCATTCCTCACGCCTGCCGGAAGTCTTAAGCAAAGACCAAGCAGAAGCTTTTATGGATGCGCCAAGTGGGGGAGAAGTAGAGGAAGATTCCGTCGCTCATGCGCATACTCTGCGTGATTCGGCCATGTTGGAGCTTCTGTATGCCACAGGAATTCGTGTGTCTGAGCTGGTCGGGCTTAATCTCGAAGATATCAACCTGAGTGAGCGGCTCCTAAAAGTAACGGGTAAAGGAAATAAGCAGCGCGTTGTTCCTTTCGGTCTGCCTGCGGCGCGCGCCTTAGAAGAGTGGATAGAGCAGGGGCGTTCTCTGGTGGCGAACAAAAAAACGCCGAGTGGAGCAGTGTTCTTGGGAAATCGCGGTGGTCGCATCGATCAGCGTATTGTGCGCGCGATTGTGCATCAACGTGCTCAGGCTGCTGGAGTGCCCGATATTGCGCCGCATGCGCTGCGTCACAGTGCGGCCACGCATATGCTCAACGGGGGAGCGGATCTGCGCGAGGTACAAGAGATTCTTGGCCATTCCTCGCTGTCTACGACGCAACGTTATACGCATGTGTCTATGGATAAGCTCAAAAAAACCTATGCGCAGGCTTTTCCGCGCGCATAAAGGCGTATTCCATATTCTGAAACGACAGCTGCGGTGCATAACTATAAATTTCTTTACTCACAAAAACACTCGTTTTGCCTGTATTTATGCAATGTTTTATACATGACTATGCATAAATATATAATAATAAATATCAGATTTCTTTGATTTGGTATCCAATTCGAAACAATTTTCTGATACATTGATGCGGTATGTTCATACGAGTAATCGTGTGAGTGTACTTCGTGCATAATATCCGCCAATAAGCGGAGATGAAGAAAGAGATAGACATGAAGAAGTCGAAGTTAATGATGATGACCGCGGCCGTTGCTGCAGCTGTCATGACATTAGGCGCATGCGGCGCCTCCAAGGGTGGCTCTTCTAACAGCGCCTCTAGTGATTCTGTAATTACGGCTTTCGGTTCCGAGCCAGAAAACGCATTGATTCCAGCAATGACCAACGAATCCGGTGGTTTCCGTGCCGTTGATTTGCTGTTCTCCGGTCTCGTAGGTTTCGATACTAAGGGTAACGCAAAGAACGAAGTTGCTAAGAGCATCAAGGCTAACGACGATAACACTAAGTACGACATCGAAATTAGTGGCGACTGGAAGTTTACTGACGGTACTAAGGTAACCGCCGAATCCTTCACAAAGGCATGGAGCTACGCTGCTGTTGCTGCAAACTCGATGCTGAACAACTCTTGGTTCTCTAATATTAAGGGTTACGACGAGCTTCAGGCAGACGGTACTGCAAGCGATGCTCAGTTGAGCGGTTTGACTGTAACCGACGATACTCACTTCTCTGTAGAGCTCAAGAACAGCTCGTCCACCTTCCCAATTCAGGTGGGTTACCAGGCATTCATGCCATTGCCAGAATCCTTCTACAAGGATCCAAAGGCATTCGGTCAGAAACCAGTAGGTAACGGTGCATACAAGTTCAAGTCTTGGGAGCACAATCAGTCCATTAATCTCGTAAAGAACGACGATTACAAGGGCAACTTCCCAGGTAAGGCAAAGGAAATCGACTTCAAGATTTACACCGATATGGATACCGCATATGCAGATATTCAGGCAGGTAACTTGGATGTTATGGAATCCGTTCCAACCTCTGCAACCACTACTTTCGAGTCTGACTCTTCCGTACAGGCATACAACAAGCCTGGTTCTGTAATTCAGACTCTCACCATTCCAACCGATATGGATCACTTCCGCATGGACGACGAAGGTCGTTTGCGTCGTGCAGCAATCTCTCGCGCAATTAACCGCGAACAGATTGTAAAGAAGGTTCTCGGTGGCACTGGTACTCCAGCAGTAGACTACGTAACTCCAGCAATGCCTGGCTACTCCGAAGACCTTAAGGGCAACGAAGTACTCAAGTACGATGCTAACGAAGCTAAGAAGCTGTGGGAAGAAGCTAACAAGATTAGCGACTGGGGCAACACTAAGCTCACTTTGAGCTACAACGCAGACGGTGGTCACAAGGACATCTTCGATGCATATGCAAACTCTATTAAGAATGCTTTGGGCATCGATGCAGAAGCAACTCCAGTTGCAACCTTCCAACAGCTGCGTCAGGAAATTAACAACCGTTCCCTCAAGTCCATCTTCCGCGCAGGTTGGATGCCAGATTACCCATCCCCAGAAAACTACTTGCAGCCACTGTACAGCTCTGCTGCTGCAGACGGTAACGGTTCGAACGATGGTGACTACAAGAACCCTGAATTCGATGCTCTGCTCGTAAAGGCTAACGCTGCAGCAAGCGTAGAAGATGCAAACAAGGTATACCAGGAAGCGGAAGAGATGCTGCTCAAGGATCTGCCAAGTATCCCGATCTACTATGCAAACAGCAAGGGCGTAGCAGCTCAGGGCGTTAAGGGCTTCACCATTGGTTGGAACTCTATGCCAGACTATCGCGCTTTGACTAAGTAAGTAAGATAACTTGCTCAGTTAAGCATTAGCGAAACTCAAGAATTGGTGCTCATCTCGGGTAACATACCTGAGATGAGCACCTTCGAGGTGTATAAGGGGTCTCACAACGTCCCGTTCATCTCGAAACGCGCAGTTCACATTGTGCGCGGTGTACTATGTCTAACCGATTAACACAAGTACACGAAAAACATCAAGAAAGATTGTGGGAAAAGCACAAGGAGATAATATATGTGGAAATACTTTCTACGCCGTGTGCTACAAATGATTCCAGTTGTTCTGGGTACCACGTTGCTTATTTACGCGTTGGTATTCGCACTTCCTGGAGATCCAGTTGTAGCAATGTTTGGCGATAAGCCAGTAAACGAGGCTATCGCTCAACAGATTCGAGCTGAGTACCATCTTGATCAGCCCTTCATCGTTCAGTATTTATACTTCCTCAAGAACGCCTTAACCTTGGACTTTGGTAACACCCTGCGCGGTGGCCGTCCTGTTATCGATGTTATTGCTTCTGCTTTCCCAGTAACCATTAAGCTGGGTCTTATGGCTTTCTGCTTCGAAGCTATTTTCGGCGTTATTTTCGGCATTATTTCCGGCTTAAAGAAGGGCAAGTGGTACGACTCCGTAATTCTTATCGTATCCTTGCTGCTCATCTCGGTTCCAACCTTCGTTGTTGGCTTCCTTATGCAGTACTTCTTGGGTGTGAAGTGGGAAATCTTGCCTGTAACCGCAGGTGCGAACCCTGGCTTTATCGATTTGCTTATGCCAGCAATGGTGCTCGGCTCCGTATCGATGGCCTACATTATTCGCTTAACTCGCCGCGAAGTGTCGTCTAACCGTACTCTCGATTATGTGCGCACTGCTCGTGCTAAGGGTTTGAGTAACCGCAATGTTATTGTGCACCACATTTTGCGTAACTCCCTTATTCCAGTTGTTACGTATTTGGGTGCAGATTTGGGTGCTCTTATGGGTGGTGCAATGATCTCCGAGCGCATCTTTAACATCAACGGTATTGGTAACACCTTGTACAAGGCTATTTTGCAGGGCGAATCGAACCTCGTTGTATCTATTGTTACCGTGCTCGTGCTCATCTTTGTTATCTGCAACCTCGTTGTCGATATGATTTACGCTGTTCTCGACCCACGTATTCGTTACGCTTAAAGGAGACGAACGATAATGACTCAGAATTATTCACCACTTCCAGGTCAAGAACGTTACGTTGCTCCACTGGAAGAGACACCACTCAAAGCAGTTGATTCCGTCGATACAGATGCCCCAGCAACAAGCATGTGGGCAGATGCATGGCGTAGCCTGCGCAAGAATCCGCTGTTTATTATTTCCGCAATTTTTATTCTCTTTATCGCCTTCGTAGCACTGTTCCCAAAGGTGTTTACGAATCTCAATCCTAACTATTGCGTGCTCGACAACTCGGCTGAGCCAGCAAGCCCCGGTCACTTCTTCGGTTTCGACCGTCAGGGTTGCGATATTTACGCTCGTGTAATCTATGGCACGCGCACCTCTCTGTCCGTTGGTATTCTCACCACTCTTATTGTGGTTCTTGCTGGTGGTCTTATTGGCGCTATTGCAGGTTACTTCGGCGGTTGGGTAGATGCTCTGCTGTCCCGCATCGTCGATATCTTCTACGCTATTCCGCTCTTGCTTGGTGCAATCGTAGTACTCCAGATGTTCACCACCTCGTCTTCTATTTGGAAGATTATTCTGGTTATGGCCATGTTCGGTTGGGTATCTATTGCTCGTATTGCGCGAAGTTCCGTTTTGGAAACAAAGAACCTTGAGTTCAATACTGCATCGACCGCTTTGGGTTCAACTCCAGTGCGTAACCTCTTCCGCCACGTTATTCCTAACGCTTTGGCTCCAGTTCTTGTTGTAGGTACCACATCGCTGGCGAGCTACATTGTACTGGAAGCAACCTTGAGCTTCTTGGGTCTTGGTTTGCCATCGAGCAGCGTAAGCTGGGGTGGCGATATCTCCACCGCTCAGACCATGCTGCGCACCAATCCAATGGTTCTGTTCTGGCCATCTGCTGCATTAGCGATTACCGCTCTCGCCTTCATTATGTTGGGCGATGCTGTAAGCGATGCCTTGGATCCTAAGAGCCGTACCGAGTAGAGTAGAAGAGATTTACGATGACTGAAAATACAAACATTCCATCCCCTCTTCTTGAGGTTACCGATTTAAACGTTGAGTTCAACACCTCCGCAGGCCCTGTAAAGGCTGTGCGCAACGCCAGTTTTAACGTGTACCCAGGCCAGTGGGTAGCTATTGTAGGTGAATCCGGTTCGGGTAAGTCTACGTCTGCTATGGCTGCTTTGGGTTTGCTCGCAGGAACCGGTCATATTACCTCCGGCTCCATTAAGCTCGAGGGTGAAGAGATTTCTGGTTTCACTCCTAAGCAGTTTGAGGCTATCCGCGGTTCGAAGATGGGCTTGGTTCCACAAGATCCGATGTCGAACTTGAATCCTGTTCACCGCATTGAGCGTCAGATTAAAGAAGCTCTAGTGGCCAATAACGTCGATATTAAGCGCGAAAAGCGTATCGTTCTTACCGATGTTTTGGAGCTGTCTGAGCGTGAGCAGTCTGCTCGTCAGTTTGTGAAGGGTGATGATGATGAGCTCTTCCTCGGTTCGGCTCAGCGCGACGATTTGATTGCTGCTGCACGCGCGGCAGGCGGTTCTGCTGTGTCGGAAGAAACGTACCAGCAGTGGGAGCAGGAGTGGATTCCTGGTTCTGTTACCCGCTGGCTCGTTCTGCAAGATATGGTTACGGCAGGCATTAGCGAAGACAAGGCCAGCGAAATCGTAACCAAGTATGTTATTGGTTCTACGATGAGCGACCGTATTGCTGGTTTGCTCGACGAAGCAGGTATGCCAGATGCTGCTATGCGTGCTCGCCAGTATCCACACGAGTATTCCGGTGGTATGCGTCAGCGTGCGTTGATTGCTATGGGTTTGGCTGCTCGTCCTCGTCTGCTTATTGCCGATGAGCCAACTTCTGCTTTGGACGTTACTGTTCAGAAGAAGATTCTCGATCATTTACATGATTTGACCGATTCGCTCGGAACTGCAGTACTTTTTATTACCCACGATTTGGGTTTGGCTGCAGAACGCGCTCAGCATATTGTGGTTATGTATAAGGGACAGGTTGTAGAGTCTGGTCCAAGTTTGGAAGTTCTCCAGCATCCTCAGCATCCATACACCAAGCGTTTGGTATCGGCTGCTCCATCGCTGGCTTCCAAGCGTATGGAATCTACTGTTAAGCGTGCAGAGGTACACGAAGAGCAGGCTGCAGCAGGGCATCCAGAAAACGTAAACGACACTGTTATTTCTGTAAAAAATCTGGTGCGTGAGTTTAAGGTTCCAGGACGCAAGGAAATGTTTAAGGCCGTAGACGACGTGTCCTTCGATGTGAAGCGTGGCACCACTTTGGCTATTGTAGGTGAGTCCGGTTCTGGTAAGTCTACTGTGGCGAACATGGTGCTCCATTTGCTCGACCCAACCAGCGGTACTGTAACTTACGAGGGAGAAGATATTCACTCTTTCGATAAGAAGCAGTTGCTCGACTTCCGTCGCCACGTACAGCCAGTCTTCCAGAACCCTTATGGTTCCTTGGATCCAACGTATACGATTTTCCGCTCTATCGAAGAGCCTTTGCGTATTCACAAGATTGGCAATCCTAAGAGCCGCGAAGCTCGTGTACGTGAGTTGCTCGATATGGTAGAAATGCCACAGTCGGTTATGAGTCGTTATCCAAACGAGCTTTCTGGCGGTCAGCGTCAGCGTATTGCTGTGGCTCGCGCTATGGCTTTAAATCCAGATGTTATTGTGGCCGACGAAGCTGTATCCGCATTGGATGTGCTGGTGCAAGATCAGGTTCTGCATCTGCTCAACGATTTGCAAGCAGAACGCGGCTTAACCTATCTGTTTATTACGCATGATTTGGCAGTAGTTCGCCAGATTGCCGATGATGTTGTGGTTATGCAGCACGGTAAGCTCGTCGAACATGCTTCCACCGATGAAGTGTTTAACAACCCTCAAACCCAGTACACGTGCGATCTTTTGGATGCTATTCCAGGTGGCAAGCTCGAACTCGGATTGGACGAATAACTCTATGGTTATTTCGATTACAACATCGAATTTGAATGGTATTCGTGCTGCAAAACGCAAGGATATGTATTCTTGGGTGGAGCAGCACACGCCAGACGTGTGGGCTATGCAGGAAGTGCGTGCGCCACAAAGCGAGATTGACCCGATTTTTAGCGAAATCAGTGGTATCTACGCGCAATCGCCGAAAGGCGCCAGCATGAGCGAGCCTTTGGCGTGCCAGAACGAGATTTGCCGTATTAAGGGACGCGCAGGTGTCGGTCTGCTCAGCGCTCTGCCAGTAGTGGAGCAACGTTACGGTTTGTTCAATCTGGAGGAAGACGTCGATTCGGGTCGTTGGATCGAATCCGATATTCGCACTCCAGAAGGCTATACGATAACGGTAGTTAGCGTTTACGTGCATGCGGGTAATGTGGATCATCCTGATAAAATGGAGCAGAAGTTCCGTTTCCTCGAGAAGATGACCGAGCGTATGCGCCAACTGCAAGATATCGCTGCCGCGGGTGGCAATCAAGCGGTTCTGTGCGGAGACTTTAATATCGCGCACACGCCTATCGATATTAAAAACGCGAAATCGAACGAGAAATCAGCAGGTTTCTTGCCGGAAGAGCGCGTCTATATCGATAAATGGCTTGATGAGCTCGAGTATGTGGACGTTATGCGCGACCTGGCGGGCGAGATTCAAGGTCCGTACACGTGGTGGTCGCAGCGGGGTAAAGCTTTCGATAACGATACAGGCTGGCGCATCGACTATCAGTTTGCAACACCTGAGTTAGCGCACACAGCACGCGGCTTTAGGATCGACAAAGCGCCGTCGTACGACACGCGATGGTCCGATCATGCGGCCTTAACCATTACGTACGAGGTGTAAAACCCGCATAAAGCAAAGCCATGAGTGGAACAGATACGTTCGGCTCATGGCTCAGCATTTTTTAAGGTGCGTACCCTAATGTATTCTTGAGTTTCGTAACGCTTGCGAAAGGATTATTATGGGATTCTTCGGCTTCGGTAAGAAGAAGATAGAGGATGTCGAGGAGGAAGTCCTCGACCAGACCAGCGACAGCACTCAAGAAGATGCGCAGGATATTGAACTTCATGGTCCATGGGATATCAATGATGATGACGCCCCAGACTACGATGAATACTTGAATATGGGAGCTTTGTATCTGCCATTCCTCTTTGGCATTGAATTGCGTTTGAAGGCTTCAAACGCTGACGGCAATATTGTAAGCACCACAATCACCTATAAGAATTCCTCATTGGAAATGGAGGTCTTTGCTGCTCCAAAGTCAATGGGTATTTGGGATGAAGTGCGTCAAGAGTTCCTCGATAATCGCGCAAAAGCAGAAGAAACAGATGGTTTCTTTGGCAAAGAAATTTTGCTGCCTGTAACCGTTCAAGGCAAAGAAGTAATGTCTCGCATTGTTGGCGTTGACGGTCCTCGTTGGATGGTTCGCGCGATTTTTACCGGTCCAGCAGCCACTGACGATAATTCAGAAGAGAAGCAAGCTCTCGATAAGTTCCTTTCTGACGTAGTAGTGAACCGCGGTTCCGAGCCTTTGGCTCCACGAGATCGTGTCTTCTTAAGCCGTCCTCTTACACCGTCACAGGTTAAGGAAATGGAAGCTGCTGCTGCCCAAGCTGCAGAGAATGAAAACGATCACAGCCAATTCGAATTACCTGAAGATCCAGATGGCTATGGTCAGCAAAGTCAGGTGCAGCACACGTTGCGTCGCGGTCCGCTTTTCTCTGAGATGCGCTAATGTCTACCAGCGAAAACGGAAAGGATAAAGGCCTTAAATCTTTGGCAGATTCCTCCGATGACTTCTCCGTATGGGAAGCCATCGGAGGTTGGCGTGGTGTAGCTGAAGCGGTTGTGCCATTCGTCGCTTTTACCGTGAGCTACATTTTCACTCAAAACTTGATTTTGTCACTGATTTGTGTGGGTGTTTTGCTCACCGCAATTATTGTGGCTCGTCTTGTTCAAAAGCAAACGCTTATGGGCGCTCTTTCTGGAACCTTCGTTACGTTTATTTCTGTGGCTTTTGCTGCGCTACAGAATTCAGCTCGTGATTTTTACAGTCCAGGCATTTTTATTAATACTTTTGCGGTTTTGATTCTTATGGCTTCTCTCATACTGAGAAAGCCAGGTATTGGTTGGATACTTGATCAGTTTACCAGCGAATCGACGATGCAGAGCTTATATAAGCCGTACGTGCGGGCCACGTGGGTATGGATTGGCGGTTTCGTCTTGCGCTTAGCTGTGGAAGTGCCACTGTATATTATGCATAACGTTGAAGCTTTGGGAGCGGCACGTATTATTACAGGAGTACCGCTTTTTGCTTGTATGTTGCTTATATCTTGGCTGATTATTGCTCCTGCTCGTAAGAAAGACAAAAATGACTGATAGCTCCACTGAGTCACAGCTTGAGAACGTGGGCGATGGACGCCTCGAAGCTGACGTTGTTATTGAACGTTTTGCTGATCAGGGGCGTTGCATAACACATATTGATGGTCGCGTAGTTTTTGTGCGCTTTGCTTTGCCTGGCGAAAAAGTACGTGTGCGTATTGATGAACCACATAACCGCAAAGACCGTTTTTGGACTGCTGAAGTAACTGATGTGTATGAAGCTAACCCATATCGTGTTGAGCCTTCATGGACTCTTGCTGGACCTCTGGCATGGGGTGGGGGAGTAGGTGGAGCGGATCTCACCCATGTGTCTTTGGAAGGGCAGCTAGCGTGGAAACAAGCCAGCATTGAGGAACAGATAAAGCGCATTGGCAAGATTGACGGCATACATGTTCCTGTTCTTCGCGTTCCAGAGGACGAGGATGCTCAGGGACTGCATTGGCGTACGCGCGTTGAATTTATTACAGATGACAATGGGTTTGTGTCTATGCGTCGCCGTGAATCGCATGATCGCGTGCGTGTTACCGATATGCCTTTAGCATCTGCGCAGGTTCTCAAGGTTACTGAACATCTAGACTTGTTTAATTGTCGTTTTGAGCCAGGTTCACATCTTCGTATTACGGCCCCGGAGCCACGCGAAGGGCAAGAAGATGTTCTAGCTTCCGGCAACTGGGCTCTTATGATTAACCAGGAACTGGCAGAAGGTCGCGAATACGTACGTGAGCGCGTGCAGTTGAATGATGGCAAAGCAATGGAATACAGTGTGCTTGCTTCCGGATTCTGGCAGATGCATCGTATGGCTCCACAAGTTTTAGCTAACGATGTGCTTGATCTTGCGCGTGAATATGCACAGATAGACGATAAGAGCGTGATATGGGATTTGTATTCCGGCTCGGGACTGTTTACTATGCCTCTTGCTTCTCATATAGTACCGAACGGGGAAGTGCTCGCGATAGAGGGCGCTGAACAGGCGGTTTCTTCAGCAATCAAAAATGCGAAACGCAATAATATTAGCAACGTAACCGAGGTTGCGGGCGATGTGCTTCAGTCTTTACGTCATGTGAAGAAAAACTATGCGAACCTTGATCAGCCGGATTTGGTTGTTCTCGATCCGCCGCGTGCAGGGGCGGGCAAGAAAGTTGTGGAACAGATTGCTGCTTCTGGCGCTTTCAGCGTTATTTATGTGTCGTGTAATCCTGCTTCTCTAGCGCGTGATTTAGCTGTTTTCACTGCGCAGGGTTACGAGCTGAGCTTTATTCATGCGCATGATATTTACCCGATGACGCATCATGTTGAGACAATCGTGTTGCTTTCCAAACTAGATTCTCAGAAATATATCAGTGTAGAACTTTCGATGGACGATATGGACTTAACATGTGTCGAAAGTAAAGCAACCTATAAACAAATTCAAAAATATATTTTTGAGAAGTTTGGGTTTAAGGTAGCTACTCTGTATATTGCACAGGTTAAGAAGAAGCATGGGTTAGACGTTAGGGAACACTATAATATTTCAAAGAATGAGAAGCAGAAAATACCAAAGTGTCCAATTGAAAAAGAAGAAGCTATTTTGGATGCGCTGAGACATTTTAAAATGATATAAGCATGATAAAAAAGAAAGGACGATTCGTATGTTAAAGAAAATAGTGTATAAAAAGTTGTTTGGTGTGTTTGATTATGAAATAAACCTTAAAGAAGATGGTGTTACGATAATAACTGGCCCAAATGGATTTGGGAAATCTACTATTTTAAAATCAATAGATGCATTTTATTCATTCAATATAATATTTTTTAGTAGATTAGATTACGAAAAAATATCATTTTTTTCAGTTGAAGGCAAAGAGCCAATTTCTATCGAAAAAAAAGGTCAAAAAATAATAATAAATGGATTTGAAATAAATGTTAATGATTTTCAGGATGAAATTTTAAGAAAATTTAGAAGACCTTATTATTATAGAATTGATGAATCTAGGTGGATTGATAGACGAACAGATGAGATTATTAGCGAAGATGATTTAATTCAAGATTATATCTCAAGTCGCTACATGGATGGTGAAATTGGAATTCAAAATACTGAATTTCAGAATTTAAGAGAAAAGGTTAAAGACTATTCAGGTGAGACCAAATTTATAAAGGAACAACGCCTTTTAAGAGAGCGGTTTTATGGAAGAGATGAAAGACAGACTGTAAATGTTATTGATGAATTGCCAAAACAATTTAAGGAAAAGATAAATCGGGTTTCTAGTATCTACTCATCAGAGGCAAATAATTTAGATAGTTCGTATCCAAACAGACTATTTGAAACTAAAAAGGGAATAACAAAGGAAGAGTACACTAAATATTTGAAGTATATGAATGAAAAATTTGAAAAACTGAATAAATACAATATTTCCGATATAAAAATTCTTGGAAAACAAGTGAAATTTTTAGAAGAACATTCAAAAGCTTTAAAAGTATACTTTAATGATTTTGAAAAAAAGTACAAAGTATTTGAAGAACTAATAGAACAATTAGATTTATTTACTGATATTATCAATTCCAGACTTAAATTTAAAGATATAAGAATATCTAGAGATGAGGGAATTGTAGTATACAAGTCAAATACAGATGAGCAATTAAAACTAGCTCAACTTTCTTCTGGAGAAAAGCAAGAAATAATATTATTTTATGAGTTAATATTTGAAAGTGATAAGAACATTCACTTACTGATTGATGAACCTGAAATTTCTCTGCATATTGAATGGCAATTGAAATTTATGGATGATTTATTAAGAATAGCTGAAAAAAAGAAGTTCAAAGTTACTGTTGCAACACATTCTCCTCAAATAATAAATAATCATTGGGATATTCAAATTGATTTAGGAGAAATGTATGGGAATTAATTCGATTAAAACTAATTTGACTAAAGATAGCATCATTTCAGATATAAAGCTGTTGTTAGGGGCAGATATTAATAAGGAGAATGTATACGTTGTTGTTGAAGGGGAAGATGATATCAAATTTCTGAGGAGATATTTAAATAGCAATATTATGATTTATGAATCATTTTCAGGTAAAAATGGTGTTGAAGAGATTGTTCAATCAAAAAATATTTGTAGCTCTAGAGTGATTGGTATAAGAGATAAGGATTATTGTAATGATGACAAAGGTAAAAAAATATTTTTTTATGACAGATGTTGCCTAGAAATGATGATTACAGAATTCGATAAGGCGTTTAATGGCATATATTCTGAATTTTATAATGGAGAAATGGAGCCTGATGAGCTAAAAGAACACATATTGACTGAATTATTTATAGTTAGTCAAGTAAGAAAATATAATGAAGAAAATAAAAGAGGAATAAATTTTAAAGGATTATCTTTTCGTTCTATAATTAATGATAAATTTAAAATAGATACTAAAAAATTAATTGATCAATTAAGAAGATTGAATTCAGAAAAATCAATTGATTTTACTAGTATTATTGATGACTTATCATATCAAAATACAGATAATAAGCTAGATATTACTAATGGACATGATTTCATTTTGTTATTTAAAGTTATTAGTGACAAGGGGTGTAGTAAAAAATCTGCAAATGAGAAGGACATATCTTCGGTATTAAGAAGTTCATTTAGTGAAGAATTTCTTAAAGAAACAACTTTATATAAAAGTGTTAATGATTATTTTGTTAATGAGGTTAAAGTATGGTGTTGTTGATTTAATTTTTTACTCTGTTGTAATGGTTTGGACAATTATTCTTATGTTGAGTGTGTTGTATTGATGTCAAAAGTTGCACCCAGTAAGTAAATAAAGTATAGAAAATAAAGGCTTATTCATAAGCTATCGTTAAAAGGTATCGGTAACTAGGGGTAAGCCGGGTTATAGGTCAAAAAGTGTGTAAGGCTAAGCTGATGAATATTCTGAGAATAGAATTAGTCGGCTTAGCTTTTTAATAACTACTGATAGTACTCACTGTTCTTATGAAACTCATTCCAATCAACACCAGTACCATATCTTGCTGGTATTCCAAATACTTTAGATAATCCGTTTTCAGAACGCTCCCAAGCTTGCTGATAAAGTTGTTCTATACGTTTACTAGTAAAAGAATGATTGATTATCCAAGACTTATCTCTTGGCTTACTCGTGTTTAAATAACACCACCAGCATATAGCATGTATACGTTTTAACAAGCTTAATCCACGATGATTACGTAGCATAGCGCGAATTCTACTATTCATTGATTCAATAGCATTATTAGTTGGTGGAATAGGATGAATGCAATCTTCTGGAGGGTTAAGAAAAGTAAACATGTAGCCCTCGCGAATACGCCTATCAATCATTGATTTAGCACGAACTAGCCTTTGGCGAGTATCAGCAATACTACCATCACAATACTTGCTCTTCTCTTTAAGAAAATCACTCCAAGTGTTCACCCAATTATTGTAAGAAATAAGCCAATTACGAGCTTGATCTTCTGTTTTTATATCAGAAACAATGTTAGCTAATGATAGTAACTGCTTACCAGGAGTAAGACGAGGATTAACTCCAGTTAAAACTTTAATGTTAAGACCTATATGGAATAAACAACGTTGTATTTTCATATTAGGCCAATATGTTTTTACTGCTTTACGAATACCTCCAGAACCATCACAAACTACTACTAGTGGTTCCGCAACACGCTGCATGAGATAACCCCACGCGCGACTATCCTCACTACGAGCCACGTACCGGCCTAAAACATGTTTACCAGAGTAAGCGATTAATATTACAACGTTACGCCCTAAATGAATACCATCAACATGAATGTAATCATAAACTTCGTCTACGAATGGTACTTGTGGTCATAAATCCCATAAAAGCTTATTTCTACGTCGTAGGGTGCGGGCTGAGAAATCGTAGGAATACTTATCTTGAGTTTTATTAGATAAAAGCCAATTTAAGCCAACTGTTAAATCGTTTGATTGCCTATCATATGTTCTGCTTTTAGAAGCACCGCGGTTAGTACAACGGTATCTAGTAGTACCAGAATTGGTGTGACCATTCTTGCTCATTTTATAATGACAGTTATCGCATAGTGGGTTATTCATACAAATGAAGAATAATCTACATTCGATATACTACGAGCCTTACTGCTATAAGGGTTATGAGCTTATTTTTTACATACTTTTTGTCCGGGTGGCGAATGTGCAGAAAACGGTTTCGATTACCGCAAAACGCTTGTATTGCAATACGTGAGACATGATTTTTTACACACTTTTTGGCCTATAACCCGCGATTTTTGTATAAAACGCTCTTGACTTATTTATTGGAACGATTTAGTATATTTCAATAACGAACAAAATAATGTGCAATCTAAAGTAATCCTCGCTTAGTCAGTAAAGCAAGATACAAAAGGCACGCGTCTAATGCTCGACGATGAGGCATTAGCAAAAGTGATTGTTCATGAGTGAAAGGAGTAAACGACGCTGTTTGCAGCATAAGTCTGGCGTTGCTATATATCAAATGGTGCATTGGGCGGTATGTCCAAGAACCTTTAAGTTTCTCTAATATTTCTAAGGAAGAATAACGATGTTGAAACTAAAAAAGTTTGGAGCGATCTCTATGATGCTCGCTGCTGTGCTGTCTCTTACTGCATGTGGTGGCGCAAGCTCTACAAGTGATACTCAAGATAAAACAACCGTTTCTGTTTGGCACTACTGGGATGGTGCTAATGCGGATATTTTCGATAAAAAAGTAAAAGCATTTAATGCTTCGCACAAGAACATTGAGATTAAAACTACAAATGTTCCTAATGCTGATTTCTTAACAAAATTACGCGCATCTGCTACGTCAAATACTTTGCCAGATATGGCTATAGGTGATTTGATTTGGATGCCTCAAATGGCGCAAATTGGCAAATCTGCAGACTTAAAAAAGCTTCTCAATACTGAAGTAATTGACAATATTAACCCAGCATTAAAGAATTTCGGCTCAATTGACGGTCATTTAGTATCAGTTCCAATGTCAGCCAATAATCTTGCGTATATGTATAATCGCACAGTATTTAAGAAGGCTGGTTTAGATCCAGATAAGCCGCCAAAAACTTGGGATGAATTAAAGCAAATGGCCAAGCAGATTAAGGATAAGACTGGTCTTCCAGGTTACGATTTGCCAACTGAAGCAGGAGACAGTGGTGAGGCTCTTACCTGGAACTTCCAAGTCAATCTTTGGCAAGCTGGTGGCGAATTCTTAAAGAAAGATAACTCTGCTGCAGCATTTAACACTCCTGCAGGTAAGAAAGCTGCAAACTTCTGGATGGATCTTATCAAAAGTGGAGTGAGTCCATACGCAGGATGGGGCAAGTTCGAAAAAGGTCAAGGTGGTTCTGCTCAGGAAGGTTCATGGATGGTAGGTATTTGGGCTGCTGATCCTCCATTTGATTTTGCTGCAGCGCCATTGCCAACCCCTGAAGGTGGTAAGGCATCTACAAACCTTGGCGGAGAACAGGCAATGCTGTTTAATAATGATGATGCAAAAGTAAAAGCCGCTGCTGAATTTGTGACTTGGTTCTTGCAAGATAAGCAAGTTCTTGATTGGTGCGAGTCTACTGGCTTCCTGCCTGCAACAAAGAGTGCTGCTAACAACGCAGAGTATCGTTCTTGGGTTGAGAAGAAAGAGCCTCGCTTGCTGCCATACATTGAACAAATGGCAACTGCTCATACTCGTCCAAACACCAAACTATACCCACAGATTTCGTTGGCATTCGCAAAGGAAATGGAAAAAGCATTTTCTGGCGAAGTAAATGTTGATACTGCATTAAAGAATGCAGAAAAAGCAGTCAACGACGTAATAGCGCAAGGTAAGTAATCATGCGTAACCCGATAGCACAGCTAAAAAATAAGCAGACAGCTGCTAGTGTCAACGTAAAAGTTGGCAGTAGTGAGCTGATGCGAAATGGTCATAAAACTGTAGGAAAATGGGAGCAAATTCTCACAGCGTGGGGATTATTGCTTCCTGGATTAGTGATTCTCGTCATCTTCACTTTTTATCCAATTATTTCTGCAGCCTACACGAGCTTAACGAATTGGAACGGTTTTTCTGCAAATCCAGATTTTATTGGATTGAAGAATTATGTAAAACTATCTCAAGATCCAGAATTTTGGAATAGTTTAACCGTGACTGTTATATATGCGTTTGGTGTAGCTGTGCTATCGGTTATTTCCGGCTTGATTTTTGCGGTATTACTAGATGCGCCAATTCGCGCTCGCGGATTGTATCGCACCATATATTTCCTTCCTGTCGTTACCTCCTCGGTGGCTGTAGCAATTGTATGGAAATATATGTTGGATCCATCGGGTCTTGTAAATTCTGTACTCTCGTCCCTAGGTATTGCAGGACCCGACTGGCTCCACAATAAGTGGCTAGCATTATTTGCTACTATATTCCTTACAGTTTGGAAGAACCTCGGTTTTAATATCATTCTATATTTGACTGCTTTACAATCTCTTCCTAAATCGACTTATGAAGCGGCAAGTCTCGATGGTGCTACGAGCTGGCAACAGCTGCGTTATATTACAGTTCCTCTGTTGAGGCCAATGACGTTCTTTGTGGTTGTGCAAGCGCTGATTAGTAGTTTCCAATCATTTGATTTAATTTACGTGTTTACTGAAGGTGGTCCTCGAGGAGGCACTGACGTACTAGGAATGTTTATGTATCGTCAAGCATTTAGGTTAGGCAATTTTGGTTATGGTACGGCAATCGCAATAGCGTCGCTGATATTGGTACTTATCGTAACTCTTGTGCAATGGAAGGTAAGCAATGCAGAAAATAAGTAAAGTCTTTACGAGATTGAGTTCATTGCATCTTGCTCGACATATTGTGCTCATTATTGGTGCAGCTTCGGTACTTATTCCATTTATGTGGATGTTTACAACGTCGTTGCAAACAAAAGCCGAAACGTATGCTGTTCAATCAGTAATTCCAACATCATGGCATTGGGAAAATTATCTGCACGCGTGGCAAAGCGCTCCGTTTGCAAACTATTATATTAATAGCTTGATTATGTCGGCAATTATTGTAGTTGGTCATCTCGCGTTTGATGCTATGGCAGCTTTTGCTTTTGCTCGATTAGAGTTTCCTGGAAAGAAAATATTATTCGTGTTGCTGCTTTCTGCTTTCATGGTTCCAGCCTTCGTAACAGTTATACCCATGTACGGTATTATCGCTCAGTTGCGTTGGATTGATACTATGGCAGCCTTAACAGTTCCGCGTTTGGCTGATGTGTTCGGCATTATTTTGCTACGCCAGCATTTTAGTACTATCCCGCGTGAACTAGATGAAGCTGCAAGGATTGACGGATGTTCAAGCCTGGGTATTTTTATTAAAGTTATTCTGCCACTTTCTAAGCCAGCTCTCGCAACTCTTGGTGTATTCTCATTCCTATTTGCATGGAATGATTTCCTGTGGCCTCTGTTGGTTACAAATGCAGAAGAAATGCGTACTATTCAAATTGGCTTAAGCGGTTTTGTTGGACGTTATGGCACGTCATGGAATTATTTAATGGCTGGAACTTTGACGTCAACTTTGCCATCAATCATTATTTTCTTCTTCTTCCAAAAAGCTCTTGAACGAGGAATAGCTTCTACTGGTCTTAAAGATTGAAGAAGTGCTAAAGCTTTCGTAATTTGTAAAATTTACTATTTGTTAGGAACAAGTCATGCAACCTGAATGGGTAAAATCAAGTGTATTTTATCAGATTTTTCCGGAGCGATTCGCAAATGCAAATGCTTCTATTAACCCTAATCCTGTAGAATCATGGGATAAATCTCCAACTAGGGATAATTTTTTCGGTGGTGATTTGAAAGGGATTAGTGAGCATCTGTCATATCTTTCGGATATGGGTGTAAATGCTTTATATCTCACTCCAATTTTCAAAGCAGATACGAATCATCGCTATGACGCTATTGATTATTTCAAAATTGATTCACGACTTGGCAATGACGCAGATTTTGATGAATTTATTAAGCGCGCTCATGAATTGCAGATTCGTGTAGTTTTAGATGGTGTATTCAATCATTGTGGAATAGGCCACTGGGCATTTCAAGATGTTGTGCGTAATGGCGAACAATCGCAATATGTTAATTGGTTTTCAGTAGAGGGTTTTCCTGTAGTGTCTCATCCGGAACCAAATTATAAAACATGTTCAGGCTGCTACTATTTGCCAAAATGGAATGTATATAATCCAGAAGTGCGTAGACATCACTATAACGTTGCTAAATATTGGTTAAATCGTGGTATTGATGGTTGGCGTTTAGATGTTCCATATTTCGTCAATAAAACATTTTGGAAAGGTTTTCATAAAGTAGTGAAATCTTTTGGTGACGATAAATACTTAGTAGCTGAAGAATGGCGTAATCCTTCTAAATGGCTTACGCCGGAACTTATGGATGGAACCATGAATTATACTGTTCGTGATTTAGTCCTAGGTTTTTGCGCTGATGAAACATTGGATGCTTATGATTTTGCAGATGGTATGAATGCTTTGTATAACGATATTCCAGAAGAACACCGCTCTTGTATGTTGAATTTGCTTGGGAGTCACGATACTGAGCGATTGCTTACGCGCATAAAAGCTCATGAATATGCTTGGGATACGCCTGCTGAAGACGCTGAGAATTTAGCCTATGCGTTGTTATTCGCTGCTGATGGTGCTCCTATGGTGTATTACGGCGATGAAAATGGCATGGAGGGAGAAAATGATCCGGGTTGCCGCGCTCCTATGATTTGGAATGAGAATGCTTGGAATTTATCTGTTCGTAAAACAGTTTGCAAATTAATGCGTCTGCGTAGAGAAAATGCTGCTCTCCAATATGGCAGGCAGCATGTAGCTGCTTTAGGTAAACATACTGTGTGTATTACGCGCAACTTACCTTCGGGGCGTGCATGCTTATGCTTAGTGCATCGCGGATCTGGAGCTTACATTAATTGTGATGATTTGCCTGTGCGTATGGATTGTTCGCTATTTGGTGTGCCAAGTATAATAGGTAACCAGTATCGTTTGGGAGAAAAATCCATTATAATGTATGAGGGTGAAGCAGCGGGGAAACTATGAATGTTCGTAGAGTGACTATTAAGGATGTTGCAGAAAAAGCTAATGTTTCCAAGTCTGCAGTATCTTTTGCATATAATGATCCGTCAAAACTATCTGAGGCGACGGTTGAACATATTATGCAAACTGCTGAAGAAATGGGATATGTGAGAAGTGCAACAGCTAGAGCATTGCGTACAAATTCTTCGAATGCTTTGGGCTTGTTGCTTCCGCAAGGTATTGATACGATTTTGCAAAATCCTTATTATTCACTTTTGATTCAGGGTATTGGGCAGGTTTGCCAGTCGGAAGGCTACACTTTGATGCTTGTTCCTCCATTACGAGGTTCAATGTTAAAAGCTATTCCTACGGCTGCAGTAAGCGGTTTTATAATTTGCGGCCTGGAAGCTGAACGTGCAGAAGTTGTTGAAATCTTGAATAAGCATGTTCCTGTAGTGATTGTGGATCCTGCTCAATCTATTAACGTCCCAACTGTAGAAGTTGACGATGAGCATGATTTTGAAGATTTAGTAGATCGCCTTATTGATTTAGGTCATAGGAATATTGGTATTGCGGCAATTGAAACGAAATCGCATACTGATTATCCTAGATGGCAAGGAATAGTTGGTAGGCGCATGGCAAGTGTTGTGCGTGCGCTTAAAAAGCATAACTTATCACCAGAAGATAAAGAGATTACCGTTATAGAAACGCCTTGCACGTATCAGGGTGGCGCTGATGTTTTTAATAAAATGTGGAATGATACTAATCTCGAATACAGACCTACTGCGATTGTGTCGTTTAGTGACATTATTGCGCTAGGTGTGCTTGGAGCAGCTCAACAACAAGGGTTGCGTGTGCCTGAGGATCTTTCCATTACTGGTTATGATGATTTGCCTTTGTCTACAATTTGTACGCCACGATTAACTACGGTTCATCAGCCAATTACTTCAAAAGGACGTTTGGCTGCAGAAAGTTTGATTGAGCAAATACGCTTTGATGAAGGAGCTTTGCCTGTTTCGCATAAAAAACTAGGAACTGCCCTCATTGTGCGTGAATCGGTTGGGGCAGCTCCTCTTAATAAGTAATTGGCTTTAATATATTTTGCAGTTTTTACCTAGAAGTTGCAGCCGTTCCGATTGTTAATTCATATTGTTAGCAATCAAGCAATATTATAAAATTGATATTTAAAGAGGGAATAACTGTAGTTGAGGGGAGGGATCAACATTGGTAATGAAATTAAAATATTTGAAGGCAAGCAAGTGCGTTCCGCTTGGGATAACGAAAAAGAAGAATGGTATTTTTTTGGTAGTGGATGTAGTTGCCATTTTGACAGATAATAAGAATCCAAGCGACTATCTGAAGAAGACGCCCAAGCGTGACGAGCAGTTAGTTGCCTAGTGGGGACAAATTGTCCCCTGGTGGAATTTGGTGATAGCCTGCATAGTTTGAAGTTGCTTGAGAAAACTGTAAAAGTTGGAGAGGTGGATGTGAAGTTTAAATCTTCAGCCACCATTCCAAGATTATATTGTATTAAGTTTAAGAGGGATATTTTCAAAGACCTTTCAAAACTTGAAAAATCATATAAGACTAGTGAGGGTTCATTTGAGATTGAGAATCTAGAAATCTTTAAAAATGTCGCCTATATTATGGCTTATCATGCTGATAAAAGTATTCCATCATCCATTGATAACTGGCTTGAAGATTTTGAGATGTTTTCCGTCTATGAAATCCTACCGGAGATATTAGAACTATGGGGCGTGAATATGCAGACCGAAGTAGAATCTAAAAACTTCAAAAAAGTTCAAGGGAGATGACAACTCCCTTGTTTCTACTTAGGTGCTTAGAGATAGGCTTAAGTATAAGGGACTTAGATGAAGTAACCATTGGTTTAGTCCTTGATAGTTGGACAGAAAAAGCCAATGATGGCGTGAGGTATAAGCAGGTGGCAGGACAAGAGGAGTTTGATAGATTCTAACTCTGATTTAATAAAAGTTATAAGTGGCTTATCTGCAGTGAGTGTGGGTAATATTTGATGGAATAACGCGTGTATTGCTTATAGATATGCGTATTTTTGAAGTTTTATAGATAACAAAAAAGCTTGTGTGATATTTTTAGGTCTCTAAACAGAAATATAGGTCACATAAGCGTGAAAAGGTTACTAAAATAATTACTCTTTGTCAACGATTGCCATGTTGATGAGATTGAACTTGATGAGGAAAATTATCAAGTTCATATACATATCAAACCACTAAAAAGAGTTCGCCATCGGTGCTCAATCTGTGGGAAAAGTGCATAGTATATGATTATCGACCTGAAGTCTCAACGTGGAGACACTTAGATTTTTGTGGTTTCCAGACATTTCTACATGTAGCACTTTGTCGAATCGAATGTAGCGAGCACGGTGTGAAAACTGAAGCAGTCCCTTGGGTTTCCTACGGTTCAAGATTTACTAATCTCTTTGAATCATCCGTTACTTTTTTCGTAGTACGTATGAGCAAAGTAGATGTTGCAAGAGTGATGAACGTTGATTGGTGCACTGTTGGCTCAGTCATCAAGAGAAGAAAAGGTATGTTGGAACCAGGTGAGACTTTAAGGCTTACAAATTTAAGGCATATTGGTATTGATGAAACCGGCTATAAGAAGGGGCATAAGTACATCACTGTTGTAGTAGATCATGACCAAAATCAAGTTGTGTGGTGTCATGAAGGAACTGGAAAAGAAGTATTAGATTAGTTTTTTGAATCATTGACACACAAACAGCGGGACAACATTGAGGCGTGTTCGGCAGATGGAGCAAGGTGGATCAAATCATGCTTAGACTATTGGATTCCTAACTGTGAAAGATGCGTTGATGTATTCCATGTGATCGAATGGGTAACAAAAGCAGTAGATGAAACAAGAATTGAGGCGTGGAGGTCAGTTAAGAGTGAAGAATTGAAACTTCCAAAACGAAAAGTCGGCAGACCAAAGACAGGTGAGGAAGTACCAGAATACGCAGCAAGAACAGTACATAAAAGTATGAAAAATGTATTGCAGAAAGGTAAGGAAAATCTAAGCGAAAATCAAATGAAGAAACTAGAATCAATCCAACTGTTATACCCCAAAGTTGGGAAGGCATACGTATACAAAGAAGGCTTACGAGAAGTGTTTAAAACAGTGGATGCATTCATAGCAGAACAAGCACTAACGAGGTGGATCGCAAGTGCTTGTCATTGTAGGATAGAGCCAATAGTAGAGCTGAGCAAAAAGATACGAAGGCATAAAGAAGCTATACTCAATACGATGAGACTTAAACTATCAAATGCGCGAATCGAAGCGACAAATAACAAAATCAAAGTGATCATACGTAAAGCATATGGATTCAGAAACATAGAAAATATGAAAGCGATGATTATGCTAGTTTGTTCAAAATTGTTTAACCGAATAAAAACACCAAGAGAAGAATTATTGGAAACCAAGAAACAATTTGAACAACTCTCATTTTCGATTTGAGCTTGGAAGATTATATGGGAGCTTGGGGAGAGGTCAAGGGCTACGCCCTACGGAATAGATTCCTTGA
Source organism: Alloscardovia omnicolens DSM 21503 (assembly GCF_000420505.1). Lineage (GTDB taxonomy): Bacteria > Actinomycetota > Actinomycetes > Actinomycetales > Bifidobacteriaceae > Alloscardovia > Alloscardovia omnicolens. The sequence continues at coordinate 65,950 of NZ_ATVB01000001.1, read as the reverse complement.
CATCTCCCCAAAGCTCCCAAACCCTACTGGTTAGCTCGAATCGAAAAAAGAAAAATGTGGGTTAACTAGTAACAGTTTTACCCACACTTAGCGCAGATGCCTCTAAATAGAGCTTTAAAATATGGTATAACACCAGTATAAATTATTAAGCTAAATTGGGATGGTAATATCTATGAAAAAGTACATCGTTTTGTTTATTATCGGAATCTCTGTTCTCCTTTTGATGGGATGCTCTAATCCGAATGAGGATAAGGCGAGAATTGATAGGTATCTCGACAATGTATATGGGGAAAATGAGTATACTTTGGAGCAAAATCCGGAGAATAAGCGATATTATATTGTCAAGCTCAAGAAATATCCGGATCTCAAATTTAATATTACAGTTTCGCATCAGCCATTTATGGGTTCCTTTGTATGGAATGATTTTGATGATGTTTTTACTGAACATGCAATTAAGACTTTCCAATCTTCAACGGATATGGGAAAGGACCATATTGAGTATTTGGATCCGGAACTAGTATATTCTGCCCATATAAAATCGATTGATGAACTAAAAACTTCATATGACAGATTTGTTGCTTTTATTAACACAGTGCGTGAGAAGTATAGTGCTTTGATTGATGTAGAGAACTTACCTCTAAGATTTGATATCCATGGAATCAGATTCAAGGGCGATGTAAGCGATGAGAGCAAATATGTGGATGTTGGAAGAGCTGAGAATGGTAAGGTTACAATGAAGAGCTTTGATGAGCTATACGCAGAGCTTGCCCCACAGATTCAGACGCATGCTATGAATCCAAATGGTGTAAAGATTAGAGCAAGCTCGGGACGTATATTTATGCTCGGAGGTGACAGCTTTGAAGATTGCCTTTACAAGGTTATGGATCTAGATAATCCGACAGGTGCTGATTTAAGCAGCATAGTTTTACAGCCGGGTGAAATCAGCGAAACATATACACTGGCTAAGAAAGACGATTATAGAAGTGCAAGAATAGAGATTCAGGTGAAGAATATGACAGATTCGCCTTGCTCGCTATACGATGCGACCCTATACAAGATGGTAATCTCAAATTCTGATACTATATTTATCAAAGATAAGTCGATAGAGCTAATTTATGACGAGCGCAGGGAGTGGGTTGATCCGTATAAAGCTTTGAATATATCAAAGCCAAATAGCGAGCAGGAGAGAACCGAAGGTGTCGCTTTTAAAAATATAAAGGTTCTATTCTCTGAATCTCAAAGTTCAAAGAGCATTAAGACTGTTATTGTAACGTTTAATCAGTAGATAGCCATAAATTTATTGATGAATTAGTGGGGGAAGCATGGAAAAATACGAATTTACAGCAACAACATCAAAATCTGATATCATCATAGGATTTGCCTTTCCAGCACTGCTGATGTTTCCTATACTAGGTATAAACTTGGCACTATTCTATCTTGGACCAAACAATTTTATCAAAGAGAATCAGGTAATCCTATTTTGTAATGGTCGTAATCTGCTTAGCGGGCGCCTATGCCCTAATCAAAAAAATACAGCAAAGCCTGATTCAGCAAGAGTTGAAAATTGAGTTTGAACAAGTAAATGATTTTTGGCGTATTTGCGCTATGAATACCATTTTATCAGCCAGATAGCAAAGCCAGCCTGGCCAGTCAACAGTAATCTAAAAAATCCACCCACAGTGGGGGAGAAAATAGGGGAATGACAAATCGGAACTTATCACAATAGGGAGAGGTATAGAATAATAGATGGATTACTATTTACAGGCATTGCAAACAATGCATTATATTTTGAATTCTCAAAACGATCCAAATGCTTGGTTTGAGAATTGGGTTAAATGGATAAGTAAAGATATAACCGATTGGGAATTTAGACAGAATACAGACCATCATATCAGAGCATATGGCGGTATGGGTTCATTTAATGATTTGCCACAGATTAGGGGAGGCAATGGAAATTATTCAATTATATTTGACCTTTTGCGTTCCTTTTGTTATCGATTTGCACACCTATATGGAAAGGTCAATAAGCCATTAGATGAGTTGGAAGAAGAAATTCTTCATGATATTTGTAACGCCGATTATCACCCATATAAGGTTGTTAATGAGCAGGTTACAGATTATTTGCGAGCAGGTACTTTATTGAAAAATATTGATGTAATTCGTTGAGCAATAACCTTTCATTTATCAGCCAGATAGCAAAGCCAGCCAAGCCAGTCAACGACAATCTGAAAAATCCAACCCACAGCGGGGCGGAAGTAAAGAACAATACAGTAAAATATGGAGGAAAAATAAATGGGAATGATTGCAAATTATCAGTCAACTACTGACATTGAATTAGAAAAATTTATGTGTCTTGATGATGTGGAAGACGCACAGGAAAATGAGAACTTAGAAATTTGTGATATAGATAAAATGTGGGACGCACTTCATTTTTTGTTGACAGGAAAATCTGCCAGCGAAGCGATTGAAGATAATTTAATCAGCGAAGCGATTGTAGGACAGTTTAATATTTCTGGGGAAGAAATCGAAGAATTTATATCTGGAACGAAAAGTGATAGAGTGAAAGAAATTGCAAAGGCATTGCACGAGCTTGATTTTGAAACATATATTGATAAATTTGATATGAGTGCGTTTCGCCAAAACGATATTTACCCTAATATTTGGGAATACGAAGATGAAGCTGATGAAATTAAAAATGATTTAAGAACCTCATTTGAAAGTTTGAAAAAATTTTATGAGAAAATGGCAGCACAAGAGAGCGCCGTTTTAGTGTCAATCTATTAACTGTACAATTTCAAAATTTAGAAAAATTTGTGTAGGGAGGGAGTTGCAATGTGTGACTACTGCCATAATATTCAGAAATGGAAGAGATTTAAGGCACCGAGAGATTATCTGGCGTGTATTGAATACATCCAACAACTTGTGACGAATGGCGGTTTTGAACTGCTTGAGGAAGAATCCACTTGCCCGTTGAATCAGGTAAAGACCGAAGACGGATGGGCAGATGAAATTATGGTTCACATGGTACGGTGCAAACACTGTGGACAAGTCTTTACCTGTGTTGTCAACACTTATCGTGGTAGTGGTTCTTTCAAAAAGGGTAAAGGTTGACAAGTGCGCTTGTTTATCAAAATGGTTTGGGACATTTTCTCCCGAAGTCTGGTGTAGGACGAAGGAGAAACTAACAATGTTTGAAAATGGTGATTTAAAGGATTTTTGGAATAGTCATGAATACTATACCGAAAACTATGTAGAAGAAGCATTAACTGATGAAATAATAGCATTTTATGAAAATAAATTGGGGCTTAAATTTCCTCAGTCTTATATTCAACTTATGAAAACACAAAATGGCGGTCATCCAAATAAATCTTATTGGTTTAATGAACATGCTAAAAGAAATGAGGTAAACACAATTGGGCTTGTTGGATTTTTTGGAATAGGGGGTAACAAGCACAACTCTTTATTTGGAAAATTTGGAAATGAATTTTGCTTTAATGAATGGGAATATCCACGAGATATAGGAATTGTTATTGCAGATACAGAATCTGGTGGACATGATATGATTTATTTAGATTATCGTGAATGTGGAAAAGATGGAGAACCCAAAGTATCCGTTTGTTTTCAAGAATATGATTATGAAGTTCAAGTCCTTGCAAATAATTTTGAAGAATTTATAGGGATGCTAATATCAGAGGAAGAACTTGAATAAAATGCAACTTGTCGGAAATTCCGACAAGTTCGCACCGAAGGAAATTAAGAAGAAATAAAGGTGTTAGTAAATCCCCGTTCTCAAGCCAGCTTAAACCTTTTAACGATAGCCTTGTCATATCGTTAAAAAGTATGATTGATAAGTTTCCCCGAACGAACACTATGACTTGCTATTCATCCTGTTTTTGCGTGCCAGGTCGTGTGCTTCGATCGCATGACTGAACTAGTGCTTAAAAATACTGCAGAGTAATTAAAATATGACTTTTACTTTTGAATGGAAATCGACGGTTATTTCGATATAGAAGTAAGTAGCTCTTCTTCGCACAAGTCCACAAACTCCCGTACAAACTTTCGAACATCCTCAACGGTGAGCGAACTGTATTGCACAACAAAACCCTCAGAGCTTTTCGCGTTCTCATGGCGTATATACCGATCAATCGGTTGAAGTAAAATCCCTCGCTGAGCTAGTCGAGCAGACACGTTACGAGTAAAACCATCTGGCATATGCTCGCTGTCGGTCAGCTCAAGAACGCAGTGTAAGCCCGCGTCAGAGCCGACGAAACGGAAAGGGCTGGCGAGGGAAGTGCTCTCAAAAGAGTCAATCAAAGTGTCACGTACCTCGCGATGATGTTTGCGCAAACGGTTCACGTGCCGCTCATACGCTCCCGAACGCATAAATTTCGCTAAAGTCAGCTGCTCTACGGTTGAGACAGTAGAAGAATAAAAACCCATTTTCTCGAAAAACTCGTCACGTAGAGAATCGGGCAAAACCATATAACCCACGCGGAAAAGCGAACCGAGCGTGTGTGAAAACGTGTTCATATAAATAACACTCTGCGTAGTATCGATGCTAAACAGGCTGGCCAGTGGCGGTCCGGAAAAACGAAACTCTGCATCATAATCGTCTTCAATAATCAAGCGGTTCGGTGCGCTCGCAGCCCAAGCGAGTAGCTCATAACGGCGCGGAACCGAAGTGATGCGGCCGGTAGGGAACTGGTGCGAGGGCATAACGTGGGCGATGCGCGCGCCTGTCATGTCGAGAATGTCGGTGCGAATGCCATGCTCATCCATGGGAATATGTGCGGTGTGCACTTCGTGCGCGGAATATATATCGGCCAAACGTGGGTAACCTGGATCTTCCACGGCATACATGGCGGAGCGACCTAGGAACTGAATGAGCAGATTGTACAGGATTTGTGAGCCGGCAGCCACCACAATATTGTTGGCGGATACGTTCATTCCGCGCGTGGTGTGTAGTTGTTCGGAAATCGCCTGACGCAGTGGTAAACAGCCAAACGGCTCAGAGTCAGGTGGTCCTTGATGGTCGAGGTCAGCAATAACCGAACGCATGGTGCTCAACCATGTTTGGTAAGGGAAAATTCCTTGAGGGAGAGCATTGGAGCTGAGGTTAATACGCCAGGTTTTCGCGGTGTGAGTAGGGGCGGTGTGTTCAGGCTGGAGTTGAGCAATCTGCACTGGCGCAGGCACAGAAATCTTCGCCACATAAAAGCCCTGACGAGGCTTCGAATAAATATAGCCTTCGGAAGCAAGCTGCACGTATGCGTTCTCCACAGTAATAACAGAAACGCCCAGATGCTGTGCAAAAGCGCGCTTGGCAGGCAGCTTCGTGTGTGCAGGCAGGGCGCCTTGCGTAATATCAGCGCGGATGAGCTCGTATAAATACATGTAGCGCGTGCAATCGCCACGCGCAGATAAATCGTAGGTGAGCATGTTCTTCCTGACCTTATTGTGACCTTATAAATATTTCATAAATTGAGTATTTTCACAAAGTCACAAGGCTAATAGTCTGAATTGTGGACGGAAAAGTTCGATGCATAAGAAAAAGGTGGGGAAAATGACCGACAATCACAACGATACTCAATCACGTGTGGCTCTCAACAAGCAGCTGGCTCAAATGCTTAAAGGTGGCGTCATTATGGACGTTACCAATGCCGAACAAGCTCGTATTGCTCAGGATGCGGGTGCTTGTGCGGTTATGGCGTTGGAGCGTATTCCAGCAGATATTCGCGCGGCGGGCGGTGTTTCGCGCATGAGTGATCCACGACTGATTAAAGAGATTCAAAATGCTGTGAGTATTCCAGTTATGGCGAAGGTGCGTATTGGCCATTTTGTGGAAGCGCAAGTTTTGCAGGCTCTTGAAATTGACTACATCGACGAGTCTGAGGTGCTTTCGCCGGCAGATAACGTTTTTCATATTAATAAGAACGATTTCGATGTTCCATTCGTCTGTGGTGCTAAGGATTTGGGCGAGGCTTTGCGTCGTATTAGCGAGGGGGCGTCCATGATTCGTACGAAGGGGGAGCCGGGCACGGGTGATGTTGTGCAGGCTGTAACGCATATGCGCCTTATTCAGTCGCAAATTCGTCACGTTGCGTCTTTGCGCGACGACGAGTTGTTTGAAGAGGCTAAGAAGCTTGGTGTAGTAGTAGACCTGCTGCGTTTTGTACATGACAACGGCAAGCTTCCAGTGGTCAATTTTGCTGCTGGTGGAGTAGCAACTCCTGCCGATGCTGCCTTAATGATGCAGTTGGGCGCTGAAGGTGTGTTCGTGGGCTCGGGCATTTTCAAGTCGGGTAACCCTCACAAGCGTGCAGCGGCTATCGTGAAGTCTGTAACAAACTATACGGATGCAACGCTTATTGCTGAACTTTCTGAAGATCTAGGTGAAGCAATGGTGGGTATAAACGAGCAGGAGATTGAGCTGCTCATGGCTCAGCGCGGCGAATAGCGCGGTCGAGGGAGAAAGCATGAAGAAAGTAGGAGTTCTCGCCGTTCAGGGCGCGTTTATCGAGCATGAGCAGCGCTTAGCTCAGCTGGGTATTTCTGCGCTCGAGCTGCGCCAAGCCAGCGATATCTCGGAGGGTTTCGACGGTCTTATCTTGCCGGGCGGTGAAAGTACGGTTCAATCAAAACTGCTGCGAGAGCTGAACATGTTCGAACCGTTACGCGAACTGATTGACAGCGGTTTGCCTGTTCTGGGTACATGCGCGGGTTTGATTTTATTAGCTCGCGAAATAGAAAACGATGCGGTTGACGGTTTTGCAAGTCTGCCCGTGCGCGTGCAGCGCAATGCATATGGACGTCAGCTCGGCAGCTTCCATACAGTCGCGCGCTTAAACAGTACTGATGGTTCGCGCGACATACCAGCAACGTTTATTCGCGCGCCGCGCATAAGCGCTCTTCTCGATAACGAGGTGCAGCCTCTTGTTGAGCTAGAAGATGGAACTATTGCGGGCGTGCGCTACAAAAATCTGATTGGATTAAGTTTTCATCCAGAGTTAGATGAGGATCTGAGTATCTATGAGCAGTTCTTGAGCTATGAGTAAACTGTGAGGCACCATAATTACAAGAAGAGGGGTAAAAATAGCTCGACAACCTATGGGATTCTTTGGTACTGGCGGGCATAAGGGTTATTTAGGAATTGCCATAATGTCTTTGCAGGCATTTGCTACTATAAACAAGGTGAAAGTGAAGCCAGAAAATATCGCAAATTATAATGAGAAAAATGGTGAAGAGCTGACTTCTGGGGACATTGAGAAACTTTACCGCTTCTGTGGCTATGAACCGCCAGAACAGTAATAGTTTTCTATGTGAGATATATTTACGCGGTAATATTCGTTAGGGTATTCTTTAAAGTTAGCTTAATTGGGGGAGGAAGTAATGGTCGCAGTAGCAATCAATGGTTATGGAAATTTGGGACGTGGTGTAGAACGTGCTCTCGCTCTGGCTCCAGATATGGAATGTGTGGGTGTTTTTACTCGTCGTGACCCTGCAAGTGTTACTACTTACGGAGCTTCTGTGTATGCGCTCGAGCAGCTTAGCGAGTTCAAGGGTAAGATTGACGTAGTTATTAATTGCGGTGGATCTGCTACTGATTTGGAAGTGCAGACTCCGCAAGTAGCCAAGTTGTTTAATGTTGTTGATTCCTTCGATACTCATGCAAAGATTCCACAGCATTTTGCAACTGTAGATGCAACTGCTCGAGAAGCAGGTACAACGGCAATTATTTCTGTGGGTTGGGATCCAGGTCTGTTTTCTATGATTCGTGTGCTTGGTGAAGCAGTTTTGCCTCAGGGGTGTTCAACAACCTTCTGGGGACGTGGTGTTTCTCAAGGCCATTCTGACGCTATTCGCCGTATTGAGGGCGTTCTCGATGCTCGCCAATACACAGTTCCTGTAGAAGAAACAGTAGAGGCTGTGAAGGCGGGTAAAGATGTAGAACTGACTGCACGTACTATGCATACTCGTGAATGCTATGTTGTGGCAGAACAGGGTGCTGATTTAGAGCGTATTGAACGCGAAATCGTGACTATGCCAAACTATTTCGCAGACTATAACACTACTGTGCACTTTATTCCTGCTGAGGAACTCGCAGAAAAACACAACGGTATTCCTCATGGCGGTCAAGTGATTCGCACGGGAAGCACTGCTGAAGATGTTAACCATGCAATTCACTTCGAGCTGGCTTTGGATTCTAATCCAGAATTTACTGGTTCTGTGCTTGTAGCAACCGCTCGCGCTTGCGCTAAGAAGTCAGCAGCAGGATTGACTGGCGCATACTCTGTTTTCGATCTGAGCTTGGCAGAGCTTTCTGCACGTTCTGCAGAAGATTTGCGTGCACATTCCTTGTAAAAGCTAAGTAAAGTATTAATTGAGTATTGACTCTGGCTCGAAGTTGTTTATGTGATTTTGAGCCTTTGCTTATTTAGGTTTGGTCGATGAGATGCAGATGCGCATGTTATACTCACTATTACATGTTGAGTAAGGGAGTGTGCTATGCAATTTTCAAACCGCTTTGCCATTGCTATTCATATGTTTGCATACATTCATACATATGAAGGCGAAGAGAAAATGACGAGCGCCAATCTTGCTCGCAGTGTTAATGTTAATCCAGTAGTGATTCGTCAGATTCTCTCTAAGCTCAAAGCTGCGGGGTTGCTTAATAGTAGTCAGGGAAGTTCGCACATTGAAATTGCTAAGAATCCTGAAGATATTACACTTCTCGATATTTTTCGTGCTCTCGATATGATGCGCGAAGATAGACTTTTTGGATATCACAGTAATCCTTCGACTGAGTGCCCAGTGGGACGCAATATTCATGCGGTGCTTGATGATCAACTTCTTGATGTGCAACGGGCGATGGAAAATAGTCTGCAATCTGTGACTTTGGCGGATGTGTTTAAAGATACTGCTTCTTATGTGTGGCGCTAAAGTTTGTTTTATCTATACGGCTCTTACCTTTAGGTAAGAGCCGTTGTTTTTATGCGAAGTATCACGTAACACGCCGAAAACATGTAAGCATTGACGTTACAAGTAAAAGGGTTTATAAATAGACATGTAATTATTATAGTTACATGTATGAAATGGAGATACTGAGATGAAAAACGTAGTAGTAATTGGTTCGAATGGTAAATCTGGACGTCTTATCGTAGAAGAACTTGTAAATCGTGGCTTCGATGTTACAGGTATTAGCCATGGTAATGAGAACAAGTCCCAGGCACAGCATTATGTGAGCAAAGATTTGTTTGACCTCACTAAGGAAGATGTGGCACATGCAGATGTAGTAGTCAGTGCTTTTGGTACATGGACTGAAGGAACTTTGCCTTTGCATGTAAAGGTTGTGAATCATATTTCTGATTTATTGTCGGGCACAGATAAGCGTTTCTTGGTTGTAGGCGGTGCTGGTAGCTTATATGTTGATGATGCTCATACCGTACAGTTGCTTAACACTCCAGAATTTCCAGTGCAATTCCGTCCTTTGGCTCAAGCTCAAACTGATGCTTTAGAGCAGTTGCGCAAGCGCGATGATGTGCGCTGGACTTTTGTGAGCCCTGCGGCTGATTTCCAAGCTAATGGTGAACGTGCGGGACGCTATATTCTTGCGGGTGAGAAGTTTACTGTCAACAGCAAGGGAGAAAGCGTGCTGAGCTACGCTGACTATGCTATTGCTTTTGCTGATGAGATTGAAAAGGGTAATCATATTCGCGAGCGTATTAGCGTACTAGGTGAGTAATCTAGAAAAAATACGCCATTATTGCTGGAGCTATCATGAACACTGCATATATAAAATCGTATGCGTGAACATGAATTATTGTGTGACGAGAGCGAGATGCGTCTTCATCAAAGCCTTTGGATTGCATGGCTTCAGCAAGTAGCTCCGACGTTCTCATGGAATGAACGAGCATAGGAGCAAGCGGTTTCAAGGAAAGCTTGCTCATGCGTATGCCGCGAGCCGATGAGTTGTGTTTTTTTCATCAAATTTCTTTTCGGTATCTTTTAAGGCTCTTGTAGTCTTATAATTCTTATCTCTAAGGATAACTATATTTTCTTTAAGCTCGGATAATGAAGTGATGTTTTTCTCTTTGAGTAGCTGATAACTTTCAATATATTTCTCTAAGTCTGCATTATTCTTATCTGTGTTTTTGCGGATAAGATTTTCAAAAACTGATAACAGATTTTCTTTTTGTGAGAGGGTGGATTTTGTATTTTCGCTCTCTGCTTTTCTTCTTTTCCTATTCCCCTTATCCAATTTAGTAAGGCCTTTATTCTTCTTGAAATTTCTCTTAAAATCGCATTTTGATGTTTGATTTCTCGGTTGATATTTCCTCTATCTGTGGCTATGCCTTTCTTCTCCATTTGTGTTGCTGAGACTCCTAAATGAATGGTCGGTATTTGTTCTATACCTTGTCTTTGATAAGAACGATGATCCACTTTGTCCTGTATGCTGTTTTCTTCAAGATATTTGTTTGTAATGTCTGCCCATGCTTTTTCTCCAGTGTTCCGCTTTCTCTTGCTCGTTCCAATCTGTTGTATTTATCTTTCTTGTTTTGTAATTGCCATTTCTAAGTTTTACTTTCTCGCCATTTTCATCAATGATATATTCCTTTTTTGATTTTGCTCCCCATGTTGTATCTTCATTTAGTGGTCGCATAGTAAGTAAGATATGGCAATGTGGGTTTCCATCATTTTTATCATGTAGGGCAATATCGGCACACATACCGACTTTTACAAAATTTTCTTTTACATATTCTCTAATAAGTTCTATTTGTTTTTCTCTGTCTAATTCTTTGGGTAAGGCAACTTCAATTTCTCTTGCAAGCTGTGAGTTTTTACTCTTTTCTATTTTCTCAACACTGTTCCATAATACAGAACGGTTTACAAATTCCTGTGGTGCATTTTGTGGTAAAAGAATTTCTGTATGTGCTATTCCGCCTTTTCTTGTAAAGTCATGGACAATACCGTCATATTCGTTTTTTATCTTTTCGCCACTGCGATAAGTGGAAGCTGCTACTGCACTTTTGCCTTTGCCTCTTGAAATAATCTTTATGCAAAGATGATATATCGCCATAAGAAAAAACCTCCTTTCGTTTTTCTGATACTTTGATGTGGCGATAGATAAGACTTCCAAAAAATCGGATAGCTTTTTATCCGATTTCTTTTGGGAAGTACACAAGTGGTAGGAAATTTATTTTCGTAGGGGAATGTAGTTCCCCTGTATCAGCGTTAGCTGATATGCTCTCTGCTAAGAGCCTTCGGAGAACGCACGCACCTGTTAAGGTGTATATGTGCGCCCTTGTAAACAAGGGACTATTCTTCGATGTCCATTTCTTCATCTTCTTTTCCTGTATTTTCTACTTCTATTTGTTCTCTTTTCTCTATGATTTTCTGTATTTTGATATTGGCTTCTTCTTTACGAATTAGAGATGTGATTAACTGATAAAATTCATCTTTGCTTAAGTTCTTGCTTTCTGTAAAGATACTTTCAAAGACTGCTCCTTTTTCATATATTCTTTTATCTCTCTTTTTTCTTTCTTCCTGTTTCTGCTGACTTATGAGTTTTTTCTTTTGTTTTGTAACTGCTTAATTTCTTCATCTGCCATTAAGATTTTTTCTTCTATGTTTTTCATTTTTTTGTTTCCTCTCTTTTTATTTTTGAGCAAAGAAAAAACAGTAAACCGAATTTGATTTACTGTTTCATATATCTATTTTTTATTTGAAGCTATTTTCTATTAGCATCTGCACTTGCCCTAATGGGATATTAAATATTATACCGTAAATAGACATTCCAAGTAGCAATACTGCAACAACTATGCCTATTCCATAAAGACATCCGTTACTAGCTTTAGCTTTTTCAACTTTTATATTTATATAGCTATATATGAGAAATATTGCAATTATAAAAGTCAAAATATAATTTGGTAACATACTCATTGTACTTTACCTTTTAGTTGCAAAATTTATTCCAAAACTCAACCCAGTCACTGTGTTCTTCTCTTTGGTCAACGTAAGTGAATGTTTCTTCGTCATACCAATCGTGATTTACTATATCGTCAATAGTCTTAGGAACAAAAAAGTTGAAAAATTCTTTTTTGAATGAGTTTCCGTATTGTAGATAATAGGAACCTACCATCTTGGTGAAATTAGTTCTCTTTACATCTTGTGGTCTATAAAGAAGTGCTTCACCAACCTGAGTTAAATCAGGGCTTACCTCAAGAAAAACTAAACTTAAATCGCTTTTTTTATAGCCAAGTATAAAACTTCTGTACTTATAGGAAACAGTACGAAGTACCGCGAAATTAGCTCCACCTATATCTTCTGAATAAGCATAGATTATTTTATATTCTGAGCCATTATCTACTTTCCTATCAAAGATTTCTCTCATCAACGACTTGTTTCCATCACTCTTTGCTTTATCTAGTTCAACTTCTTTTTTTCCTCCAAACAGTCCGAATAGACCCATTTTTTGTTCCTCCGTTCATTTTGTTTTTGAATATAATTATGCTTTATTATACTACTTTTTAGTTGTTTTTTATCACTTTTTATCTGGATTCAATTATTTTTGTCTTTCATATTTTAGGAGTGGTATACCTATTTATTGTTTTTCATTCTTTTTAGAATGTATTACCTTAAACAGCTTATCTTGAAATGTTTCTTTTCCTTTTTTATCAGAATATATCTCTGTTACAAAGATCTTTCCATTTATCTTTTTTGTAAGAATACCGTCAGGCTTTCGTTGTGGTTGTTCTTCTGCCTGTATTTCTTTAATATCTTTTTTCTCATTTTCTGCCATTTAGTTCCTCCTTTCGACTTACACAAAAAAGATTTCCTGTAATTAGGAAACCTCTTTTGTTTGGTTGATATTTAATTTTAGCTTGTTGCTTGTTGTAGCTTCTTTTTTGCTCGATATTCTCTTGCTTTTAATTTTTCATACTCTCGGCACTTTTCAAGGTTTTTGGCTCGGTATTCTTTGTAATATGCCCTACGATATGCTCTGGCTTTTTCTTTCTTTGCTTCTTCTATTTCTTCCCTCATCTGTAGCATTTCTTGTTCTGTCGGCTCTATCTGTTTTGTAAGTTCATTTTCAAATTTGCCTATATAGTTAAAATAAACCTCTATTCGCTGAACGACATATTTTGCTCTTTTTACATCTCTTTCATGCACTATGATTTTACTGATAAACTCATTGATAATTGTAGGGGGTAGGTTCTTCAAAGTTGGAATAGCTTTCTGCAAGTCTGATAAACTTCTTTGCTCTTTGGGTTGCATTTTCACATTCGGATAAGCGTTCTTTGATTTCTTCTTTTTCTGCTTTTAAGGTGTAGTATTCTTCTGCATACTTTCTTGATAACTGCTCATAGCGTTCTGTATCCATATTTCCAAGTGCATTATCTTCATAGAGTTTATTCATCACTCTTTCTATCTGTTCCATTCGTTCTGTGATTTGTGGCATACGCTTTTGATTTCTCTTGACTTCTTCGGTCTGCTCTTTATACAGACTTTTCTTTACAAGTTTCTCAAACTCTGCTTTGTTTTCTAAGGAATACTGTGCTATCTTTCGCAAAACCTCTTTGAGCGTTTCCATTACCTCATCTACATCAATGCGGTGTGGGGAATTGCATTTAGGGTGCTTTGCTTTTCCTTTGGCATATTCACTGTAATAGGTTACATGCTGTACTTTTTGTTTTTGTGTATGGTGCGAATGTGCATTTTTGTTCCGCAATCCTTACAGTACATCAGTCCTGATAGTGCGTGAATTTCTCCGTCTCCGTTTGGTCTTTTGACAGGTGCGTTTTTTAACATACGCTCTACATTTTCAAAGGTAGTTCTATCTATTATCGGCTCATGGGCATTTTCTGTTATTTGCCATTTGCTTTTATCTACATAATGGTTTCTCTTATCTCTGTAATGCTTTTCGGTCTTGAAGTTGACTACATCACCACAATACTCTTGTCTTTTCAGTATGCGTGTTATGGTTGCTTTGTTCCAGTTATAGCGATTTTCTTCATTGAGAGGTTTGCTTTTGGCTGTTCCTCTGCCTTGTTGTTTCATATAAAAGGTTGGGGTTAGTATTTCTTTTTCTTTCAGATAAACGGCTATCTGATTTCTGTTTTTCCCCTCCATAAATAGCCTAAAAATGAGTTTTACAACTTCGGCAGCTTCTTTATCGACCATCCAATAATCTTTGTTCTCAGGGTCTTTTATATAGCCGTATGGAGCTTCTGTTGCGACAGGTTTTCCGTTTGCTCCTTTGGTTTTAATTCCTGTTTTTACTTTCTTGCTGATGTCTCTTGCATACCACTCTGACATGATGTTGATAAAGGGAGCAAATTCCAATGTGTTTTGGTCAATACTGTCTATACCGTTATTGATGGCGATAAAGCGTACATTGTTTCTTCTAAATATCTCCATCGCATTACCGACTTGAAGATAATCTCTTCCCTATCTCGTCATATCTTTCATGATGACAATACCGATTTTGCCTTGCTCTACATCGCTTATCATCTGTGTATAAGCTGAACGGTCAAAGAACCTACCACTTTCGTCATCGTCAATATAGTGGCGAATGTTTATCAGCTTTTTATCTCTTGCATATCTTTCTAAAAAGGCTTTTTGATTGACAATACTATTACTCTCGCCACCATCTCTATCTTCATCACCAACTGAAAGGCGGGAGTATAGCGCTGTAATTTTATATATGATATTCTATCATGCAATATCCTCCTTTTCTCGTGTCTATATATCACTCCTGTTCAGTTAATATTATGCAACCCAGCCTTTGGAGAAGGTTGCCTCCATAGTCATGTGAACGTTTGGCTGCTCGGCACCTGTGAAAAATGCTCGAACTGCATCTACTACATGAATATCGCGACCACGATAAACAGTAGACATCCCATCTGTATCTGACCAGATCTTTGAAGTATCTGTCTGAGCGATAGCGTTCATAAGAATATCAACGAAATTATCGCACATCGGGGAGGCTGAAAAACGACAACCAGTAATCTGCAAACTTGCTCCATCGATACCGCAGACAGCATTGCCATACGTAACATGTTCAGTGGAGGTGGTCATGGTTGTAGTCTCCTTTTCTAGACCTTCTATGATCCAGGAGACTCGTTGCACTCCTTGAGTGGTGTACACTCGTTTTGTGCTCGTCACTTCCTTCGCTGGTATTAATCAGATCAGGTTCAATGGGTTTTATTCTCAGTCACGCGACTCCCCAGGACTCGGTAAGCGTAACATAGAAAGATGACATGAGTTTGTTTTCATAATGTATTAAAGGAGCTTTCGTTTGGATATTATCCCACCGCATCATCGCCGAAATATAGCTATAACCCTAGGATTTATCGGTGGCGCCATTGACGTCTATTGCCACACTCAATTCAAAACTCTTGTTGCTACGCAAACAGGAAATGTTGTGATGATGGCAAGCGATATTTTTGATAAAAAGTACTCGTTTTTTATTGCTAAACTCGTTGCTATTATCCTTTTTGCTATTGGTTTTGTAGCGGGCATATACATAAAGCAGCATGCTCGCACAGCATTATGGCGCATTTACGCACTTATTCCCATGACAGTTGCCACTGTTATTTTGCCTTTTATTCATTCGCATACCGTACTGAGCATAATGGTATTGTCTTTTGGCACCGGAATTGTAATGAATTCTTATGCTGGCACAAAGATTGAAACCGTTCCCTATACCATCATGATGACCTCAGGAAATTTCCGCCGCATGCTCAGCAGCATCTATGCTTTCGTCACTACGCCAGCAAAAAAACGTAGTGCACAAGTTCGTCGCGATGTGAGTAATTATGTAATTATTGTGCTTAGTTTCTTAGCAGGAGCTTTTGTTAGTGCTGTTGCAGTGCATGTATGTGGAGCGTATGCTGTATGGCTTGTAACCCTTGCATTACTTGTTGTTTCATATCTGTATGCCACCTCGGTTTTGCGAGAAAATTTGAAGGATAAGGTATTCTAAAAGTTTCATACAGTTTGCCAGTGGGTAGCACTCTGGTTAGTATAGCTATGTGATAAAGATGGATTATTCCAAGGAAATGGTATGTGCGGTTTTGTAGGATATCTCAGTTCAAGCGTTACTGATGCTCAAGTTATTAAGACTATGAGTGACGTTATTGCTCATCGTGGCCCGGATGACTGCGGTTATTACGATAACGGATACGCGCATTTCGGCTTCCGTCGCCTCAGTATTATTGATGTGCAAGAAGGTGCTCAGCCTATTTATAACGCTACAAATGATATTGTTATTATTTTTAACGGCGAAATTTACAATTACAAAGAACTGCGTTCAGAGCTGATTGAAGAAGGCTACACTTTTAAAACACATACTGATACAGAAGTTATTCTGCATGGTTACGAAGCATGGGGAGAAGAAGGCGTTCTTTCCAAATTACGCGGTATGTTTGCTTTTACTATTTGGGATGATAACGAGAAAAAACTGTTTGGTGCTCGTGATCATTTCGGCATTAAACCGTTCTACTACACGCAGATTGGTGATGACTTTGTATTTGGTTCCGAAATCAAATCTTTCTTGCCATATCCTACGTTTAAGAAGGAAGTAAATCCTCAAGCTCTCAAAAATTATCTGGTATTCCAATACAATCCTCTGGACGAAACCTTCTTCAAGGGAGTTCACAAGCTACGTCCAGGTCACTACTTCATCTTCAAAAACAACAAACTGACTATTAAGCAATACTTTAAGATTGAACTCGACTATAAAGACGAGGGTTTTGAGCAAACGGTTGCCAATATAGATAAGGAAGTTGAAGATTCCATTCGCTACCATAAGCGTAGCGATGTGGAAGTGGGAGCTTTTCTATCTGGTGGAGTGGACTCAAGCTATGTTGTAGCTAAAGCACATGTTGATAAAACCTTCTCAGTTGGTTTTGAGAATAAAGGTTTTGACGAAACGATGTATGCGCGCGAGCTCTCAAAAGACTTGAACATCGATAATTTTACGAAGATGATTACGCCAGATGAGTTCTTCGAAGGTGTTCAAAAAGTACAGTATTATTCCGATGAGCCACATGCCAACCTGTCTGCTGTACCATTGTATTTCTTAGCTCGTATGGCAAGAGAGCAAGTGAAAGTGGTGCTTTCAGGTGAAGGTGCAGATGAGCTTTTTGCTGGATATAACGACTATGAGATGCCATGGTTAAACCGAGCATATCGTGTTTTGCCATTCTGGTTGCGCAACTGGTTGTATAAGAAAACCAAGGATTTACCGCATTTCCACGGCAAGACGATTATTACCAAGTTTGGTGAAAAACTCGAGGATTCCTATATTGGTTTAGCAAAGATTATGAGCGATGACGAAGCAAATGATATTGTGACGTCACAGTACAAGAATCCTGTGAAGGCAAGCGATTTAACTCGTAAATATTATGACGATGTTAAAGACATGGATGAAGTATCTAAGCGTGTGTACTTAGATATGAATATGTGGATAGTAGAAGATATTCTTCTTAAGGCCGATAAAATGACCATGGCTAATTCGCTTGAGCTTCGCGTTCCTTTGCTCGACAAGGAGATGTGGAATCTTGCACGCCGTATTCCACCAAAGTATAAAGTGCATAACACTACAACAAAGTACGCCTTTAGAGAGGCTGCTCGTCGAGCATTACCTGAAGCTTGGTCGAAGCGCCGTAAAGTTGGTTTCTTGGTGCCGTTTATTAAGTACATTGAACAAGACAAGTACTATAACATCGTTAAGAGCATGTTTAATGAGCCATTTGTGGGTCGATTCTTCGATGTAGACAAGATTAATGCCTTGCTTGATGATCATTACCATGGTGTGAAAAATAATGGACGTAAAGTCTATACAATTTATACTTTCTTAGTGTGGTATAGCATTTACTTTGTTCATAACACGGTAGAAAACTCTGTACAGAACGCGGGAGTAAGCCATGAATAAAGCCGTTGTTTTAGGCTGTAACTACTATATTGGTTTAAGTATTATTCGATGCTTAGGCTCCGAAGGTGTGCCTGTGGTCGCATGTGATTACAACTTTAAGAAGGCTTATGCTGCCCGATCGAAGTATGTGAGTGAACGTTTGAACGTGCCGAGCTTGAATAAGTTCGACGCTCAAGCATGTGCTGACCTTATAGAGTATGGCAAAAAACAGTCAGAAAAACCTGTGCTTTTTCCTACTCATGATAAATATGTGGAGTTTATCGACACATATTATGATCAGCTGTCTGAGTATTTCTTAGTAAGCCAAGCAGAGAACGGTTTGAACTCTCGTGTTCTTGATAAGTGGACTTTAGGTAAGCTTGCTCAAGAACATGACGTGCGTATTCCGGCAACTATTAGCGTTAACGATGAGCAATTTGAGAGCAAAGTGCTCGGTATTGGTTTTCCTTGCATGATTAAACCAGTAGATACAGTTGTGTTTACGAAAGTTTTTAGACAGAAGATTTTCTTATGCAATGATATGGAAAGCCTGAAAAGTAGGATTGCTGCGTGTGCTGAACATAATATTGATGTTTTTGTTCAAGAACTTGTGCCAGGTTTTGATGATCATATGTTGACATATGATTTTTACATTAACAGAGAAGGTAAGACCACACATTACATGACTGCTCATAAGTTTAGGCAGTGGCCGATTAATTTCGGTGCCTCTGTTTTTACGGAGCAGAAGTATGACAAGCGCTTAGTGGAAATTGGCAAAGACTTCGTAGAAAAAATTGGCTATCGTGGTTTTGGCGAGATTGAGTTCAAAGAACACGAGAACACCAAAGAAATCTATTTGATTGAAATTAACGCGCGAACAACCAACTTTAATAATCTTATTTATAAAGTTGGTCTCAATATGCCGTATGTAGCATACCTAGATGTAACGGGACAACTCAACGAAACAAAGTTCCTTGAGCACAATACAAATTATGCCTTTATTTATGGTTTAGAAGACTTCTTTGCTTTGCTTGCTTATTCGAAAACAAAGCAGCTGTCTTTCTGGAAGGGATTCTTCCAGATTTTCACGAAGAAACTCGCACCTGCAATATTCTCATGGTCGGATCTTAAACCGTGGTGTGCTTTTAACGCTATGCTTATGGGCAGGGCGTGGCGCAAGATAACAAGGAGATAATGCATGTATAAAGGTGGAGTTATTGGTGGCATGGGCCCATTAGCTACGGTCGAATTTTATAACCGACTGGTGCGTAAGAGTCCCGCGAACTCTGATAATGAGCATGCTGATATAATTATTCTGAATCATGCAACCATTCCTGATCGCACACGATGCATTACGAATCATCGTGATGATGATTTTCTTAATGCAATCCGTCCTGATTTTGATTTGCTGAATTCTTTAGGTGTTAAGGTTATTGCTATTCCATGTAATACCAGTCATTACTATTACGATAAGCTGTGCGAATTCACAGATATTCCCATTGTCAATATGGTGGAAAGTTCCATTATTGAAGCGAAAAAACGTGGGTTCACTCGTGCTTGTGTTTTCTGCACAGAAGGAACAGCATCGTCAGGTATTTATGAAAAGTATGCGCTCAAACATGGTCTGACTATTGTTGAGCTGGACGAGGCTGATCGTACAGCTATGATGGACACGATTTATTCCATTAAGGCAAAAAATTCTACAGAAGGGGAGAAGCTCAACGATGTTATCTCCCAATACTGTGACGCTCAGACTGTGGGTATTATTGCGTGTACCGAGTTAAGTTTGATTGATTTAAACGAGGCGAATAAGCCTTTGGCGTTGGATGCTCTCGATGTGTTGGTTGCACGCACATTAGAGTATCTGTATGAAACGAAGTAGATTACCACTTTATCTTTCATGCTGTGGCTTATCTTGTGGACATGACGATAGTCACAGCATGAATATTTTGCTGCCCCCCCTAATATTTTGCCCTGAGAATATTCAGGAATTTTTCAGCTTGCTTATGTAAGAATGCTAGTCTGAAGAATTCAAGACGTTTAAGGGTAAAATGAAAACGGATTTACCAAGTTTTTGACCGGTTGTTGTCGGTAGCGATACGAATGCATACAATGTGGCACGATCTTTTCACTCTGTATAGGGTGGGGTAACGAAGGTTTTCTGCAAATCTGAGCTGCTTATGGTTGCTCACTCCAAGATTTGCGATGTGAGTGTTATTCCTGATTTCGCTGATGACGCTGTGCTTGTGCGTACTTTGATTGAATACGCACAGCAGCATGCTCAGGCGCGTTTGGTTCTTTTTGCTGCGAGTGAAGAGTATGTGCATCGGATTTTATCGGTTCGTGATGAGCTATCACAATATTACATTATTCCGTATGCTCAGAAAGACCTAGGATTACGTATTTCCGATAAGCCACAGTTCTATGCGATGTGTGAGCAATACAATCTGCCATATCCTAGAACAACAGTTGTTACGCTTTTAATGATCTTGTGTGCAATCAGCCTGCCAAATCGCAGACCGTGTATGGAACTCAGAAGTTTGTATGGCTCAACTGTGGGCAGAGATTATTTAATCATGTAGTGAAAAAATATCATTCACAGCTCGCTGAACATGTTCCTTCTACCACGAATATTGGTAATACCTTGGATTACCGTCGAGATGGGCACTGGAAACGCAGAATACTAATTAGACGCTATTTGCGTGGATATAATAAGCGCATACTTGCTCAATATCGTCAGCAATCTTAGTCGAAACGTTTTCAACGCGCAACGAGCACGGTCTGCACGGCTATATCAAAACTATCGGGCGTAAAATCGCATACCTGACAGCCATATGCCGTGCTGATCGTTGAGCCAGCAAAACCGCTCAAAAAACGATCGTAATACCCGCCGCCATAGCCGATACGAAAGCCGTTGTGATTGACGGCAACGAGTGGCACATGAATCATGTCAATCGAATCAATGCTCACTATACTGTCTGCAGTATGCGCAAGCGGCTCAAGAATTCCAAAAGATGAGCGCACTAAATCACTGCTAGTTATATCGCAAAACTCCATACCTCGGTGAGCTAAGGTACGGGGGATAAGCACCTGCTTGCCATCCTTTAACGCTCGTTCAATAAAATCTTGCGTATTATATTCGTGAGGCAGAGCCATATATGTGGCTATAACCCTAGCATGCACATATTCAGGCGTGTTGCACAACTTCTCGAGAAGATACTTGTCGTCGCGACCTTTCTTCTTCCTATCTAGCGCTTTCATAGCCTGTAAAACATGGGCGCGAATTTCTTTTTTGCTCATACCTATGCTCATAGTGCTAGTGTACTCTGTGCATTCTCATTAGAATGGGAAAAGAGTAAATGAGGGCACTGCTGTAAAGCATGTGCATAAAGGAGCAGAGGATATGACTAATCGCGACAAATCCGACAAAACACAGGCATCGTTGCATAATAAACGCGCCTCATTGTCGGAGGTT
Source organism: Alloscardovia omnicolens DSM 21503 (assembly GCF_000420505.1). Taxonomy (GTDB): domain Bacteria; phylum Actinomycetota; class Actinomycetes; order Actinomycetales; family Bifidobacteriaceae; genus Alloscardovia; species Alloscardovia omnicolens. The sequence continues at coordinate 44,558 of NZ_ATVB01000001.1, read as the reverse complement.
AATCGCAGTATTACCGTTACGCAGTCACAGTCGTTCTGGCGAAACTTTTTTACTTTCTCTGGTCCGGGTGCTCTTGTGGCAGTGGGATATATGGATCCAGGAAATTGGATTACCAGTGTTGTAGGCGGTGCAACTTATAAATATGCTTTGCTCAGCGTTATTTTGCTGTCATCTCTGGTTGCTATGCAGCTTCAGCATATGTGTGGGAAACTGGGATTAGTAACCCATCAGGATTTAGCCCAGCATCTGGCTGCGCGTTCTCCAAAATGGCTGCGTTGGATACTTTTCGTTGTGATTGAACTTGCTCTGGTTGCCACTGATTTAGCAGAAGTATTAGGCTCGGCTATTGCTCTTCATCTGCTTTTTGATATTCCTATATTGATTGCGATTATTATTACTGTTCTCGATGTGATTATTTTGCTGGGGCTTATGCATTTGGGCTTTAGAAAGATAGAAGCTGTTGTGTCGGCTCTTATCTTTACGATTGTAGTTATTTTTGGTTATTTGGTTGCTTTGTCTGGACCAGATTTTGGCGATATTATGCGCGGATATATTCCTAATCCTGGAACTTTTATGAGCGGTAAGGATTCAGCAACAATTTTGGCGCTGAGTTTGGGTATTATCGGTGCAACAGTTATGCCGCATAACTTATATTTACATTCTTCGATTGTGCAGACACGAGATGTTGATTCTCGCAATGAGCAGGAGCTGGATAAAGCTGTGCGTTTTATGACTTTAGATTCAAACGTACAGTTAAGCATGGCTTTTGTAGTTAATTCGCTTTTATTGATTTTGGGAGCTTCTGTTTTTTATGGTCATGCTCAGGATGTTATGGCTTTCGAACAAATGTACAATGCTCTGGCAAATCCTCACATCGCGGGGGTTATTGCTAGTAAATTTGTGGCAACTCTTTTTGCAGTCGCTTTGCTGGCGAGCGGTCAGAATTCAACAATTACGGGTACTTTGACTGGTCAGATTGTTTTAGAAGGCTTTATGCATATTAAAGCGCCACAATGGATTATCCGTTTACTGACTCGTGCTATTACTCTTGTGCCAGTTATAGTTGTAGCAGTTCTGAGCAATGGTTCCGAGCATAGTTTGGACGATTTAATTGTGTATTCTCAGGTATTCCTTTCACTTGCTCTGCCGTTCTCTATCTACCCGCTGATTTATTTCACGTCTAAAAAGTCTATTATGGGGCGTTATGCTAATGCGCGATGGAACACCATTCTTGGCTATGTGGTGGCAACAGTACTTACTATATTAAATCTTCAGCTCATAGTGTCTGTGGTGATGTAAGATGCTTCGCGGAATAAATTTAGGTAACTGGTTGGTTCTGGAAAAGTGGATGGATTCCACGCCTTTTCACGGGAGTGAAGCTGCAGATGAAGTATGGCTCCATCGTGACTACGGTCACTCTGTACATGATGTGCTTCGCAAACATCGTGACACGTATATTACTGAGGAAGATTTTGAATCTTTGCATGGTGCAGGGGTTGAGCTCGTCCGTATTCCTGTTCCATATTTCGTTTTTGGTGACCGTGATCCATACCTTGGCTGTATTGAATATATTGACCGTGCTTTTGAATGGGCAGAAAAACGTGCTATGCGTATTCTTTTAGACTTACATACCGTGCCAGGCAGTCAAAACGGTTTTGATAATGGTGGATTATCTGGAGTAGCACGATGGCATAGCAATGAAGAAGAAGTGCTCTTCGCCTTGTCTGTTATTGAACGTTTGGGCATACGCTACGGTAAACGGGCTGGCCTCTATGGTATTGAAGTTTTGAACGAACCTGCGAGTTGGAGTGTATGGCGTGCGAATAAGAAGACATATGTGGCGCGCGATCCTCAAGAAGCAGAAGGTTCAGCGCATGTTCCTATAAAGTTTCTCATACGTTTTTACAAAGCGGCATACAGCAGATTGCGTCGCGTATTAGGAAACGATAAAGTCATAGTTTTTCATGATGGTTTTCGTTTGATGTCTTGGCCGTGGATACGCATAACGCGCTTGAGAACAATGCATAATATTGCTTTCGATACGCATATTTATTCTACCTTTATAGAACGTTCAATGCCTGCATGGATTGCGCGGCTTGTGCAGTATGCGTCATGGCGGCGTAATTTTTATCGGTTCTTTTATGATATGCAACAGTTACGTATTCGTTGTGTGCGTGCGGCCGGTGCAGATGTGATAGTGGGCGAGTGGTGCGTAGAAAATCAAGAAAGTTTAGTTCTTGAAGAATATACGCATGATTTTGAGGATATGCAGTTATCTGCGTATGAGTCTGCAGGCGTGAGCGCTGAATTTATGTGGAGCTACCAGACAGAAAGAGATGAGAAAAAACGAGAGCGATTAGCAACATCGTGGAGGAGATTTTGGGACTGGCGTTATTGGCATAGGGGAAACGAGAACTAGAATGAACATATAGTATGGGGAGAACCGATAGCATCGATTCTCCCCTTCATCCTTTTCATATCTTGCTGTTGAGTTTTCCTATAGTTTTAATCGTGGACTGCGAAAACTGCTCGCTGAAGATCACTTCGCCAAGAAGAATGACCAATAAGAACTTCAAATTCGCCATTTTCTACAATTCGATGACCTTGAGCATCTACAATAGAGCAGTCAGACACCGGAATATTGAACTCCACAGTGCGAGTTTCTCCGGCTTCTAAAGTAATGCGCTTAAATGCTTTCAGTTCACGATCTGTCCAGCTCACTGACGTTACAATATCGCCAATATACAGTTGCACGATTTCCGTGCCTGAGCGTTTACCTGTATTGGTTACGTCAATCTGTGCATGAATTACTTCTCCATGAGCATACGCAGGAACAGTTACTTGTGGAGTATTCTCATCTGGCATAGCCCATACAGTACTCGAAATATCTTCGACACTTTCTTGAGCACGATGAGTGCCCAATAGGGTAATATCGCCATATTCAAAACTCGTATACGATAAACCTTCTCCAAAAGCGAAAGCTGGGTCTTGCGTCAAATCTGCATAACGGTTACCATGCTGACCGCGAATCTGGTTGTAATATACAGGCAATTGACCAGCATGACGAGGGAAAGTAATAGGTAAACGACCTGATGGATTAACCACACCATAGACGATTTCGGCGAGCGCTTGGCCACCCTTCATGCCCGGACTTGGAGCCCATAACAGAGCGTTAGCTTGTAGAGCGCTGTCAGGCAGAACTTGAGGCTTACTCGACATAAGAACAATAACTGTTGGAGTGCCGGTAGCAGTTACTGCATCAATGAGCGCGTTTTGACCGCCTAACAGTTCTAACGTGGCTGTAGAGCAGCCTTCGCCAATAAGCTGTATAACGTCGCCAACAACAACGACGGCAACATCAGCGTTCTTCGCGTTCTCTACGGCTTCATCAATAAGATGTTGATCAATTGCAGCGCTTTGACCTACAAGAGGACGAGGCTGCCCATCAGGATAAAACTCGCCATCTGGATCTGGAACGAGGTCAATAATATTCGCTCCCTGAGCAGTGGTCATGCTCCAACCTTCAGGTAGAAGTTTTTCTAAACCGTCTTTAATAGTTGTAATTTTCTCGCGTGGATGACCATCTTTAATCCACTCAACTTGACCTGAGCTTCCTGCCCAATCGCCCAACTGTGTTTGAGCATCATCAATCAGCGATCCAATCAAAGCGATAGAACCATATGCAGCTTCAAGAGGTAAAGTACCGTCATTGCGTAACAGAGTAATGCTTTCGCGGGTTAGTTCAAGATTAGCTTGAGCATGTTCATCGTTACCAATAATACGAGCAGCAGCATCCGCATCTGGCAGACGAGGATCTTCAAATAATCCCATACGGAACTTCAAAGCCAAAATGCGGCTGACTGGATCATCTAACTCACTTTCATCGAGCAGACCTCGCTGAACAGCCTCATACGTAGCTTCAAAGAACTCAGGGGAAGTCATAATCAAATCATTGCCTGCACGTACTGCTGCAACCGCTGCTTGCACAGGATTTTGCATTACGCGCTGCTCCCATACTAAACGGCTCACATTAGCCCAATCAGTAATAAGCGTGCCCTTATAACCCCACTGATTGCGCAAAACATCGTTGAGTAACCATTTATTCACGGTAATAGGTACGCCTTCAATCGACTCGTAACCCAGCATAAACGTGCCAATACCTTCTTTTGCCACACGTTCAAAAGGAGGAAGGAACCATGAGGCGAGCTTGCGGTGAGATAAATCTGCTTCAGAAGCATCGCGTCCGCCTTGAGTTTCGGAATATCCGGCAAAATGCTTTGCAGTAGCCAAAATCGAGTTCTTTCCCAGCGGCTTGTCGGAGTTGGTCATGCTGCCGCCTTGGTATCCGCGAGTCATAGCAGAAGCTAATTCGCCGATGAGATAAGGGTCTTCTCCGAAAGTTTCTCCTACACGACCCCATCGTGTGTCGCGAGAAATACATAAGACAGGGGAGAAAGTCCACTGCACGCCAGTCGTCACAGCTTCTCGCGCAGTAATGCGAGCAGCTTCCTCAATCTTTTCGCTATCCCAGCTGCACGCCATACCAAGCTGTTCAGGGAAAATCGTTGCACCAGGATAGAAAGAATAACCGTGAATAAGATCATCACCCACTAGCAGAGGAATTCGCAAACGAGTGCGTTGAACTAAATCGTTTGCTCGATATAAGTCAGCGGGAGATGTATGCAAAATAGAACCAGCGGTTTTGCCAAGAACTATATCATCCAAATCATCCTGAGCATTGAGTTGTAACATCTGACCAATTTTCTCGCGCAATGTCATGCGTGAAAGCAGATCAGCCACACGCTCATCCACACTGAGCTGAGAATCCCAATACGCTTCTGTGTTGTTTGCTTCTGTTGTGTTAGGTGCGTCGTTGCTAGTCATTTAAGTCCTCTCTGAATTAAATGTTTGCGAGTACTACTCTAAGCAGTGGCGTTGAAAAGTTGAGTATGGTGTGTTGATATTCCCTGCGAACTCATACCTACGACACACGGTATTCCCATATCGTGGACGACATGATTTTTATTTTCCTAAGGCTTATGGTAACTTCATAGCAACGCACAAACAAGAAAGGAGCATGGCATGCGTAATCTGTCCCTCATCGCATGGCGTAGCTGGCGTGCTTGGCGCACTTGGCAAGGATAGATTGCATGTATGTTCCTCACATAGATGCATATTCCTCAGCAGGACCTGTATCTATGTGAGATACTCGAAAGCTACACTCCACTGTTTGGCTCAGCAGAATTCTCATCTAGATAGACGATGAGAATTTTTTATATGTTCTCTCTAAATGGTTCTGATGAATCCTTCACTCATACACAACCAATACATAACGAACAGAAAGAACATAAGATGACCACTACAGCAGCTCAACCAATCACATCAGCAGGATACTTCGGCGAATTTGGAGGCAGCTTCGTTCCTGAGCCAATCCAAAAACTGCTCGATGAGTTAGAAACAACTTTCAACGCTTCCAAGGATGATCCAGAATTCATTGCGCAATATCATCAATTACTTGCGCAGTATGCTGGTCGTGAAACACCACTGTATTATGCTGAGTCTCTCACACGCTATCTTGGTGGCGCGCGCGTGTACTTAAAGCGCGAAGACCTCAATCATTTAGGTTCTCACAAACTTAATAATGTTCTCGGTCAGATTTTATTAGCGAAACGGATGGGCAAAACCCGCGTTATTGCTGAAACTGGAGCAGGACAACACGGCGTAGCAACAGCCGCAGCGGCAGCACGTTTCGGCATGCAATGCGATATTTATATGGGAGCAGTCGATGCTCAACGTCAGCAACTCAATGTTTTCCGCATGGAACTCATGGGCGCAACCGTACATGCTGTTGAGGATGGAACAGCCACACTGAAAAATGCTGTAGACGCAGCATTCGCCGCATGGATGAACGATCTCGACGCCTTCTATGTGCTCGGATCTGCAGTAGGTCCACATCCTTACCCAAGCATTGTGCACGAGTTCCAAAAGATTATTTCTGTGGAATCACGTCGTCAAATTCTTGAACAAGAAGGTCGCTTGCCAGACGCTGTTATTGCCTGCGTAGGTGGAGGCTCGAATGCTATTGGTGCATTCTCGCAATATATTGACGATGAAAACGTTAGTCTCATTGGCGTGGAAGCAACAGGTAAAGGTTTAGATACTCCTCTTCACGCTGCAACCATGGAAAAAGGACGCATTGGTATTATTGACGGCATGAAAACCTACTCACTGTTTGACGATAATGGTGAGATTGCAGAAGTATATTCCATTTCTGCTGGATTAGATTATCCAGGAGTAGGACCAGAACACGCTTTCCTTAAAGATTCAGGTCGCGTTGAATATACAGGAGCTACCGATGATGAAGCTGTGGATGCTCTTGTTACCTTGAGCAAAACTGAAGGTATTTTGCCAGCCATTGAAAGTTCTCACGCTTTGGCAGAAGCTATCAAACGCGCGCCACACATGAGCCCTGACCAGATTATTATCGTGAACGTTTCAGGGCGTGGCGACAAAGACGTACAGCAAGTAAAAGATTATTTGGCTCAACGCGCATAAATCCTAAACCTACAATACGAAAGACACTACTATGGCTCCTACTATCGCTCTGGCTGCATTAATGATACTATTCGCCTTCAGTGAGTATATTGCGTCCAAAACTCGGGCAACTATTTCGAGCGTTCTCGCTCTAGCTGTGCTCATGCTAGCAGGATTTTGGACAGGAATATTGCCAAAAGATATTTTTGAAACGACAGGCATTAAAACTTTTGGTACGTTGATTGCCGGTTTATTAATTACATCGCTTGCTACCACGCTTGATTTTGCGGAAATGAAACGACAAATCAAGGTTATTATTATTGCGCTAGTAGGAGTTGCGGGTGGAACAGCTTTGATTTTTGCTGCAGGTTACGCTTTCCATATGTTTGATTTTGCACTGGCGGGAAGTCCGATTTTTGCGGGCGGAAGTGCGGCAACACTGCTGATAACCACTGCTTTAGATGGAAAAGGGTATGAATTAATTATTACTTTCTGCTTGGGGCTACTTATTTTCCAAAAGTTCGTGGGTATTCCTATAGCATCATACTTCTTAAAGAAAGAAGCACGCGCTTTTATAGCTGATAATAATGCTGTTGCCCAGTACGCGCATGATAACCAGTCAGACAGTGCAACAAAACCTAAACTGTTACAGATTCCTGAAAAAGAACAGAAAGCTTCTACATATTTAGCAAAACTTTCATTGATCGCAGCAATCAGTTATGTGCTTGCAGGCTTAACGCATGGGGTAGTGCACTATTTTGTGATGTGCTTGATTGTGGGAGCAATCGCATACGCTCTAGGTTTTCTCGAATCCGGTATTCTGCAGAAAGCACAATCTAATGGGCTAATCATGTTCTTGGTCACAGTGCTTATCTTCTCCAATCTGGCATCGGTAACCCCAGCCATGATTGCACATATTGTTGGTCCCCTCATCCTTTTTATGAGCATGGGTGTTATCGGGGTGCTCGCACTCAGTTACCTCACAGGTAAACTCCTGCACGTCAGCCCATATCTCGCCATGACCCTAGGTATCAGCTGCACATTCGGATTCCCAACCACACTCGTGATGCCTCAAGAAGTGGCATCGAGCGTAGCAAGCAACGACACACAGAAACAAGCTATCGAAAACTATCTCGTACCAAAAATGCTGGTAGCTGGAATCATCACCGTCACCATAGCCTCAGTACTTATGGCTGGCGCAGTCGTCAACTATTTCTAAACCTATAAAAAGATAAACCAATGAACGTAACAGACGCAATCATCAGCGCTTTTCTTCACGAGCGCGAACAAGAAATCATCGATACTGTTGAAAACATCGTCAACATAGATAGCGGATCGAGGAATATTGAAGGAACAACCGCGGTCGCCACAGTTTTGAGCGAACGGCTCGCACAGTACGGAATTGAGGTACAACTCGAACCAAGTCAAGGAGCAGGGCCTCTACTTGTTGCGCATATTAATCAAGACAACACGAGCCAAGCTCCCATCAGCTTCCTGGGACATATGGATACTGTTTTCCCAGACGGCACAGCAGCTGAACACCCGTTCAGTATCGACGATAATGGCAATGCGCACGGGCCAGGCGTTGTCGATATGAAACCAGGCGCAGTCATCGCCGTCTATACACTGATTGCTCTGAACCAACTCAGCACTTTTACACAACCAGTGCAGCTCGTGTTAGTCAGTGATGAAGAAAACCTCCATATGTTTTCTAACGCTCGAGAAATCATCCAACAACACACACAAACGAGCCAATACGTGCTCAACTTTGAAACTGGACAGCTTGATGATGGCATTGTGCTCAGCCGAAAAGGCGGCATGATTGTAGACATTGAAGTTTTCGGTAAAGCAGCACACTCAGGTATGGCAGTGCGCGAAGGACGATCAGCCATTCTCGATATAGCACACAAAATCATCGCTATAGAAGCACTCAACGATATAGATAATGGCATACTTCTTAACTGTGGAAAAATAGAAGGCGGAATTGGCGAAAACGTCATACCAGACTACGCAAAAGTTAGTATCGGCGCACGATTCGATACGGTAGAACAACGCGATTACATTATTAACGAGCTTACACAACTATCTGAGACTGCATACGTAGAAGATACGCGCACACACATGAATATTCGCACCATTATGGACGCCATGATGTGCACAGACGAAAGCGAAAAACTCTTTGAGAAACTCAGTGCAACAGCACGACGTATAGGCTACGGCTCAATCCACGCTAGCCATGTGAATGGTGTATCTGACGCAGGTATTACCAGCTCATTAGGTATTCCTACATTATGCGCTCTCGGCGCTCGCGGTACAGGCGCACATAGCAGTACAGAAGAATACTCTCAGGTGGCATCTTATGTGCAGCGTGCGCAATTAGCTGCGTGTTTTGTGGCGCAGCAGGGGGGGGGAATAGAGTGAACAGCGGGAGTAGCCGGTGTGCCGGTGAGTAGTGGCGTAAGGGGGAGTAGCGGGAGTAATGTCGCTGAGAAATTATATAGCTACGTTGTAGTTGACGACACGTTGAACGGGTTCTCTCTTGCAACGGGTAGAACACTGAAAAGTGGCGTGTTCACTGTTGTAGTTTATGACACGTCCAACGTGTCATAAACTACAACAGCCAAAACCTTTAAGTCAGCCCTAGTAAAAGCAATAGCACACGCAACTAGGGTGTGTCAGGGTTTTTGCAGATGGTGGGTTGCCCTATGGCGAGTTATTTTTGGGGTCTTGAGGCTGGTCGCAATGAGGTTGTACTTGACCTGGGGATATTTTTGGTTCATCACACAGTCAACCAAAAAAGGTTAGCCAGTATGCTGTGCACACCATAACCTTTCGTCTTTCTCGTGCAGCACACACAACCATAAGGGGTATTGCTCTTGATTTAAGAGTGCTGCATGGCAACACACTGCTCCCAGTCAGACTGCGTTGAACACGCCATGTTTGAGAACAGAAAAACAAGCAATAATCAGACTCAAATGTGTTCCCAGTAAGTCCGCGTTCAACACGTCATGTCTGGGAACATACAAAACCACATACACAAAAACCTGACACGCCCGTGTGTGCCCATCTATGTGCGACTTTAACCTAAAACCCGCGATTTTAACCTAAAACTCACGCCTCGCCCTACAATAAAAACATGATGAAAATCAAAATTATTGCAGTGGGCAAACTGAAAGAAAAATATTGGAAACAAGCCATCGACGAGTATGTGAAGAGACTGGGTGCTTACTGCACTATAGATATTGTGGAGCTGTCGGACGAAAAAACACCTGATAAAGCCAGCGCTAAAGAAGATGAACATATTCTCGCAACAGAAGGTGAACGCATTCTAGGCAAAATCGGTCATGATGATTATGTTATTGCTCTCGCGATTGAAGGCACACTGATTACAAGCGAAGCTTTAGCATCCCAACTAGAAAAACTCAGTGTGCATGGAACAAGCAAAATTACTTTTGTTATTGGTGGGTCACTTGGTTTATCTCCTCAGGTCAAGCAACGCGCCAATGAACTTATTTCTTTCGGACGTATTACTTTGCCTCATCAGTTAGCTCGTGTTGTGCTTAGCGAGCAGATTTATCGCGCATACAGAATCATGAATCATCAGGCATACCATAAATAGGAAACACGCAGTTAGTATGCTTAGCAAACAAAGATAATTAGCACGCAACTCTACGGAAACTTAACAAAGTACTACTCCTATGACCACTCACACAACACATGAAACCAACGCGCACGAAGAACTATCACCCTCAAACCCTCATACTCTAACCATCGGTCTGCTCGTCAGCTTGAAGCGTGGTGAAGTCGAGCAGATTGCAGAGCGTTCGGGCATAATAGCGTAGTTTTATGCCTGTTCAAGACGATGAGAACGCGCGTACACCTCGTGCAGTTTCATCCGTGCAGCTGGATGTGAATGATTTAGCACACTGCGATATTATTTTTGGTTGGCATCCCCATCTTGCTCAGGCTGTTGCTATGCCTGGCTCTCAGATTTGCTGGATACAGTTGTTTAGCGCAGGCGCTGATTACGTTCCTTTGGACTGTATGCGTCACAATAACATCATAGTAACCACGGCAAGCGGTGCAAATGCTCCAAATATTGCACAGCAAGTTCTTGCATATATGCTGATGTTCGAGAGGCGCTTGCACTTACATGTGCGCGAAGCTCAGCTGGGTTTATGGACGCAGTGGGGCGGTTGGGGTGAGTTGACCGGTAAAACCGTCTGCGTTCTTGGAACAGGAGAAATTGGCACAGAAACAGCACGTTTATGCCATGCTATGTCCATGACAACCATCGGCGTTAATAGGTCAGGGCATAGCAGTGAGAATTTTGATTCATGCCTAGACCTTACACATATGAGAGAGGCGATTGCGCAGGCTGATTATGTGGTGAACGCTTTGCCTTTGACTGCCGATACAGCAGATTGTGTGAATGCTCAGGTATTTCAAGCGATGAAAAGTAGCGCATATTACATCAACGTAGGTCGTGGAAAAACTACTGTGAGCCGTGATTTAGTAAGCGCTATTCAATCGGGCAATATTGCTGGCGCTGCTTTAGACGTATTCGATACTGAGCCATTACCGCACAGCGATATTTTATGGACTCTGCCTAATGTTATATGCACTCCACATACAGCTGGTTATAGTGATATGTACACTCAGCGCGTGTTGAATTCTTTTCTTGATAATCTTAATTCGTTTGCATGCGACGGACAGCCGAAAAAGCATATTCTTAACCTCAACGCAGGCTATTAGGAAGACTTCAGGCTCGCACATGTAAGCGCAGCGGTAGAGAGCAGAACGTAGCGAAAGAATACCACGGACGTTTAATATGAACCTTTGCCACGAACTGTCGCCACGAACGAGAAGAGAGCATGAAAGTGTGGATGAGGTCTGATGACACAACACCTGAGCAGCGAGCCTGGAAACATTGAGATAGGCGAGGGAGCACAGTTAGTACACGCGCGTGATTCCTCACACATACTGTTTTCGCTGTTTCTTATGCTCGCAGGCCTCATCATGCGAGCACCCATAGTAGTTTTGCCAATTTATATTGAGCCTATGGCAGAGCACATGCATCGTGATGTGGGAAGTTTCGGTATTATTACGAGCCTTCCTTTAGTTATGTTTGTTGTGGTCTCACTTCTTGTGCCATGGTTAGTGCAAAAGATCAATCTCACGCGCACATTCCAAGTAGCATCTGTTTTTATTTTTGTTGGCTCTATGCTGCGTGGAGTACTAACGTGGAATACCATGCTTGCTGGCACGGTTTTAGTGGGCATTGGTATAGCTATTTTGAACATTGGTATGCCAACTTTAGTGTCTGAGAAATTCTCACAACAGCCTGGGCTGTATACCATGCGATACTGCGCTGCCATAGTTGTGGGCGCTATTGTCCTCGTTCTTCTCTCACCTTTCGTATCTGCAACGATTGGCTGGCAAGCTATGCTGTGGGTGATGGCTGCTATGACCGCGTGTCCGATGCTTTTGTCGTTCTTTTTACCTCAACTAACAGTAGAAACTCCTGAGGCAACGGACTCTGAGAACAAAGGGATGCATAACTCGGTTATTGATCTGAGCCTTCTTCGAGATGTGCGCATATGGCTTTTTATTGGCATGTTCGCTGGTCAATCGTTCTTGAGCTATACGATGAGCGCATGGCTTCCCAGTATTTTGAACGCAGACGATGTTCAGTCTGTGCATAACACCATTATTATGCTTATTTTTAATGCAATCGGTTTACCTATTTCTGTGGGCATTCCATTCTTCGTAGCACGTACTTCACGTCGTTATCATATTATTGCGGTAACGGCTTTAACAGCTTTACAGGTTGGCGTAGCTGCTCTTTTCCCTCTGCACTCAGTTTTGGGCATCTCATACTGGTACGTTTTTGCTACGGTTACCTGCGCCTTCTTTACGACTATTTTCGTGATGGTTTTGACCTTTTATCCGATTAAGGCTGCTACTGCTGCAGATGCTGCAGAGATTTCCGGCATGTCTCAATCAGTGGGCTATCTTATTGCAGCAACAGGTCCTGTTTTGTACGGCTGGATGTATGGAGATGCTATGCCAGGCGTATCCTTCGTTTTTGCCATGATTTTAGTTGTCGTGATTAATGCGTGGTGTTCATGGCATGTTATTCGTATGAATGTGTTCAGCGTTCGTAACACACAGGAGAAGCACTAATGACTCGCGAGATTCAACTGTACAGTGTATACCGTCATTTTAAGGGTAATTATTATTACGTAGAAGACTGCGCTACAGACAGCGAAAGCGGTGAAACGGTCGTGATTTATAGGCCTTTATATGGTGAGCGTCGTCTGTGGGTGCGTCCGTTAAGTATGTTTTTATCTGCTGTTGATAGGCAGAAATACCCTCATGCTGAGCAAGAGTATAGATTTGAACAGATAGATTTGTGACATTTTCTCTATTTTGTCATCTTTATTATTGAGTAGGAGTTCACTCGCATAATATCGATGGCAACGATTCCATAACGGGATGGGATTGAGAAAGACATGCAGCACACTGTAGTGCATAGGGGGGTTATTATGTTATTCCAAGTATATGGGGCACATGCCGCCACCCAATGGTTGGGTTGGATTATGGTTTTTGTGGCACTGATTGCTTTGAACGAGTTATCTCGCCGTTCGAAAGCTGGCGGTTTGATTATGTTTGCCGCTTTACCAGCAGCAATGACCGTCTACTGTATAGCTGTTATTAGTGGAGCAGCTATGGGAGCTGACTGGGCTGTGAACAATCCAACGAATGTTTTTGCTAATGGATGGTTCCACTACGCTAAAGTTTACGCAGCTCTAGCAGGATGCCTCGGCTTTATGGTGATTAAATATCGCTGGGGAAAGCTTGGTAAAGCCCGTTGGTTTAGAGCTTTTCCTTTCGCTATTGTTGCGTTAAATATTTTAATTGCAGTTATTTCTGATTTTGAATCAGCAGCGCACTTCTTTACCGGCAACTACACCATGATGAACGGTTCTCCAGTATGGACCACATCCGAGCATATTACCGTGGTTACTGGCTGGCACAATGTATTTAATGGTGTGGCAGGTTTGATTAACATCATGTGCATGACTGGCTGGTGGGCAGTCTACTCGTCAAAGAAAAAAGACGATATGATTTGGGCAGATATGACATGGGTATTCATCGTATCTTACGATTTGTGGAACTTCTGCTACACTTACAATAATTTGCCAAATCATTCTTGGTATTGCGGTTTTGCTTTGTTGTTGGCTCCAACCGTGGCAAATATGCTATGGAATAAGGGAGGATGGATTCAAAATCGTGCTAATACCTTGGCTATCTGGTGCATGTTTGCTCAGGTCTTCCCACAATTCCAAACATCCATGCCTGAGCTGGGAGTAGATAGTCCATTCGCAGTTAATTCCACAATGAATGCTACAGCAAATCTGTGGGTATCTGTTCTTGCCTTACTCGCAAATATTGCAGCCATTGGTTATATTGCCTACCGTGCACACAAGTTGCAGGTTAACCCGTACACGCATGAAGTCTTTACGGGAACTCGTGACTTTGAAAAGGCGAATGCTCGCGTTGATGAATTCGATCGAGAAGCAATTATTGCTGTGAAGTAAAAAAGTTGGTCGGCATGTGAACTGCCGACCAACTTTTATATTTACTCTGATAAGAAGTGTTTCTCGTCTGGCAGTACCCAACTAAGGATGAGCGCTACCACAAAGGCAATAGCAATCGCATTAGAGAAGACTGACTGGAAGAGAGCAGGGAAGTACTGGAAAATACCCTGAGCCTGAGTAAAACCAATACCGATGGTTAAAGCCAAAGTCACAATAGTAATATTGCGTTGCGTAAAACCGGCTTTGGCAATCATCTGAATGCCTGCCAACACAATCGAGCCGAACATCATAATCGTGCAGCCGCCCAAAACAGCCTGAGGAAGCGAATTAAATACTGCAGCTAAACAAGGGAAGAAGCTTGCCAGAATCAAAATCAAACCACCGGTCAAAATAACTTTACGGTTTACTACCCTGGTAATAGCCACCAAGCCAACGTTCTGCGCAAAAGAAGTTAATGGCAAAGCGCCAAAGAAACCTGCAACAGAAGAGATAAAACCGTCACCGGCAATAGCTCCAGCAGTTTCGCGGTCTGTTGGTTCACGGTTAAAACCAACCTGAGTTAAAGACGAGGTATTACCCAAAACTTCTACAGAAGAAACTACATACAGCAAAGTGAAAGATACAATCGCATTCACATCAAACTTAATACCAAAAGGCATAAGTGGAGCAATATGAGGTAAAGATACAATGCTCAAGCCTTGGAAATTACTAAAATCTACCATATGAGGAGCAATGCCGCTGAGAGTAAAAATCAAAGCAATAATATAGCCAACAACAAGACCGAAAAGCACGGATAATTGTTTAGCAATACCTCGAGTTAAAACTTGGAAAGCAAGGCAAGCAACCAAAGTGATAGTAGCGACGGTGAGGTTCTGCCACGAACCAAAATCTTTCGTTCCAGATCCGCCACCAAAAGAGGTAGCGCCCACAGACAGCAAAGAAAAACCAATAGTTGTTACCACTACTGCAGAAACAATCGGATTAATAAATGGTTTCCAATATTGTGCGGTAAGCCCCAAAAGCAACTCAACAAAGCCGCCCACAATCACAGCACCAATTACTGCTCCATAACCTAACTTAGGGTCAGAAGCGACTAAAGTTGCTGCGGCTACATAGGTAAAAGATATGCCCGTAACGATTGGTAGACGACCGCCAATTCGCCATAAAGGGTAAAGCTGCAAACATGTGCCCAAACCGGCCACAAGCAGAGCGGAACTAATAATCCATGCACTTTGCTCTGCGGTGAGTTGAGCAGCAGCAACCACAATCGCAATAGGCGCAAGGTTGGCAACGAACATGGCGAGCACATGCTGAATACCAAAAGGAATGCCAGTCCATAGGGAAATCTTGCCATCGAGCTGACGCAAAGCAGCTTCAGTTGAGCCTAAACTCGATGGAGGAGTAGTGCTGTTTGTCTCAGCAGAAGACGTACTCGTCATCTGTAATCTCTCTTTCTCTCTTACAGTTCTTCTTGACGTGTAGCACGTAGGGCGAGCCTGAGTTGTTACCTTGTGTTGTCACCTGAGTTGCGCCGCACATCAAGAAGATAAATAGTTAAGGCTGTGCGATTGCTTTCGTGTGATTGCGCTCGTACAGCCTTAGCCTACATTTTAATAAAACTCAATGCTTCCATCGGTGGCATCCATAGTGCGGATTCTCGCTAAAGATTCCACGCGATACCCACGTTGACGTAACGCATCGCCACCGCCTTGGAAGCCTTTTTCCACAGCAATACCGAAGCCTTCAACAACAACTCCGGCGCTTTCGCAAATATGAAGTAAACCATTGAGAGCATTACCATTGGCTAAGAAGTCATCGATAATAAGCACATGCTCACCTTCAGTAAGGAACTTCTTTCCCACAATCACAGGGAATTCCTTTTGTTTTGTAAAGGAATAAATTGACGTGGAATACTGCTCGCCATCAAGGTTAATGGACTGAGCTTTCTTTGCGAAAACAACAGGGACGTTCTGGAAGTGACGTGCAGCCATGCACGCGATGCCAATGCCAGAAGCTTCGATGGTCAGAATCTTATCGATGCGCGTGCCTTCGAATAAACGCGCCCATTCTTCGCCCATTTTATCGAATAACGTAATATCGCACTGGTGATTCAAAAACGCATCTACTTTGAGCACGTCGCCAGGCTTAACAGTTCCCTCTTCGCGTATGCGATCTTCAAGAAGCTTCATGGAAAATCCAATTCTTCATACACTTGTCTGGCGTCAACATGACCTGCTTAAAGCAAGACGGTCTGCTTAAAGCGAACTGACCCGCTGAAAGCAAGCACGCGAACAGCGCTAACAAGTTGTGTCGGATAGTGTGTGCGCAACATAAGTATGCGCCCACATAGCATAACGCGCGCGTGTGACGTGAGCGGGGTTGGGGTGGTGAGGTGGAATTGGGGGTGAGGTTGTGTTGAACGGGGCTGGGTAGTCTGCGGTGGTGGTAATCGGATTTGGCTGGTTTTGGGGCGCGGTCGGGCGCAAAAGCGAATGCATGTTGTGCGCAACGCCGCTTTAATCCGTGATGAATAAATATGTACATTTCTGGTCTGTAAGCCGCGTGTGCTAAAAAAGAGCAATGAGTTTTTCGCAGTCGGGTTTCGATTTTGATGGTTATGCACACGAAGGTTATGCACACGAAGGCACGAACAATACGCATACTAATGCTGATAGTCAGAGCCTTACAGAAACAGGAGTGTATGCTCGCACAGCTCAGGATCTGCTTGGCGGTCTGAACGCTCATCAGCTCGAAGCCGTACAATACGAGGGGCCTGCACTGTTGATTGGTGCGGGTGCTGGTTCAGGTAAAACGCGCGTGTTAACGCGCCGTATTGCATGGGCTTTAACGCAATGGCGTGCTTATCCAAGCCAAATTCTGGCTATTACCTTTACGAACAAGGCTGCAGCTGAAATGAAGGAACGTTTGGGTTCTCTTATTGGTCCGGTTGCACAAAAGATGTGGGTATCGACTTTCCACTCCGCTTGTGTGCGTATTTTACGTCGCCACGGAGAATCTATTGGTTTGAAATCAGGTTTTACCATTTACGATACTGCTGACTGCCAGCGCTTGGTAAACCTGATTGCAGGTGAACTCAATATTGACACGAAGCGTTATACTCCGCGCAGTATTTTGGGCGCTATTTCGGATTATAAGAATCAGCTGATTGGTTGGCGTGAAGCTTTAGCACATGCTGCCAGCGATTATGCGCCCGGAAAGCGCGGTCAACATATTGCTAATTTAGGCAATAAAGAAGAAGTTTTTGCAGTGTGCTATGCAGAGTATCAGCATCGTTTGAAGGCTGCAAATTCTGTTGACTTTGATGATTTACTTGTGCGCACTGTAGAACTTTTCCGCACAGATATGCAGGCTTTGGAGTTTTACCGCAGGCGTTTCAGCTTTATTTTTGTAGATGAGTATCAGGATACCAACCACGCTCAGTATGTGCTTATCCGTTTATTGGCAAGCAAGGAATTACCTGACGCTACGCCAATGGCTCGTCCTGCGTGGGTAACAGTTGTGGGTGATTCTGATCAGTCAATTTATGCTTTCCGTGGCGCAGATATTTCGAATATTTTGGATTTTGAGAAAGACTTCGATAATGCTCGAACTATTATGCTCGAACAGAATTATCGGTCTACTCAAAATATTTTGAACGCTGCCAATGCAGTGATTTCTCAAAATTCGAATCGCACGCCAAAGAAATTATGGACTGATTTAGGTGAAGGTGCTTTGATTACTGGTTATGCTGCAGATAATGCCCAGCAGGAAGCACAGTGGATAGCGCAGGAAATTGCGCGTATGGAAGCTGAAGGCGAATTCCCATATTCCCAGATGGCTATTATGTATCGTGCGAATGCTCAGTCGCGTTCCTTAGAAGAAGGGCTGATTAATGAGCATATTCCATATCAGATAGTGGGAGGAACACGTTTCTACGAGCGTGCTGAAATTAAGGATGCTATGGCTTATGTGCATGCCATTGCAAATCCAGCTGATGATGTGAGTACGCGGCGTATTTTGAACGTGCCTAAGCGAGGTTTGGGTGCGCGCGCGGAAGCGTTACTTAACGAGGATGCTGCTTCACGTGGCGATACGTTTTGGAGTGCAATTGAGTTTATTGAGCGCAATAGTGCAATTTCTGCGCGTAGTAAGAAGGGGATTGTTGCTTTCCGTGATTTAATGCGTTCGTTGCGTGCTTTTGCTGTGGAACATGACAATAAGCCAAGCGAAATTATTGCTGAAGTGCTTAACAAGTCAGGATTGCTTGAGACTCTAAGACAATCAGAAGACCCTCAGGATGCTACGCGCGTAGATAATCTCAGTCAGTTGCAGTCCGTGGCTGCTGAATACGAGCAGAACACGCCTGACGCTACTTTAGCTGGTTTCTTGGAGACTACTGCTTTGGTTGCTGATTCTGACCAGTTACCGGGAGAAGGCGAAGACCACGGCACTGTTACTTTAATGACTCTACATACCGCGAAAGGATTGGAATATCCTGTGGTCTTCTTGCCTGGTATGGAGCAAGGAACCTTCCCTCATTCACGCAGTATTGAAGACGAAAAAGAGCTTTCTGAAGAACGACGTTTAGCTTATGTGGGTATTACTCGAGCTCAGCGAAAACTGTACGTGACGCGTGCAGCAGTTCGCTCGCAATGGGGGCAGGCTAGCGAAATGATGCCAAGCCAGTTTTTAGATGAAATTCCTGATAATTTGATGCGCTGGGAACGCCGTGAAGCAACGGTAGAGAAGATGCGTAGCAGCTGGGCAGGGGGAGATGAGTTCGGCAGCGATGATTTCGATGATTTTACTGATTACGGTAGCTGGTCGTCACGTCCATCACCGAAATCAACTTATGGATCTGCGCGTTCTTCTTCACGCTCGACTTTCGGAGGCGGATCATCATCCCCACACATGCATTACGGTACGAGTTCTGTGGGAACACGGTCAACGTCTCGACGTAATCAAAGTTCTGGAGCCTTCTCCTCCGCGCGTAGCGGTCAAATAACAACGAAGCGTGTTAGCGCAACGAAAACCGCTGCGTCTTCTTCAGTCAAGGAAAACTCCTTTACTATTGCTGACTTTTGTGTGGGTGAAAAAATCATCCATGAAAAGCACGGCTTAGGAACAATCGTTTCTATGGAAGATAAAGGAACAAATTCCGTTCTCGTGGTGAACTTCGGTTCTTCAGGAACAAAACGGTTGCTTATTCGTTTATCACCTATCGAAAAACTCTAATCCTCAAGCTTTTGTAGATATGCAGGTGTAGACTCATGAACGTTGTGTGCGTAATGCTTCATGCATTGCGTGCATAACTCTGGAGTCTTGGCCCATCTGCGGGTCGGCAGTGCACAGCACTGTTAAACGTTGAACGAGTAGACGATGTTCAGCGCTAAGCGCAGGAGTGGCTGACTCGGTGAATAAACAGACGGTTTATCCACCTTGCATATCTACAACAGAAGGAAATTAAATGACTAAGGTACAGCGTGCACGCCGTCAGGTGCGTCTTTCCCGCTCCCTCGGCATCGCTTTGACCCCAAAGGCTCAGCGTATCTTCGAAAAGCGTCCATACGGTCCAGGTGAACATGGTCGCGATCGTCGTCGTGCAGAGTCCGATTACGCAGTACGTTTGCGCGAAAAGCAGCGTCTCCGCGCACAGTACGGCATCTCTGAAAAGCAGATGCGTGCGATTTATGAAAAGTCACGTCGCGAAGCTGGTCAGACCGGTAACGCAATGTTGGTTAACCTCGAATCTCGTCTCGATGCTCTCGTGCTTCGTGCTGGCTTTGCTCGCACATCTGCACAGGCTCGTCAGTTCGTTGTTCACCGTCACATCCTCGTTGATGGAAACATCGTGGATCGCCCAAGCTACCATGTAAAGCCAGGTCAGACCATTCAGGTTAAGCCAAAGAGTCAGACCATGGAGCCATTCCAGGCAGCAGCTGAAGGCGTACACCGCGACGTTCTCCCAGCAGTTCCAGGCTATCTTGACGTCAACTTGGCAGCTCTCAAGGCTACCTTGACCCGTAAGCCAGAAGTAGAAGAAATCCCAGTAACTGTTAACATTCAGTACGTGGTCGAACACTACTCTCGCTAAAAAGAACTGTGTTTCTGCTGTTTACACGGCAATACACGCAGCAGAAACGAAACAATTTACGGCATACATACACGGAAACCATCGCCACATGGCATTCTCTTCGAAGAGAGCGTCATACAAGGCGGTGGTTTTTCGTTTGTAAATTCATGTGTTGTAGATTATGACACGTTGAACGTGTCCTCACTTACCACAGTCAGAACTCTCAAAAGCAACGTGGTGAGGTTTTCAGCGTACATCTATCGAATACGTCACGTCTTACAGCTGTTTCTCCATGTAAATCAGTGTAAATCAGTGTAAATCAGTCCTAGTGAAAGTGGAGCGGCACAGACAAGCGAAGATGTAAAGCCTAAAACACCGTAACTGCGTCAATCTCAATCAGAACCTCGCTCATAATTGTTTGGAATCTTGCTCGTCCTGTCTGCACCTCATTGCTCAACCCCGCTAAGCCCCAAGAGCACAGTAAAAGTTAATCAGGATTAATCCATAGCCAACATATTCAAAATATTCGAAACGATGGAAACGACTATCGCGCCAAGCAGAGACCATCCGAAACCGTCTGATATAACGCCGGTGCCAAACAAAGAGTGCGACATGAGCGAGGCGATTTCGAAGCAAAAAGTGTTGACAATCAAAGCAGCCAAACCAAAGGTCAGCACCGTGAGCGGCAACATAAAAATATGTAGGATAGGTTTAATCGAAACGTTAATAAAGGCCAAAAAGAGCGCGAAAGTTCCATACGCAACCCACGAATAATCGCCGATAATATGCAGACCAGGAACGAGCCATACAGTAACACTTGTAGCAATGGTGAGAACAAGCCAATTCAACAGAAATCTTTTCATATGTACAGTATAAACGAGAGGGCGTAGGCTTTGCAGAGCTTAAGCATGGTAGAGCGGAACTAAACAGCCGGAAGAAAGTTAGCCAATGAACTAGAGTAGTAGCATGACTATTCATTTATATCTGGTACGACATGGTCAAACCTATTTTAATCTGTATAACCGTCTGCAAGGCTGGTCAAATTCACCGCTGACCGAGGCTGGCCGAGCAGACGCAGTGAAAGCTGGAAACAAGCTAGCAAAAGTTCCGCTCAGTGCAGCATTCTGTTCAGATACGACGCGCGCTCAAGATACCGCTCGCGCGATTTTGCAGCTCAATACGCACTCACTCGATGCGAACATAACTGAGCCAGAAGCGCATATGGAGTTCCGCGAGCAATTTTACGGGTATTTCGAAGGGCGCGATATGAGCGAAGCATGGTGGGCAGCTGGAGCGCCACACGGAGCATCAACCTACGCTCAAATCCTAGAAAAATTTGGTCCGCAAGCGACGCGCGACTTTTTGAAGGAAGCCGATCCCTTCCATCACGCAGAAAATAACGAAGAGTATTGGCAGCGTATCGAGCGCGGCTTTAAGATTATTGCTGATTCGCCTAATGTTGACGATGAGAGTCACGTTTTGTTAATTTCTCACGGTAACACGCTACTCAGTCTTATGCAGCGCTTAACTGTTAACACAGATGCCAACAGTTCACACAGTTTTGATTTAACGGTTCGTCCGGCAAACGGTTCTGTGACGCGCATTGATTGTGATGCAGATAAGCTCGGCTCTGATTTTGAGGCGGCGCTAACAGTTGTGGGATATAACGAGTAAGTATCGTTCAAGCGCACATGTTGCGTAGCGCGAATACAGACGCTTGCGTGGCGTGCGAACACGAGCGTTTAGTAGTGCGCGAGCGCAAGTACAAATACCTACAATACCTACGCCTACGCCTAGTGGTAGCCTAGTGCCATATGTCTTTTATGCGGACATGAGGCCACAGCACATAATTGCACATAAAGGAGAGACTATGGATTTAGGACAGGTCGCGAGCCTAATTGCAGCAATCGTTTTTGCTATTCTTGCAGGCTTCCTTATTTATCCGCTCATTCGTTTGGGTAAGCTGTTCGATCAGATTGCGCAAACCGTAAAGGAAACAGGCGATCACGCCATTCCTGCCCTCGATGAGAGCGTAACGACTGTGCAGAAGGTAAATCAGTCTCTCGAGGATGTTAACCAGATTTCCTCGGCTGCCTCCACAACGGCAAATAATGTGGGCGCTTTAACAGATTTGTATGGTGCTGTGCTGGGTAAGCCACTCATTAAGGTGGCCGCTGTGTTTTACGGTGCGAAGCAGGCGGTGAGCGGTTTCGTAAAGAACAGCGATGGCAGCACAACAAGTAGCACGACAAGCGACAACAAGTAGGAGAGTAGATGATTAAGCGAATCTTCTGGTTTTTAGTGGGCTTTGGCGCCGGACTTGTTGTGGCTAGTAAAGCGCAGGCCTACGTTCGCGCGCATACGCCGCGCATGGCTCGCGAGTTCGTGCTGGGACCGGATCAAGATAATGTGGCGATGCGCACTTTAGGCTCTTTGATTGCTGATTTTAGAAAGTACAGCAGCGAAAAAGAAGCTGAGATGAACGAAAAGTACGCTCGTAAGTTTGGCGAGAACTAAGACGAACTTAGACCAACTAATACAAGTTTTTTAGATAGATAGTAATTCAAGGAGTAATGCGTTTATGCGCACGTCAGAAATTGCACAGAGATATACAGGATATTTTGAGAAACATGGTCATTTGGTTGTTCCATCTGCCTCACTTATTTCCCCTAATCCAACCACACTGTTCACTATTGCAGGTATGGTTCCTTTCGTTCCTTATTTGCTGGGTGAACAAACACCTCCAAGCAAGCGCATTACCAGCAATCAGAAGTGTGTGCGCACACTCGACATTGATGAAGTAGGTAAAACAACACGACACGGTACCTTCTTCCAAATGTTGGGTAACTTCTCCTTTGGTGATTACTTCAAGGAAGAAGCTATTCACTACGCATGGGAGTTGCTCACCACGCCTCAAGACCAGGGCGGTTACGGCTTTGACGTGGAGAAGTTGTGGGTGACCACCTTCACCGATGATGAAGAAGCACGTGCTATTTGGCGCAATGAGGGCATGGATCCAGAACACATGCAGGTTATGGGCATGGAAGACAATTTCTGGACTATGGGCGGACCTGGTCCTGGTGGTCCTTGCTCGGAGATTTATGTTGATCGTGGACCACAGTACGGTAAAGAGGGCGGTCCGATTGCCGATGAAGACCGCTACACCGAGATTTGGGACTTGGTGTTCGAAAACTACGAAGTCGATAACGTGAAGTCGAAGACCGACCTGCATATTGTGGGAGAACTGGCACACAAGAATATCGATACCGGCATGGGATTGGAGCGCGTGGCTTACTTGCTGCAAGGCAAGGAAAATATGTATGAGACCGATGAGCTCTTCCCAGTTATCGAAGCTGCCGAGAAGCTCTCTGGCCTCACGTATGGCGAGAACGAAGAAAACGACGTGCGTTTCCGCGTTGTAGCAGATCATGTTCGTTCTGCTTTGATGATTATGAGCGACGGCGTGCGACCATCGAACGAAGGCCGCGGCTACGTTTTGCGTCGTTTGCTGCGTCGCACTATGCGTTCGATGAAGACCTTGGGTGTGCAAGAGGAAGTTCTTCCACACTTGCTGCCAGTATCCAAGGGCTTAATGAGCGCAAGCTACCCAGACTTGAATGACTCCTTCGCAGACATCGAAAACGCTGCGTACGGCGAAGAAGATGCTTTCCGCCGCACTTTGGATAACGGTACAACCATTTTGGATGTTGCTGTGTCTAAGGCAAAGAAGAATGGTACTGCCGTTTCTGGTGCAGACGCTTTCTCCTTGCACGATACTTATGGCTTCCCGATTGAGTTGACTCTCGAAATGGCTGCTGAACAGGGTGTGCAGGTTGATGAGGTATCCTTCCGCTCTCTGATGGCTGAGCAAAAGGCTCGTGCTCGTGCTGATGCTTTGAAGAAGCGTGGAAACGTTGATCTGAGCGTTTATGATGATGTGAAGAAGGAACTTGAAGCTCCTATCGACTTCTTGGGATATACAGACATGTCTGCACGCGGTCGTGTGTTAGGCATTATCCAAGAGGGCAAAGGTGCTGTTCCAGCAGTTACTGCTCCTGCTCAGGTTGAAGTTATTCTCGACCGCACACCTTTCTATGCAGAAGCTGGTGGTCAGCTTGCTGATCAAGGTGAGATTCTTTCTGATGACGGTGCAGTACTTGAAGTAGATGATGTGCAAAAGCCTGTTAAGGATTTGATTGTTCATCAGTGCCGTTTGGTTGAAGGTACCTTAACTGTTGATGCTTCTGTTACAGCTTCTATTGATGTTGAACGCCGTGGAGCTATTGCTCGCTCTCATACTGCTACCCATATGGTGCATAAGGCTTTGCGTGAAGAACTGGGGCCTCAGGCTACACAGCGCGGTTCGGAAGATGCTCCAAATCGTTTGCGTTTTGACTTCCAGTGGGCATCGGCACCGTCAGATCAGGCAATGAATTCCGTAGAAGCTCGTGTGAACGAGAAATTGCGTGAGAATTTGTCTGTAACCACTGAAGAGATGAAGTTTGACGATGCTCTCGCTTTGGGTGCTATGCATTTGTTCGGTGAAAAGTACGGCGATATTGTGCGCGTCGTATCTATTGGCGAAGATGGTTGGAGCCGAGAACTATGCGGCGGTACTCACGTAGACCACGTGGGTAAGCTTGGTGTTGTAACCCTGATGAGTGAGTCTTCTGTGGGTACTGGTGTGCGCCGAGTGGATGCAGTTGTAGGTCAAAAAGCTTACGATTTCCATGCTCGCGAGCATGCTTTAGTATCTCAGTTGTCTGACGTATTGCATGCTCGTCCAGACGAGTTAGCAGATCGTATTGCAAGCTTGATGGATAAGCTCAAGGAATCTGATCGTAAGCTTGCTGCGCTTTATGAATCACAGCTCAAAGCACAAATTCCTGCTTTGGTGGAATCTGCCCGCTTGTCAAGCGATGATGTGGTTGTTGTGGCTTCTCATGTAGGCCAGTTCGGCTCCACAGATGCTTTGCGTTCAGCAGTAATGGATGTGCGCGCACAAATTGGTGATAACAAGCCAGTTGTTGTTGCATTGGCTGGTGTAGGAGAATCTGGTAGCCCATCGATTATTGTGGCCACTAACGACCCAGCACGAGATAAAGGTTTGAAAGCTGGAGATCTTGTGCGCAATGCATCCAAGATGCTTGGCGGTGGCGGTGGCGGTAAGCCTGATTTCGCTCAAGGTGGCGGTCAGGATGCATCGCGCATCGACGCAGCACTTGAAGATTTAACTGCTGCAGTACAGTCACGTTAAGGCTTAACGTGACGAATAAAAACGTGTGGATGGGAGTAGATTTAGGAAACGCTCGCGTAGGTATTGCGCTGAGCGATCCTGATTTACTCCTGGCACATCCAGAAGATAATATTCATGCTTCTGGAGACTATTTTTACGTTCTTGATGATGTTATTGCATGTGTAGACGACTATGATGTCAATCATATTGTTGTCGGTTATCCTCTACAATTAAATGGGGAAGAGGGCAAAAGCGCTAAAAAAGCGAAGCGCTGGACTCAGACACTACGGAAAAAACTCGACCTCTATGGTTTGAATGACGTAACGATAGAATTAAAAGATGAACGATTGAGTTCTGTGGCAGCTCATGATCAGTTGCTTGATGCAGGTATTTCGATGCGTCACCACAGAACAATAATTGATAGTCAGGCCGCTGTAATCCTGTTACAATCGGCATTAGATGATCATAGAGCTCGTATGCGGAGATAAACTCAATGACCAACGATAATGATTTGTTCGATATGTTCACCAATGGTGGTGAACATCAAGACCAAGAAAAAAATGCGAGACAGATTGCATCAGATATAAGTATCCAATCTGATCCTTCTGCACCTCCATTGCCACCACATCGTCGCCGTGAAGCACGTTTAGCACGTAAACGTGCTCGTCAGAAGAAACGCCGCCGTTTATATGCGCTTCTTCTCATCTTGGCTTTGATTGCCGGCATAGGTTTTGGCGGTTATAAAGTATTCAACGTTATTAAACGCGCAACGCAGAGCACCGTTCAAAAAGAATCTCAATCTCTTGACTATCCAGGACCAGGAGAAGGAAATGTTCTCTTCGTAATTAACGAGGGCGATGATACCTCAGTTATAGCGAAAAATTTGGTGAACGCTGGCGTTGTACGCAGTGCTGGAGCTTTCCTTAAAGCTGTGGAGCTTGCAGATGCATCGAAAAAATTGCAAGTTGGTTCTTTCGAATTAAAGAAGAAGATGTCTGCCGCTCAAGTAGTCGCTATTATTACTGATCCGTCGCAAATTAGCGGCGCACTTGTTATCAAACCGGGTGAACGCAATACGGATATTATTAAAGCTGCAGTGCAAATTACAGATTTCTCTCAAGAAGATTTTGATGCTGTGCTCAATGATGCTAATGCGGGCATTCTGCCTGCAGTGGCTCAGGGCAACTATGAGGGCTGGTTTGAACCAGGCACCTACAATGCAAAGAATGCAAGCTCTGCTCGCGAAATTATTAGCCAAATGGTAGCTAAGCGCATTGCTAAACTAAAGGCGTTGAATGTAACAGAAGATCAGTATCGCACAGTGCTGATTAAGGCATCAATTGTGGAAGCTGAAGTTAATAAGTCGGATTATTACGGTAAGGTATCTCGCGTTATTGAAAACCGTTTAGCACAAGATATGAGTTTAGGTATGGATTCTGTGGTGGCTTATGGTTTGGGAATTCGCGGCACAGAACTGACTAATGCTCAGCTGAACGATTCAAGTAATCCATATAATGTGCGTATTCATAAGGGATTACCACCAAGTGCTATTGGCAATCCAGGTGATTCTGCTATTAAAGCCGTACTGGAGCCTGAAGAAGGAAATTGGTTGTACTTCGTTACTGTCAATCTCGATACTGGTGAAACGAAGTTTACGGATTCAGATGCTCAGTTCGAGGAATACGTGAAAGAACTTCGTCAGTGGGAAGTAGATAATCCACGATAAAACTAACTAAGGGCGTGGCATAGCTGTGCCCTTAGTTATATGCAAAGAAATATAATGCTATGGTCAGTAACGCGCAGAAAAATTGAGTGGGCACACACGCTATCGAGGTTTTCCTCTTTCTCAGCAGTAAAAACATAATTTGAAGCAAAAGAACAGCAGACATGAGCAGCCACCAAATAATCAGCAAAACCCAAGATCTCAGTCCTGTCGGTACAAAAAATAATACGCTGACGGCAATAGCCGTCACATCTCCCAGACCTAATCCTCCTCGAGCAATCAGGAATAAAACGAACTGAGTGCCACACGCAATCAGAATAAAAACTGAAGCAGTACGCACAGCTGTAACGCCTAGAAAAACATAAAACCATATCAACTGAATGGACACAGCACTGAGTACTGCCCAACGAGGTACTGAACGCGCCAAAAAATCGTAAATACTTAAGAAAAGTCCGCCTAGTAAACAGGGAAGCACATAAAAGCTATATAAAAGGTAGTCCATTCCGTAAGATATACCCTAGAAAGTTCAGCCAAACAAAAAAACAGTACTGATACTGTGCATAAGTAGGTACGCTGTGAATAACTTCAGCTACTTGAGCGAGAAGGCTGACCATACGAGGATAGCGAGGAGCATACATGTTACGGTGGCAGACAGCAGGCGAATCTCACGGTGAGGCACTTGTTGCCATGATTGAAGGTCTTCCTAGCGGCGTAGATATTACCAGTGAAGACATTCAGCAAGCTTTAGCTCGCCGACGTCTGGGATATGGTCGCGGAGCACGCATGAAATTTGAACAAGATCAAGTACGTTTGCTCACGGGTGTTCGTCACGGTTCAACCTTAGGTTCACCGATTGCTATTGAAATTGGTAATACGGAATGGCCAAAATGGACGCAAGTGATGAGCGCGGATCCTCTGCCAGACGATGTAGAACTTCCTGACAACGGACGCAACGCAGCCCTGAGCAATCCTCGTCCTGGACACGCTGATTTAACAGGTATGCGCAAATACGGTTTTACTGATGCTCGACCAGTTTTGGAACGTTCCTCGGCACGCGAAACCGCATCACGGGTAGCTCTTGGCCAGGTTGCTGCGAACTTTTTGAAGCAAGTTGCTGGCATTGAAACTGTGGCTCATGTTATTTCTATCGGCGGTGAATACGTCAGTGAAGACGCTCCACTGCCAACTCCAGCAGATGTAGAAGCTCTTGACGCATCCGCCACACGTAGTTTAGATGCTGAAGCCGTTGAGCGTATGAAAAAGCGTATTGATGAGGTAAAAAAGCAAGGAAACACTCTTGGTGGAGTAATTGAAGTTATTGCCTATAATGTGCCTGCAGGAGTAGGAACCTACGTGGAATCCGAACGTCGCTTGGATGCTGCTTTGGCTGCTAATGTGATGAGTATTCAAGCCATTAAAGGTGTGGAAATCGGTGATGGCTTCAAAGAAGCAGACCGTTTAGGTTCAGAAGCACACGATGAAATTGCTCGTGAAGATGGCAAGATTTACCGTTTAACAAATCGTGCTGGCGGTATTGAAGGATCGATGTCTAACGGTGAACCTATTCGTGTGCGCGCAGCAATGAAGCCGATTTCTTCCTTGCCTCGTGCTTTACGCACTGTTAATGTGCTCACGGGGGAAGAAGCAACAGCAATCCATCAGCGTTCGGATGCTACCGCAGTTCCTGCTGCATCTGTAGTAGCTGAAGCTATGGTGCGTTTAACCTTGGCACAGTTTATTATCGAAAAGTTCGGTGGAGATAGCGTAGCAGAAACACGCCGTAATATTGAGTCATATCTGGCAAGCTGGCCTGAATATTTGCAGTAGTTGAGTTTCGAGGAGTATATATGGCGCGTGTTCCGCAAGTAGTATTTATTGGTATGCCTGGTTCGGGCAAAACTCGTATTGGCAAGGAAATTTCATCTCTGATGTCTGTATCTTTTTATGATTCAGACGATGAGATTGAACGCAGCGAGGGCATGCGCATTCCCGATATTTTCGAGGAGCTGGGTGAGCGCCGTTTCCGAGGGATAGAACGCGATATTATTGCTGATTTTGTTGATGTATCTGACGCGGTACACAAGGGTGAGCGCATTATTTTTGATGGAGTTCTTTCTTTGGGCGGCGGTGCTCCTATGCGCCCAGAAACTCAAGAAAACTTGCGTATGTATACCCAGGCAGGTGGGCACGTTGTGTATTTGAATGCACAAGCTGATGAAGCTATTGAACATGCAACCCGCTCAGGAAATAGACCTTTGCTGGCGCATAATCCAGAAAAAGTGTGGATGGATTTATATGCTCAGCGTCACGACACATATATGGATTTAGCCAGTTACGTTCTTTCCACACATGGTAAAACTCCTCGACAGGCAGCTCAAACAGTTATAGATATGCTCAACGAACACGTTATTCACGTCAGCGGTGCTCAACCTGAATATGATGTGCGTATTGGCACATCAACTATGCGTCATTTACCAGCAATTTTAGGTGAAAATACAGTACGTGCGGCTCTTATTCACACCACTCAAGTGCAACGACACAGCGATAAAGCACGCGCTATTTTGCGTCGAGCAGGCTACGAGGTTACAGAAATCGTTATTCCTGATGCAGAACACGGCAAAACTTTGCCCGTCGTTTCCAGGGCATGGAATACTCTGGGCGAAATTGGCTTTACTCGCTCAGATGCCATTGTTGGCTTAGGTGGTGGTGCGGCAACTGATGTTGCTGGTTTTATTGCTGCTACATGGTTACGAGGCATTCGCTATGTTAATTGCCCAACATCGCTTCTCGCTATGGTTGATGCCTCAACCGGTGGGAAAACTGGTATTAATACGGAAGCCGGTAAAAATCTCGTGGGTAGTTTCTACACGCCCGCAGGCGTTTTGGCTGATGTTGATACATTGCGCACACTCGATCAGCGTATTTTTATTGAAGGTCTTGGTGAGGTTATTAAAGCAGGCTATATTGCTGACCCACAGATTATTCGTATTGTGCGCGCACATGCTGATATGCTCAAAAATCTTGATCCCGCACAGATAAGTGATGATGAGATGGATGTGATTATTGAACTGATTGATCGCAGCGTGCGCGTGAAAGAACGTCATGTGAGTGCAGACCTTAAAGAGCAGGGCTTGCGCGAGTTCTTAAATTATGGGCACACCTTGGGTCATGCTATTGAAAAGATTGAACATTTTACATGGCGTCACGGTGAAGCGGTTGCAGTGGGCATGGTATTTGCTGCCGAGTTAGCTCGTATTCATGGCATTGTTAATGATGATTTTGTGCGCGATACTCGCAACATATTGGAATCAGTAGGATTACCAACCGTATGGGACGCTCCTGATGATGAGACTGTTTTGCAAATTATGCATCGCGATAAGAAAGCACGCGGCAATATGCTGCGTTTTGTAGTTGTCGATGAGATTGGTCATGCTCGCCGTTTGGAAGATCCAAGCGAAAGCAGTGTTTTAGAAGCCTTGCATGCAGTAAGCAGCCATCATAATAAATAATCGCAACGCACACTAAACGCTCAAAGTGTGACAAGAGAAACGATATAGAGACGTAAAGGAAGCGGTATGGTAAAAAGGGCAGAAGTTTCGAAAATTGTAGTGATTAATGGTCCTAATCTTGGTCGTTTAGGGGTACGCGAGCCAGAAATCTATGGTAGTGCTACTTTAGAGGACTTGCGTGCAGCTTGTACTCAGTGGGGGCAGGAACTGGGCATTGACGTAGAAGTGCGTCAAAGCGATAGCGAAGCAGAAGTTATTGGTTGGATGCATCAAGCTGTTGATGAGAAAACTCCTGTTGTTCTCAATCCTGCCGCTTTTACGCATTATTCCTATGGTTTAGCTGATGCTGCGGCTCAGGTTACAGACGTTCATATTCCACTGATTGAGGTGCATATTTCTAATCCTGCAGGGCGCGAAGCTTTCCGTAAGCATTCTGTTATTTCACCTATTGCTACGGGAACTATTACAGGCATGGGATTTTATGGATATAAGTTAGCGGTTGACGCTGCTGTTCATGCTCTCGAGGATTAAATTGAGGAATGATATGCTCGCTTTTCACAACGATTACCATGCAGGCGCACATCCTGAGGTTTTGAAGGCTCTCGTAAGTACGAATGGTGCTGCTCAGGATGGTTACGGAGCAGATGAATACAGTGAATCCGCACGTGCGCGTATTCGTCACGCAATAGGGGATGAGCAAGCCGAAGTTTTCTTTGTAACAGGTGGTACGCAAACGAATCAGCTGGTTATTGATACCATGCTATCTGCTTGGGAAGGCGTTATTAGCGCAGATACCGGTCATGTGAGCGTGCATGAAGCAGGTGCTATTGAGTTTTGCGGGCATAAAGTTTTGACTGTGCCAAGCGAAAACGGTTTGATGGATCCGAACGATGTTCGCTCGTTAGCACGTAACTTTTATGATGATCCTAATCATGAGCATATGGTTTTTCCAGGCATGGTGTATTTGAGCTATCCATCGGAATACGGCACGCTGTATAGCGCTGACCAGTTGCATGAGATTCGTGCTATTTGTGATGAGTTCAATATGTGCTTGTTTATTGATGGCGCTCGTTTAGCGTATGCGCTTGGCTCTGCAAGTGAGCATCTCAGTTTGACTCAGTTGGCGCAGATAGCTGACGCTTTTTATGCGGGCGGGACAAAAGCTGGAGCGCTGCTAGGTGAAGCGGTTATTTTCCCTGCAGGGCGTGGTGAGCGTGGTAGCTCTCCGGCACATTTTATTACTCAAATGAAGCAGCATGGCGCTCTACTTGCTCAAGGGCGTGCTATGGGAGTACAGTTCGACGCACTATTTACCGATAGCTTGTATGAGCGCATCGGAACTCAGGCAGATGAGTTGGCACAACGTCTGGTAGGTGTTATGCGTTCTCATGGTTTTGAAGAGTATTTGATTAGCTCCACGAATCAACAGTTTTTTGTGATGAATAAAAAGCAGTTTGAAGCGTTAAGCGCAGTAGCTCAGGTGAGTTTATGGGAGGCTCCTCGTAATGGGCGCTATATTGTGCGTATGGTGACGGGCTGGGATACGACTGAAGAGATGATTGACCAGTTGGATAAAGCTTTATCGATATAGTATCGATAAAGTTGGGGAGCGGGCGTGTCAGGCTTCTCCGTGGGGTTTTAGTGGATTCGTGTGCCCCCAGACATGACGTGTTCAACGCAGTCTGACTGGGAGAGGTTTGTTGCCATGTAGCACTCTTAAATCAAGAGTAATACTTCTTATGGTCGTGTGTGCTGTACGAGAAAGACGAAAGGTTATGGTGTGCACAGTATATCGGCTAGCCTTTTTTGATTAACTGTGCGATGAACCAAGATAGCCTAAGGTCAAGTACGACCTCATTGCGAACAGCCTCAAGACCCTGAAAAATAACTCACCATAGGGCAACCCACCGCCTACACAAAAACCCTGACACTCTCTGGGGAGTGGTAGTGAGGAATTCTGCTGTAACGGAACTCCTCACTATACAACCTGTTAGTCGCAGCTATTAGATACGTCTTGCAAAGTTGAATCGCGTAAAAATTGCATCGGCAATAATTCCTGTAATCAGTAGAACACTTGTGCTTATCGGAATACTATCGATAAAAATAAAACCAATAATTTCTCCTGCAATAATGGTTATGACAATTGAAACAGAGGTTACGCGATCGAGACGATGGATTTTCTTATTAAAAATCGTATGTAGTAGCACGCCAATATAAAACAGACCGACTCCACTAATCAAAAACATATGCGCGCTACGTGGATGCGCAATATTTATGTAATCATAAGCAATCGTCACGAGATTAATGCCGAACCAAATCAAGTAATGAAAATGTACCATAATTGTTGCTTTACGACCATCTCCTTCTTCATCTATAGCATGGTCAAATTCAGCAAAAATAGAACACAAAGAGGTTCACAATAATCAGATAACTAAGCACATTAACAATGGAGAAAGATTTCACATCGAAATAGAGCGAAATGCCTACCAGAAGCTCACCCAGCGTAATAATAGTTAATAATCCTAAACGTTCAATAAGATGCGGAGCATTAATCGGCACGATGGAAACACGGTTATTCATAATGAGTGGATAGATTAAGAAAATCGTAACCGATATGCATACAATAATAACTCCTGCAATGCCGCCTATAGCTGTGCCAATAACTAGCCCAGCAAGACGCATAGCAAGCATTTTTAGGAGGACTAAACTCACCTGCGCATCAGGGGTGTGCGCACAAGAATAGGCAATAAAAGCATATTGAGCAATATGGATAACTGATAAAGCAATTAATCCAAAGGAAAAGAGCTTAAAGTCTTCGAAAGATTCAGAGGTTGCGTAATGTCCCATAAAAGCAGAAGACGCATTTGCAGCACAGTCATAGAAATAATATCTTTCAGATTGTGCTCGCCGAAACGATTAAAATAAATATTTTGAATATTCCATGATCCAATGAAGCTAATAAAGACTGTGATATATAGTAAGACCGTTATCCATGTGACGGCATGGTGACGTAAAGGTTCAAAAATCTCAGTTATTTGAGATACGGCGTAGACAAAAACGAGATCATAGAAAAGCTCAGTAGCAGAGACTTTCTTTGCTATTTTTCTGGCATATGTATGTCCTCGCGTAGATTCAGTTGATTTTATGAGTAGTTGTGCAACACAGACTACGATTGAACGTTTTCTTAAAGCTCTACAATATAGCAAAAAATGATGAGAGTGAATGGTTAAAATAC
The DNA here is from genome assembly GCF_000420505.1 of Alloscardovia omnicolens DSM 21503. GTDB lineage: Bacteria > Actinomycetota > Actinomycetes > Actinomycetales > Bifidobacteriaceae > Alloscardovia > Alloscardovia omnicolens. The sequence goes on along the minus strand of NZ_ATVB01000001.1, from coordinate 10,644 downwards.
GCGATTAAATGATTTTTTTACTGCTGAAAGTAAAATCTAAACGAGCATAATATAAACTTATTGTCTATTGAACAGAGAATGAAAGTATGCTGAAAAGTTGCAGCGTGTTTAGGCTTTGAATTCGTCATGTGAAACTGATACACTTGAATCCCATGGTTAATGAACATGGCAATAATTCTGAGCATATTACAAAGCATATTTTCGTCACTGGTGGCGTTGTTTCTTCTCTTGGTAAAGGTCTTACAGCTTCCTCATTGGGGCGCTTATTACGTAGCCGTGGTTTAAGCGTTCTTCAGCAGAAGTTGGATCCATATATCAATGTAGATCCAGGTACCATGAATCCGTTCCAGCACGGTGAAGTATATGTTACTGAAGATGGTGCGGAAACTGATTTGGATATTGGTCACTACGAGCGTTTCTTGGATGTTCCTTTAAGTCAGAGTGCTAATGTGACCACAGGTCAGATTTACCAGAACGTGTTGCGTAAGGAACGCGCCGGAGAATATTTGGGTCAGTGCGTGCAGGTGATTCCACATATTACCAACGAGATTAAGGAACGTATGCGTTCCCAGGCTGGCGACGATGTGGACGTTATTATTACCGAAATTGGTGGCACGGTTGGCGATATTGAGTCGCAGCCATTCTTGGAAGCAGCACGTGAAGTGCGCACTGAGCTTGGTCCAACAAACTGTATGTTCGTGCACGTCTCTTTGGTACCATGGATTGCCTCCGCTCATGAGCTCAAGACCAAGCCAACTCAGCATTCTGTAATGATGTTGCGTCAGTTGGGTATTCGCCCAGATGCTCTGGTGTTGCGTTCCGATCGTCCACTCAACCAGGGTATTAAAGACAAGATTTCCTTGATGTGCGATGTGGCAGAAAACGCAGTGGTCAACTGTGTGGATGTGCCAAGCATCTACGAAATCCCAACCATGTTGCACACCGAAGGTCTCGATTCCTATGTTGTCGAGCATTTGGAGCTTAAGTGTGGCGACGTTGATTGGGCTGAATGGGGAGACCTGCTCGACCGGGTGCACCATCCAAAGGACGAAATTACCATCGGTATTATTGGCAAGTACATTGATTTGCCAGATGCATACTTATCGGTTACTGAGGCTATTAAAGCTGGTGGTTTCGGCAACTATGTGCGTGCCAAGATTGAGTGGATTTCTGCCGATAATTGCGAAACCGACGAGGGTGCACAGCGCTACTTAAGTAACTTGGACGGTATTGTTATTCCAGGTGGTTTCGGTATTCGCGGTATTGAAGGCAAGATTAACGCATTGCGTTACGCGCGTGAAAATAAGCTGCCTGCACTGGGTATCTGCTTGGGCATGCAGTCTATGGTTATTGAGTACGCTCGCAACGTTTTGGGTTATGCTGATGCGAACTCTTCGGAATTCGAAGATGGCACCACGCATCCAGTAATCGCTACGATGGAAGAGCAAAAGGATATTGTGTCCGGTCACGGAGATATGGGTCACACCATGCGTTTGGGATCCTATCCTGCAGTGCTTAAGGAGAAGTCTTTGGCTGCAGATCTGTACGGTTCTACGAAGGTTACCGAACGTCACCGCCATCGTTATGAGGTTGCTGTAGCTATTAAGCCAGAACTCGAAGCTGCGGGCTTGTCTATTTGCGGTTCGAGCCCAGACGGTCAGCTTGCAGAATTCGTTGAGCTTCCTCAGGATGTGCACCCATTCTATATTGGTACACAGGCACACCCAGAGTTTAAGAGCCGCCCAACCAAGCCACACCCACTGTTCGCTGGTTTGGTGAAGGCTGCCGTAGATCGCAAGCATAAGAACGCTTAATTAAGTGTTCTTAAGTGTTCGAACGAGCCAAGCGCCACGGTTGTGAGTATTGTCACATCTGTGGCGCTTTGTGTTCGCTTATAAGAAAAAGACTTCTCAACGCCCGTACAATGGGAACTTAGAGGATGTTTTAAGGAGGTGACGCGTGTCTCACGAAGATGTAGAGATGAATAAATACATCGATGCCCGCGGTGGTGTAAACACAGAGAAACTTCAGCAAGATGACGAGCTGATTTCTCAGTTTGGTGAATACAGCTACGGTTGGCATGACTCTGACGAAGCAGGTAAAGCTGCTAAAAAGGGTATTGATGAGAACGTTGTTCGAGAAATTTCGGCAGACAAGGGTGAACCTGATTGGATGCTGGAGATGCGTTTGCGAGGCTATAAAGCTTTCGTAGACAAGCCAATGCCAGATTGGGGAGTCGACTTATCTGGTTTTGATGCCGACGATTTTAAGTACTATGTGAAGCCTATTGAAAAGCAGGCGAAGAGCTGGGAAGAGCTTCCCGACGATATCCGCACCACATACGATCGTTTAGGTATTCCAGAAGCAGAAAAGAATCGTCTGGTCTCTGGCGTGGCAGCACAGTACGAATCAGAAGTTATCTACAACTCCATTCGCGACGATTTGGCTGCCCAGGGCGTTATTTTCGTCGATACCGATACGGCAGTGCGCGAATACCCAGACCTCGTAAAGAAGTATTTCGGTACGGTTGTTTCTCCAGAAGACAATAAGTTTGGCGCGTTGAATACCGCAGCATGGTCGGGTGGTTCCTTCGTATACGTGCCAAAGGGTGTGCATGTAGAAATTCCTCTGCAGGCGTACTTCCGTATTAATACTCCTGCTATGGGTCAGTTCGAACGCACGCTTATTATTGCCGACGAAGGCTCCTACGTGCATTATGTAGAAGGCTGTACGGCTCCTATCTATTCTGAGGATTCGTTGCATGCTGCCATCGTGGAAATTATTGTAGAAAAGCATGCTCGCGTGCGCTACACCACGGTGCAGAACTGGTCGAATAACGTGTACAACCTGGTTACCCAGCGTGCGTACGTGCGCGAAGGAGGCACCATGGAATGGGTGGATGGAAATATCGGTTCCAAGGCCACCATGAAGTATCCGGCATGTATTTTGGCAGAACCTTATGCCAAGGCAGAAACCATGTCTTTGGGCTTTGCTGGTAAGGGACAGTACCAAGATACAGGTGCGAAGATGATTCACCTGGCACCTCATACCAGTTCCACGATTGTTGCGAAGTCTATTTCGCGCGGCGGTGGTCGCTCTGCTTATCGCGGTTTGGTCAAGATTGTGAAGGGCGCCGAAGGTTCGAGCTCCAACGTTGTGTGCGATGCTTTGCTCGTAGACGATTTCTCTCGTTCCGACACCTATCCACACGTGGATGTGCGCGAAGACGATGTGTCGATGGCGCACGAAGCAACCGTGTCGAAGGTATCCGAAGATCAGCTGTTCTATCTTATGAGCCGCGGTATTGAGGAGAAGGAAGCTATGGGCATGATTGTGCGCGGCTTCGTCGAACCAATTTCGCGTGAGCTTCCTATGGAATACGCTTTGGAGCTGAACCGTTTGGTCGAGCTGCAGATGGAAGGATCGGTGGGATAGTGGACACACGTAAAGAAATTCAGATTCCTGTTGCAGACCCCAATAATCCGTATGCGATTCCTGCAGCAATGCCGTCGAGCGCAGACCGCAACCCTCGCTCTTTTGAGGTTGTTGATTTTGCTGTGCCAACGCGCAAGCAGGAAGATTGGCGTTTTACCCCAGTCGAGCGCATCGCTGAGTTTGCAGAGATTTTTGAACCAGCTCAGCAGCTGAGCTATGAACTCAGTTCGATTGATGGGTCTGAAGCTCCTGCATCGGTTACTCTTGAAACTATCAGCAAGAGCCAGGCTCCTGCAGGTACCGTGTCTAAGCCGAATGACCGTGTTTCTGCTGTTGAATGGAATACTGGCAACAACGCTGTGCATTTGCATGTTGCTGAAGATACTGCTGTGCCAGTTTTGCTCAAGATTACGAGCTCCAGCTTTGATTTAGATAGTTTCCATTTAGTGATTACCACTGCTGCCAATGTGCATGCTGACGTGGTTGTGGAGCACTTTGGTGATGCACATATCGCTGAAGGTGTGGAGATTTCTACTGGTGATTTCTCTGAAGTATCGACCACATTTATTCATGAATGGTCTGATAAGTCTAAGCATGTGGGTAATCATCGTATTCATGTGGGTAAAGCTGCTACCTTGCGTCACAGTGTTGTTACCCTCGGTGGCGATGTGGTTCGCATTCGTATGGATCAGGATTTCGGTGGTGAGCAAGGTGATTTAACCATGCTTGGCATCTACTTCTCTGAATCTGGTGAGCACATTGAGCATCGCACTATGGTGGTACATAACCATCCTGAATGCAAGTCTCGCGTTATTTATAAGGGAGCTTTGTCAGGCAAGGATGCACACTCCACGTGGGTGGGTAATGCTTTGATTGAGCCAACTGCTCCAGGGACAGATTCCTACGAGTTAAACAGAAACTTGATTTTGGTGCCGGGCGCTATTGCAGATTCGGAACCAAATTTGGAAATTGAAAATGGAAATATTGTGGGCGCCGGACATGCCAGCTCGGTAGGACGTTTTGATGATGAAGAGCTGTTCTACCTTATGAGCCGCGGTATTCCAGAGAAAGAAGCACAAAAACTTGTGGTTGCGGGCTTCTTCAACGAATTGATTGAACAAATCGATATTCCAGCGATTTCCGAGCACTTAATGAACACTGTTCACGCCCGTCTTGAAAGGTAATCATGTCTGTTATTGAAATTAAAGATCTTCACGCATCCGTGGAGACAAACGAGGGTCGCAAGCAGATCCTTAAAGGCGTTAACCTAACGATTAATTCCAACGAAACTCACGCTATTATGGGACCAAACGGTTCCGGTAAATCCACTTTGGCATATACCTTAGCTGGTCATCCTAAGTATGAAGTAGATTCTGGTGAAGTTCTGCTCGATGGCGTTGATATTTTGCCAATGACTCCAGATGAGCGTGCACAGGCAGGCTTGTTCCTGGCTATGCAGTATCCAGTAGAGGTTCCAGGCGTGGCAATGACTAACTTCTTACGCACTGCTAAAACCGCTATTGATGGTGAAGCACCAGCTATTCGCCAGTGGACCAAGGATCTTAACGCAGCGATGAAGAACCTTCGTATGGATCCCAAGTTCGCTACTCGTTCTGTGAACGAAGGATTTTCTGGCGGTGAGAAGAAGCGTGCAGAAGTTCTCCAGCTTGAACTACTTAAGCCGAAGTTCGCTATTTTAGACGAAACAGATTCTGGTTTGGATGTGGATGCTTTGCGCATTGTGTCTGAAGGCGTGAACCGTGCAAAAGATAATACAGGTTTAGGCATTATGATGGTGACCCATTACACCCGTATTCTCAAGTACATTAAGCCAGATATTGTGCATGTATTTGCCGATGGTCATATTGTAGAAACAGCAGGTCCTGAACTGGCTGATTATTTGGAAGAGCACGGTTACGACAAGTATCTTCCAGAAGGTACAACCGAGTCTGCTCAGGCATAAACACCCAGAGACTGTTCAGCTTATGGCGATGTTCCTCATAACGTTGTCATAAGCTGTATTGTTATTTTTACGTACGTTATGAGGAGTTATCCATGTCATTTAATAGCAACACTATTCGTTCTCAATTCCCTCTTCTCACACAGGAAGTGCATGGATATCCGTTAGTGTACTTAGATTCTGGCGCTACTTCTCAAAAACCTCAGGCTGTTATTAATGCTGAATCCGCGTTTTACAGCACAATTAATGCAGGCGTTCACCGCGGTGCACACGAATTAGCATCATTGAGCACGGATGAATACGAAAACGGCCGCTACGCAGTGGCACGTTTAATCGGTGCGCATTATGGAGAAGGTTCTGATGAAATCGTTGTAACTGGGGGAGCAACCGCTGGCCTGAATATGCTTGCTAATGCTTTTGATCATGCCAGTCATGACGGTATAGAACCTTTTGCTGTAGGACCTTCAGATAGCATTGTAACTTCTCGAGCAGAACATCATTCAGTTCTTTTACCTTTCCAAGAGCTTGCTCGTAGAACAGGTGCGCGTTTAGACTTCTTTGATTTAGATGATTCAGGACGCATTGTTACTACTTCTGAATCTCTTGCACGTGTTATTACTGAGCATACGAAAATAGTGGCTGTTACTCATATATCGAATGTGACGGGAGCTACCACCGATATTCCAGCTATTGTGCGTAGGGCGCATGAAGTTGGTGCAATAGTTGTACTCGACGCCTGCCAAAGCGTTCCTCATCTTCCTATCGATGTACATGAACTTGATGTTGATTTTGCCGCTTTTAGCGCGCATAAAATGTATGGACCTACAGGTGTTGGTTTCCTCTATGGCAAACGCGAGATGCTCGAAAAACTACCTCCGATGAATTTCGGAGGGTCTATGGTGGAGCTTGCATGGTTAGATAAGCCGGCACAATATATGGCTCCTCCAGCTAAATTTGAAGCGGGTACACAGCCGGTTGCTCAAGTTGTGGCATCAGGAGTTGCTGCTAACTGGATGATGGACTTAGGTATGGAAAACCTAGCCGCACATGAACATGAGCTTGTAGAACACCTTATGCAGATTCAAGATATTGACCATGTGCGTATTTTAGGACCAACAGATACAACAGATCGCATAGGCACAGTAGCGTTTGAGATTGACGATGTTCATCCTCATGATGTGGGGCAGTTTATTGATTCTCGCGGTATTGCTATTCGTGTGGGACACCACTGTGCTCAACCAATTCACCGTCATTTCGGCGTGTATGCGTCTAACCGTGTGTCTCTAGGCGTGTACAATACGCATGAGGATATTGACCGTCTTTTAGAAGCTGTTGCAGAAGTATACGGTTTCTTCCACCGCTAAACGAGGAGTTGTATGTTCGAGTCAATGAGTAATGCTGAGCTGGAACAGATGTATCAAGAGGTTATTCTCGAAGCATCGAAAGCGCCTCATGGTAAGCAGAAGTTTGCAGCGGACATTACCAGTGCTGACGCAGAAAAATCAGATAATGCTGTAGCACATGCAACTTTGAGTGCAGAACATGAGTATTGCGTTACAGCACAATCTCATCAATTCAATCCAACCTGTGGAGATGAAGTAACTGTGTGGGTAGAGCTTACGAATGGAAAAAACGGCGAACCTATCCGCATTGAAAAACTTATGTGGGACGGACAAGGATGCTCTATTTCTCAAGCAAGCCTATCTATTATGTATGATCTGGTTGCTGGAAAAACTCTCGACGAGGCTATGGAATTGTTCCGAACCTTCCATAAACTCATGGAATCACGTGGAGCAGGTCTAGAAAATGAAGAAGAAATCGAATCGCTCGACGATGCCATAGTTTTTCAAGGCGTATCGCGCTATCCGATGCGTATTAAATGCGCTCTTTTAGGATGGGAAGGTCTTAAAGATTCAGCCGCTCAAGCGCTCACTCATATCAATCAATAAAATCAGGGAGAAACAAGATTATGGCAGCCAACAATCTGGTTCCACAACCTTCGGGCAGTATTCTTGATGCAGTGTCACGTGTTTTTGATGACTCACAGCTTGCACAACAAATTGCCCAGAATCCTTCCTCAGCAGGTATGCTAGAAGAATCATATAAAAAAGCTCAGGTCAAGGAGGCATCCCAAATGACTGAGGCACAAAACACAGAGGAATTTAAAGGCGTTACCTTAACATTCATTGATGAAATCGGTAGGGTAACGGCTAAAGATGTAAAGGAAGCTCTCCATCAGGTTACTGATCCTGAACTGGGTGTGGATGTTGTTGATCTCGGTTTAGTCTATGGCATTGAAATCGATGAACTCGGCCGAGCTATTTTAACTATGACGCTTACCACACCAGCATGCCCATTAACCGATCTTATTGAAGATGAATGTGCTGCTGTTCTTGCTGGATTAGTAGAGGAATTCCGTGTTGATTGGACGTGGACACCTGCATGGAATGTGGACATGATTACAGAAGAAGGCGCAGCGCAACTCGCCGCTCTGGGCTTTAATCTCAATAATTTACCGCGTGCATACGCATAAATTCTCATGCTCGCGCTACAATAAAATCTCAACGATGTAGTAAAGACGCTCCTAGTGAGCTTAGGCTAATAACATAATGCTTGAGCTGATTGGGAGCGCTTTTTTGAGAGAAAGATTGAGAGATTATGTCGTTGAATTTCACATGGCAACTCCATGGAGATGGAAAACATATTGCTCCAGGCGAAGTAATTGAGCCTGAAGAACGTTTAACTATTATTCGTACAATGAGCGTAGGTGCTCAGCATGTGATTGCAATGTTTGGTGCAACATTCCTCGTTCCAATTTTGACGGGTTTTGATCCATCGACAACATTGTTCTTCACCGCATTGTCGACTGCACTATTTCTTCTTATTAATAACAACAAGCTACCTAGTTATTTAGGTAGCTCGTTTGGTTTTATAGCACCTATTGCTGCGGTAACTACTGCTCATAAAGGTTTGGGCGTAGCTAGCTTTGGTATTTTATGCACAGGTTTAGCTTTAGCCCTTGTTGGTGCTATCGTGCACTTCGCAGGCTCTGCATGGATTGATAAAATCATGCCTCCTGTGGTCAATGGTGCTATTGTAGCGATTATTGGCTTTAATTTAGCTCCTTCAGCATGGAATAACTTTAAGAGCGCTCCAGATACTGCTCTCGTAACTCTGCTTGCTGTTATGCTGTGCGCAGTTTTGTTTAAGGGTATGCTTGGTCGCTTGAATATTTTGCTCGGCGTTTTGATTGGTTATATTTATGCTGTTGTACGTCAGCAAGTTGACTTCCAACCGGTAAAAGAAGCAGCGTGGATTGGTCTACCTAAATTCCATACTCCTGAAGTTGATTTCTCCATTTTGCTTATGTTCCTGCCAGTAGTATTAGTGCTTATTGCTGAGAATATTGGTCACGTAAAGTCTGTGTCCTTGATGACTGGTCGAGACTATGATCCACAGATTGGTCGCTCATTGTTTGCTGATGGTTTGGGTACTATGCTCGCCGGTTTGGGTGGCGGTTCCGGTACCACAACATACGCAGAAAATATTGGCGTTATGGCAGCAACGAAGGTATATTCCACATTGGCATACTGGTTTGCTGCAGGATTCGCTCTTATCTTGAGCTTGTGCCCTAAGTTTGGCGCTATTATTAACACAATTCCAACCGGCGTTCTTGGCGGCGTAACCACATTGCTTTACGGCATGATTGGTATGCTCGGTGTGCGCATTTGGGTAGAAAACAAGGTTGACTTTGGTAAGACCGTAAACATGATGGTGGCAGCAGTAGTCATGATTGTGGGTATTGCAAACTTTACCTTCGCAGTTCAAGGCGTGAGCTTCAATGGTATCGCTATCGGCTCTTTTGCAGCTTTGATTGTTTACCACGGTTTGAAGAATCTCGGTAAGCTCACCGGAGCTGTTGTGGACCAAGATGATTATATTGGAGAAAATCCAGATACTCCTTACTCCGTCCACGAAAACTAAAGACATGAATAAAGCCGAGGCACAGGTCTCGGCTTTATTTTTTTACATGGTTGCGTAAAATGCTACCGCACTTGAAGCTGCTACATTCAAACTATCTACACCGTGACTCATAGGAATTTTTACTGTAAGATCTGTGGCAGCTAAAGTATATCGGCTCAATCCGTCACCTTCAGTACCAAAAATCAAAGCAACTTTTTCAATATGTTGCGGATCTTCAGGCGCGCTATGTATACGTGCCGATAATTCTTGCATGCTTATAGAATCATCGGTCAAAGCCATAGCAACAGTAGTAAAATCTAAATCTTTAAGCTCCTCAATAGAGGGATTTGGCCAATTCTTACGATTATCTCCGCCAATGCGCGTCCAAGGAACTTGAAAAACAGTTCCCATAGATACCCGGATAGCACGCCTATATAACGGATCTAAACATGATGGGGTAGCGAGCACAGCATCAACACCTAAAGCAGCTGCTGAACGCATGAGAGCACCAACATTTGTAAAGTCAACAATATTTTCCATAACAGCTACTCGCCGAGCATGCGCACAAATATCAGAAACACTTGGCAACTCCCAGCGACGCATCGCACACATAGCGCCACGGTGTAAACGGTAGCCAGTCAATTGTTTAAGTAAAGCTTCAGAAGCCACAAAAACGGGAATATTCATGCCCCAGCGAGCATCGACTAGCTCAAAAGTTGAACGCATGCCTTCGAGCCATGCCTCCTCGACAAGGAAGGAAAGCGGCTCGCGGTCGGCTGCTAAAGCTCGATCAATAACTTTAGGACTTTCTGCAATAAAGATACCCTCATCTGGCTCTAAACGATTACGCAGCTGAACTTCGGTTAAATTGATGTAGGCGTGTAAACGCTTATCTTCTAGGCTGTCAACATGGATTATCTGCATGGTTTTGATGGTAGCGCGAGGAGGGGAGGATGCTGGAAAAGGTACAACCCGTGATACTCATCAAAGATTAATTTCTTTTTGAACGAATATTTTTGATACGCTTTTGCATGTGATGAAGTCGGACATTGTTCGATTCACAAAGGGCTACACATTATGTTGTAGCCCTTTGTGAATAAGGGGAGATGATGCGTCAGATGCATAAACTATTCATGTCAATTCCTGAGCAAATAAATATTCTTAGAAGACGTGGTTTAATCTGTCTTTTGGGGTTTTCGTGGGGTTTTGGTTGTGGTTGGGCTTATCTGGTTATTATTGCGGTGTGTAGGAGTCCTGGGGTGGTTCGTGAAGCGTGACTTGGTAGA